>NZ_AMXF01000008.1 GCF_000310225.1 Thauera phenylacetica B4P
CGGCGCCGCGCGGTCGGCGGGTCCGCGACCCACACCGCGCCCAGCGGCTCGATCACCTGCGCGATCGCCGCGCGCACCCGCGTGTCGCGCTCGGCGAACACCATCCCGAGCGCGAGGCCCGGGAAATCGTCCCGCAGCCCCTGGAACGCATCCGCGGCCGGCGACCACCCGCAGCGCCGCAGCAGATCCGCCGCGATCGCCGCCGGGTGCTCGAGCAGAGCGCCGCTCGTGTCGTCGCGCCGGCCCACCACCTGCACCGCGAGCTCGGCCTCGGGCGCGCGCGTCACGCGCACGGTCGAGATCGCGCGGCCGGTCTCGTCCAGTCGCTGCACCAGCTGCCAGCCGTCGAGCGCCTTGCCCGCGGCGCGCACCGCCTCCACAGCCACCACGGGATGATCGGCCACCAGCCACTCCAACCCCGCCTCATCCAGCGGCACCGGGGCCAGCGTCACGCGGCCATACACCCACGGCAGCACCCGCGAGGCCGCATCCGCGCGGTATTTCGGCAGATCCGCCGCCACGCGCAGCGGCAGCACGTCAGACAGCAGTCGCATCACCGCTCAGCCCTCCAGCGACAGCGTCGCCACGTCGGCCAGCGTCACCGCCTGAACCGAGCCCACGAACACCGCTACCCCATCCACCAGCAGCTGCGCCCGCGCCCGCAGCGGCGGCACCGCCAGCCGCGCGGCCGCCTCGCCGCGCGCGTTGTCCAGCACCACGGCCACGCTCGGCACCTCGCCGTTCAGCGCAGCGCGCTCGGCGCCGGTCTCAAGCACATCGAGCACCACCGGCGGCACCGTCTCGATTCGCAGCTGCGCCCTCACGCCAGGACCGCCCTGAACGGGAGCTCCACCGACACCATCGGCTCGGCCACGCCCTCGGCCTGCCAGCCCATGTGCTCGGTCAGCACGATCTCGTCCGCATCGACCACCGCGATCGCCGCGCGCGCCGGCACCCGCACGTCGGGCACGATGCACACCGGCTCCATGCCCTGCTCTGCCGAGTGATCCACCAGCGCCAGCAGCGCGTCGACGTTGGCCCCGATCAGCGCGCCGCCCTGGTCGAGCTCCCAGCGCCACGCCCCGCCCGTGCCGCGGCCGCGGTACAGCGCCGCCGGGTTGATGCCATGGCCGCGCGCCAGGCCGTACTGCCTGCGCATCGTCAGATCCGACGCCCCCACGCTCGGCTGCCAACCCACGCCGGCCCACAGCCAGCCGATCGACCCGCCCGCGCCGGCACCCGTTACCACGACCCGCAGATAGCGCGCCGCGGTACCGGCCGGCAGCACCGCCAGCACCGCCGATGCATGCCACGCCGGCGTCGCCGTCCATTCGCCGACCGCTGCCACGCCGCCCGAGATCGTCACAGCGCAGCCGGCCGGCAGCGTGTGCAGCCCTAGCAGCACCGCATCCACGTCGTGCACCGCCAGCAGATCCACGTCGATCGTCACCGCATCTCCGGACCACGCAAAGCCCTGGCCGATGCGCGGCTGGCGCATCCTGCTCGTCCCGTACGTCGCCACCGCCTTGTAGCTCGCCGAGTCGCCGGCCACAAAGCTCGGCGCCGCGCCCGATACCGCCGCCAGGTTCAGCCCATCGCCCAGCGCGTGGGTCACCCCGAAAATATCGCCCACCGTCCAGGCCCCACCGTCACGCCGCCAGCGCAGCGACCCGCCCTCGATCGACACGTCGATCGCATCGCCCGGCTCGAACGGGATCCCCCCCGGCGCCAGCGATGCGGTCACCGGCCCGGCCACGTACTGCGCCGGGGCGGCCGGGCTGAACGACCAATCCGGCAGGGCGCCCGACACCGTCCCGCGCACCGTCCACGTCTGCGTCGGATCTCCGGGCGCGCCCCCGACGAAAGGCGCGTTGCTCGCCGCCACCACGGGGATCACGATCTTGTCGCCCTGCTTGTAGCCCGCGAGCCCGGTCCCGCGGATCGTGATCGTGAACTTGTCGCCGTCCTTGAGGCGGTGCTCGCAGGCCGTAACGATGCCGAACCCGAACTCCTGGCTCGATGCCGGGGTGCCGTCACACCCCAGCACCGACGCCACGTACGGCTGATTCGTGAATGCGGGGAGATACTCGCCGGACTCGTCCACCCACCAATGGGTAGCGTCCGGAACATCACGCCAGCAGCTGCCCCCGCTCGCTGCGCTGCTGGCGTTAGATTTTGGGACGATGCCCGCCAACGCACGCACGTGGTCCATCAGCGAGCCGACGAGCCGCGGCCACGAATCGTCGCCGGTCCATGCATAGATCCTCGTGCGCCCTTCGGCCAGCTCCCAGACTGCCGTGCCGTCCGTGATGTCGCCGGCCTCCGTCGGCCATGTCGGCTCCGTCGTGCCCGTCGCGCCGGCCGTCTTGACCACATAGAAATAGCCCGTACCGGGATCGATCTTGTCGCCGAGCGCCACCGCCTGCGATGCCTTCCAGTAGTACGGCTGCGCCTCGTACGAGATCGATGGCGTCGTGCTGTCCACCCACGGGCCGGATCCCACCCAGTTCGGCTCGGTTGCCCCCAGCGACTCCGGCGGCGAGCTGGAGTCATAGGCGTACGGCACCCCCAGGATCCGATACAGCCGCCCCGTTTTCGTCGACGAGCGGATATAGCGCAGCGAGATCGACGACTCAGACGAGGACGGCTGGATCGTCCGGATCGACAGCCCGGGCAGGTACTGCGGGGCGCTGATCGGCGCCCCGCCCAGCAGTTCGTAGCGGTCCAGATCGGTCTGCAGACCAGCCCAGTACGCATCCCACTGAGCCAGAGCACCCGCGTCCTCGTAGATCTCCGACAGACAGCTCGCCAGCGCGCGCACAGTCTGATCTGCGATCTCGATATCCGTCCGATCCGAGAACACGCGATCGGCCTCGCTCGTGCTCTGCTTGATCCCTGTATTGGTCTCGACGAACCCAGCCCGCCACGCATACAACTGCACCAGCCGCGTCTGATACGCCGCATCGAGTGCCATACCTGTACCTCCCACATCCAGCCCCAGGCATGCGCCCGAGAGGTTAAGCGCCGGCAAGTCGTCGCACACGCAATCGGCCGGCGGGCGCTTGCGGTACGTGTACGTGATGCTCTTGTCCTTCGCCGCCGCACCCAGCATCAGCGGCTTGAAGCACAACCCTGGGAGTCCCTCGTCCTCCTCTCGCGCGACGAGGCTCACCACGCTGCTGATGCGCGCGCCCTCCGCATTGCTCGTAGGGAGCGGAATGCGGAACCGCACTGGACCACTCGTATACAGATCACCGGCCACCGCGGCGGGCAGCTCGCCCGACACCCCGCCGCGCACCGACCACAGCCCGGCCCCCTGGCCCGCATACGTCAGCGTCAGGTTCTCCGTCGGCGCCGTCGGCGCCACCTCCACCACCTCCACCACGCCGCCCGTCGCCGGCAGCGCATGCGCATCGGTGCGCAGCGGGATATCCGTCACCGCCATGCCACCCGGCGCCGTATCGCGTGCCACCAGGCCGCGCACCCGCGCCAGCGCGCTGCGCGCCTCCACCTGGCTCAAGAAGTCGTAGATCGTCACCGCCGCATACACCTCGGTGCTCACGCCATCCGTCAGCGACAGCGCGTAGTCGCCCGCGACCTGGAGCAGCCGCACATCCGCCGGAATCTCGTAGGCCGTCGCCGGATCCAGCCGATACACGAACCGGCCGCCCTCCCACGTCTTCCACGCCCGATGCACCGCCGGAAAGCCCTCGAACTGCACCCGCAGCGCCGCATCCGGGATGCCCGCGTCCGTCGCCGCCGGCTGGCCCCAGTCCCACTGCGGCCCCTCCAGGCTGTCCGTTCCGGCCGCAATCGGCTCGAGCGTCGCGTACTGCATCGGCGTCAGCGTCAGATTGCGCGTCACCGACAGCGACAGCGCGTTGCCCGCCGCGCCGGTGGCCCGCGCCACAAGCGCCGCCCCGTAGAATTCCAGCGCCGCGGGCACGGGCTCCGTGCCCGCGTCGAGCAGCGCAAAGGTCAGCGACTCCGGCACCGCCGACACATCGAGCGCGTCGATCGACAGCACCCCATTGCCCACGCCCCGAATCACCGGCGCCGACGGCATCAGCGCCCCGCCCAAGCCCGACACCACCTCCACATCCACCACCGTATCCGCCGCGCCCGTATAGCTCCCGCTCACCACCAGCCGGCCGCCGCCCTGGCGCGACTGCGCCACCAGGCGCACGTCGTCGCTGGCGCGCTGTGCGCTCGCCGTCAGCGTCGCGGCCGACACGCGGTTGTCCTTGTTCGAGAGGATCCGGTTCACCGAGATCGACATTTACAGCGCCCCTTTCCTTTGCAGATCCGTGATCACCGGCCCGAGCTGGCGGGCGAAAGCCTCCAGGCTCGCCCGGTCGCCTGAGAAGATGCCCGAGCCCGGCAGATTGATGTTGAGTGTGGTTTGCTTGGCACCGAAGGTTTGCGACGGCGCCGCCGCCTGCACCCCCGCGCCAGCCGCCGAGCCGCTCGAGGTCGCCCCCGCGCCGCCCATACCCGCCGTCGACGCCGCATTGCTGCGGTTGCGCCGCTCCGCGCGGTAGATCTGATCGATCAGCCCAAGTTGCTCCTGCAGCAAATTGATTTCGCGCTGCAGCCGCTCCACCTCGCCCGCATCCTTTCGCAGCTCGGCCCGGCGCAGATCCAGCCGCGTCAGCTCGATCGTGCGCAGCACCTCGGCCTGGTCGCGCGACTGGCGCGCGCTGGCGATCTGCTCCTCGGTCCCGTTCAGCTCCAGCAGCCGCAGGCGCAGCTGCTCCACGCCCTCGGCCGCGTTGCTGCTGAACTCCTGCTGCCTGGCGTCCAGGCGCTCCATCTCTTCGATGTAGAGCCGTGCCGCCGCACGCGCACCGTCGATTGCCCCCGCGCTCGCGCGGAACGAGTTCGCCTGGTCGAGCGCGCTGTTGTAGACCGCCGACGCCACCCGCTTCGCCTCATCCGCATAGCGGCTCTGCGCCGTCGTCGCATCCACCAGCGACACCGTCACCGACTTCACCGCCGCGTTCTGCTCGCGCGCGGCCTCCACCATCGACTTGCCGGCATCCTTCGCCGCCTCGCCGAGCTCGCCCGCACTGCCGGCTGCATCCTTCAGCGCCTGGTCGGCGCCCTTCACGCCGAACGCCGCCTCGGCCATCGTCTGCACGATCACCTTGCCGGTCTTGTCGACCTCCACCGCCAGGCCCAGCGCCGACGCCTGGGCCTTCAGGGTCGCATCGGCCACGCCGCCATTGGCCGCCACCGCCTGCTCGGCGTAGGCGGTGAACGCGGCCTGGAGCTCCTCCGCCGTCGCCTTGCCCGAGTTCCGAATCACCTCGAACGCCCGCTTCGCCTCTGTGGCCGCGCGGTCCATCTGCTGCTGCGACGTCACCCCCAGCTTGCGGAAAGCCTCTTCCACCGAGTTGATACCAGGTTGCACCTCGTCGGCCTTCTTGCCGATCTTCTCGATTGCCTCCGCAACCTGGTCAGCCGAGAGCTTTCCCTCACGTCCCAGGCGCTCGACATCCTGGCGCAGCACGGTAAGGGCCGCGGCGGAATCGCCAGCCTCCACCGCAAAGTCGATCGCGCCGATGAGCGCAGCGTTGGTATCGACACCCGCGGCCTTCAGCTTGTCGAACCCGGCCTCGAGCGTGGCCAGATGCCCAAGAGCCGACTGCGCGCCGCTCGATATCCCGGATGAGAGCTGCGCAAAGTCCTGCCCGGTGGCGGCAATGCTCGCGCGCAACGCCCCGTCCATTGCGGCCGCCAGCGCCTCGACATCGCGCTGAGACTCTCCGAACGCGGCTTGGGCGGTGATCATGAACTGGTTCAGCTGCGCACCGTCGAGCTTGGCAAGTGCCTGCTGCCACGCGGCCCCCATCTCGTCGGCGGAGATCTTCCCGGTGTTCTTGAGCTCGACCAGCGCCTGGCTGAAACCTTGCACGCTCTCGAGCGCGCTGGCGTCGAACCCCTTGCCGACTTCCTGCAGGGCTGCGGCTGCATCCTTCCCCTTGGCCGCGAGCTCGTCGAACTGCGCGATGAAGAGCGACGCATCGACGGACAGCAGCGCCTCGATCTCGGCACGGCTCATCCGCACGCCGACCTCGAACGCGGCCATCCCTTCGCGGGCCCGCTTCATCCCGGCCGCCGTCTGCTCGGCCGAGAACTCGCTCGCAATGCCGAACTCCTTGGCGCCCTGGATGGCCATCTGCGCGCCCGCGTAGTACTTGCGGGCGCCGTCCAGGCGCTCGAAGTACGCCGTGCGCTCGGCCTCGGACAGGCGCGCGACCTCGCCCGCCGTCAGCACCACCGCATTGCGGTAGGCTTCGTTCTGGTAGGCGAGCGTCTGACCGTTGGCGATCATGCCGCGCGTGGCCTCGCGCATGGTCTGCTCGGCGCGCCGCATCGCATCGCCCGCCTCGCCCCAGCTCGCGACGGTTTCGCCGATGGCCTTACCCACCGTGGTCAGCACTTCGTAGCCGACCACCGCAAGGGCGATCTTCACCGTCCCTGGTAATGCGGCCAGGCCGGCGCGCAGCCCGCCCACCCCCTTGGTGGCCGCCAGGGCTTCGGCGCCAAACTTGGTCACCTGTGGGATCAGCTTGGCGGCAAACACCGCCAGCCCCACTTCGCCGGCCACGACAGCCAGCTTGGCAATGTCGTCGAGGTTGTTGGCGACACCCTCCAAGGCACGCGCCACGGTGGCGGAAGCCCCGTTCGCCTGGTCGAGCTCGCCGATGAACTGCGTCCAGTTCGTCGACAGGTTGGTGAGCGAGCGGCCAATGGTCAGCGGAAGTTTGGCGAACTCCGCGTCGATGGTGCGCGCCTGCGACTGCAATGCCGAGATCACCACCTCGCTGGTGAGCTTGCCTTGCTCGGCCATTGCGCGCAGGGCGCCGATCGGCACGCCCAGTCCGTCGGCCAGCGCCTTTGCCAGGCGTGGCGATTGCTCCATCACCGAATTGAACTCGTCGCCACGCAGCGTGCCCGACTGCAGGCCCTGGATCAGCTGTGTGAGGGCGGCGTCCGCGCTGGCCGCCGACGCGCCCGAGACCTGGTTGGCCTTGTTGATGGACTCGGTCAGGCGGAGAACGCCTTCTTGCGTCAGGCCCACCTCCTCGCCGGCACGCGCGAGTGCGCCGACCAGGCCGGTGGTGCTCTCGAGCCCCGAGTATGTCGCCCGGGCGAGCTCGGCGGTCTGGGCCAGGGTGAGGTTGAACCCCGCCTGGCTGCTGTTGACCAGGTCGATGCGGGCGCCGAGGTTGGCGTACTCGTCCGCAGTGCGCCCCAGGTCGATTGCGGTCTGCAGGCCGAGCTGCGCCCCCGCGAACTGCAGCAGGCGCGACTGCACGGTCGAGAGCTGCTCGGAGATCGAGCGCACCCCCTTTGCCGCCTGCGAAAACCCCTTTTCCGTCTGTGCGCCTGCCGCCTGGGCAGTGCTGCCTACGCTTGCCAGGCGAGCGCGCAACTCCCCGGCGCGCTGCGCCGCCTGCTGCGCACTGCCCGCCAGGCGCACCTGGGCGCCGGCCAGATCGGTCGATGCGATGCCCGCGCTGGCCAGCGCCTGGCGGGTGTTGTGCAGCGCCAGGCGCTGCGCCTCGTAGGCCGTCTTGGCGCGGCCGGCCTCGTGGCGGTTCTGCTCGAACGCGCGCTGCGCCTTGTCGGCCGCACTCCCGGCTTCCTTGAGTGCTTGCGCCGTTGGTCGGTAATCGCCGGCGAGCGTGCGCACGGCCTGCCCGACGGTCGCGCTCTCCTTGCGCAGCTCCGCAAGCCGTGTCCGCGCCTCGCGGATCTGGCCGGCGTACTCGGCGGTGTCGGCGCCGCTCGCCTTCGAAGCAGCGCGCAGGGACTTGAGCTCGGCCGCGGCGGCGGCCACCGACACCTTCAGCTCGTCGTGACGCGTGCGGGCTTCGCCGAGCGCCGCTGCGGCCTCGCGCTCGGCCGTAGTGGCTGCAGCGAGCGTCGCCTGCTTGGCCCGTAGCTCCTGGGCCGCGGCGCGCGTGGCCGCCTGTGCGGTCTGCAGCGCCTCGGCGTAGGCCACCGTCTCGCGCTTGGCCTCGGCAAACGCGCCGACCAAGCGCTCCTTCGCGGCCAGGCCGTCGATCTCCTCGGCCAGGCGCTGAAACTCGGGCGCCGCATCGCCCGCCCCCTCGCCCAGGCCGGCCACCTCGCGCGACAGCGCCGCCAGCTTGCCATCGCCGGCGGTGTCCACTTTAATGACGACGTTGGTTTCGATCGGGTTCGCCATGACGCGCTTATCTCTTCAATGCTTCGCCCTGGCCTTGCTGCTGTTCCTGGTCAGCCTGGGCTGTGCGGGCTGGGCCATCACCGGCGCCTTGCTGGCGCTCGGCCTGGGCGTCGTGCTGGCCGTGCTGGACCTGATCGGCCAGGCCATGTCGTAAGCCCCGCCTAGCGCTGCCGGGGCATCGACACAGCCTTGCCGGTGTGGGCGCCCGCCTGGATCACGAGCGCCCTGCGAGGCTGGATCAGATCAAGCTGATCCGCATGAAGCCGCCGTAGTCGGCGTCGGACTGCATCTCGCTCACGAAGAGCGCCTCGCCGCTCAGTTCCAGCGACGCCTCGTCGTCGCCGAGCCACGAGAAATCGCCCCCCATCGCAAGACTCACGCGCGGGATCACGATGCGTGCCCGCTGGCCGTCGTCGTTGACGCCATTGAAGATCACCCCGCGCTCCACGTTCGTCGTCGCGAATGCGGCGATGTTGGTGTATTCGCCGTAGCTGTAATCGACCTTGACCGGCTCGACGTGGGCGGCGGGGTGCGCGATCAGGCGGCAGCGGGCGTGCTTCGCGTCCTCGATCGCATAGTGCGTATCGAGGACGTACACGAGCGGGGTCACCGCAGTGCTGTCCTCGATCACGACGTTGGTCACGTCGGGGTGGCGCAGCGTGAAGTAGTCGCCGACGGCGAGCTGGGGCAGGACTTCGGAGGTCACCGTGCCCGCGGCCTGCAGCACGGCGTCGCCATAGAAGGCGGCGGCGAGGGTGCGGCCCGAGAACTGCACCATGGAGAGCGAGACGGAAAGACTCTTGCCCGTGGTGCGCTCCTTCAGGGTCAGGCGCTGGCCCGAGCAGCTCTCCGCGATCCGCGCCTTCTCGACCGACAGCGACGTGGTGAGCGACGAGGTGCCGCAGCCGATGCGGTACAGATCCACGAGATAGCCCATGTCGGGCGTGCCATTGATCGGGTCGTAGCGACCGATCATTACCGGCCCTTGCCCGTCCCAAATGATCGGGGTGTTCTGGTTCATGCGTTACTCCTTGGCTTTCGGGGGTTTCGCCGGGGCTTCATCGCCCGCGGCAGGCGGGGGGGCGGGCATGGCCACGCCAATGCCGATCAGCCAGTCGGCCTGCGGCGCCGGCATCGTCAGCTCGGCGCCGGCGGGGTACTTGCGGCCCGCATGGGTATGGGCCGACTTCAGTTTGATCCGCGTCATCTCGGGGTCTCCATGGTTGCGGTCGGGGGGTGTTGCTAGGCATCGCGCCGCTGCGGCGCGGCCGGCATGCATTCAGGTCGGCGCTCAGCGTTTCATCGTTACGGCTCTCCTGTGCAGGCCGCACGCACTCGCATCGGCGCGCGCCATCCCAGCGGGAAGTAGCCGAACCCCGCGCGATAGCCGGCGGCCGGCGCCCCATCCAGGCTCAGCGGCTTGTAGCCGCGCAGGTCCGGCCGCCATCCGCCCAGGGCGCCGATCACCGCCCCCATCAACGGGCCCGCATCGGCCCGCACGGCCTCGTTGGTGGACAGCGTGCTCACGTTGCGCACGGCGATCACGGTGAGCCAGAGCTGATCCAGCTCCTCCCATCCGCTCGCGGGCGCGCGGCCCGGGCGGTAGTCGCGGTACAACACATGCACCGCCGGGGTGAGCTGGGTGCCCTCGGTCAGCCCCGCCAGGTCGCGCGCCGCCAGCACATGCACGTGCGCCGGCAGCGCGGCGCGCAGGCGGTCGAGCAACAGCGGCTCGAGCGCCATGAAGTCGATCGGCTCGGCGGCCATCAGCAGCAACCCGTGGCAGCAGGAGGGGTGAAACGAAGGGAGAGAGCGCGGGCCAGCATGGGATCGGTCGCAGGTCGCGGGCAGTGGATGTGCCGCGATCTTCGTCCTCATGCGCCCGGAGCGCCAAATGAAGGGGTTCATTGTCGGCAGAGGCGGCCGATCAGATTGCGCGGAGCATGGCGGCGCGCGGGGATGCTCGATCGAGCGTGCCGGCCGGGGGGCCGGCAGAAGGGATCAGAAGCCGCGCAGGGCGTCGTCTGTGATCTGGCGCGGGGCGAAGAAGTCGTACACCTCGGCGCTGCCCGACTGGGCATCGGCGGCGATCAATTCGCCGGGCGAACCGCCCCAGGGGCACGCGAGCTGCAGGGTGCCGCTGGCAAGGTCGTCCAGCGTGGCCCGGGCCTGTTTGTAGCGACGCACCACCTCGTTCTCGGGGGCTGCGTCGTCGTACAGGAAATAGCGTGCGATGTCGCACGTCAGGCGGGTGAGCTGGGGCGGCGCCACAACAGACGGCTCGGTCGCAGGGGGCACCGGCGGGCGTACGCACCCCGCCAAGGGCAGACGGTAGATGCGCCCGATCGCGCTGTCGACCTCCATCTGCGCATCGTGGATCGCGATCTGCACGCGCGTGGTGTCGATCGTGCTCGGCGGGCGGTGCAGCGTGTCGGTGAGCTGCACCAGTTCGGTCTGCCCGAAGCGGGTGACCATGTCGGCGAGGGTGGCGTATTTCATGGGGTAGTCATCCAATTCGACGCCGGAGGCCTCACCGACGATCAGGGCGAGGAAGGCGGCGAAGGCGGCGCCGGGGGCGGTGCCAGCTGGATCGGCGGCGGTCTCCCCGGTCGCCGTTCCAGTGATCCAGGCCAGGACGGTCTGCCAGGCATGCGCCGGCACGCTCGCTGCGCCGCTTGCTGCGCCTGCGGCGAGGCCGGCGAGCGCGACGACGGTGGCGCCCGGCGCCGCCGCGCCGAGCCCCACGGCTGTCGCACCGGGCAACAGGCTTGCGCCAAGCGAAAGCGCGGACCCGCTGGCCGCTGCGGCCCCCGCGGCGGCGCCGGAGATGAGACCGACCGCCGATGCGAGCACTGCACCTGCGGGCGCAGCCCCGCCCGTCGCCACCCCTGGGGCAATCGACGCTGCAGCGACAATGATCGCGCCGGGCGCATCGATGCCCCCGCCGGCCGTGACGGCGCCGGGAATCAGCGTGACGGCCTGCGTAACGACGTGCCCATTGGAGACTGCGGATCCGGTTGCCGCGCCCGCCACGAGAGCGCCGCCAACAAAAACAGTTGCGCCGGAGCAGGCGGCCTGTCCGGCGGCGGCGCTCGGCACAAGCGCTGCCGCAGCGATCAGCGTAGCGCCGCCGCCGGATGCCGCGCCTGCTGCATGCCCCGGTATCAGTTCGGCCGCGACAGAGAGCGTCTTCCCATCGGCGGCCCCTGCCGCGGCCGGTGCACCGGCCACGGCCAGCGATACCGCACACGACGCAAAGGCCCCTGCAATCGCAGCCGCACCCGAGGCCGCACCGGGGGAAAGGACAGACGCGCACGCAATGGTGGCGCCGAATGCCGTGGCGGCGCTGCCGGCATTCGTCGTCCACGCCGCCGTAACCGGCCCCACAGTCGTGCTGCCGTCGTCCCACACTGCGTAGGACACATACGCCGTGTCTGCAGTCAGCCCGGTCGCATCGGGGTCGAACTGGTACGTCGAGCCGCTGCTGGGGTCCGTGTCGGCGTCGTGATAGACGATCGTGCCGCCTGCGCCAGCGGTCCAGCCGGAGTTCGTGCCGATGTCGGCTCTCGCCCAAGTCGGGGCCGATGCGGGAACGCCCTCACCGGTGTCGCGCTGGATGACGAGGTAGAACGTTGCCATGCCGTCACCTCGTCACGGATAGCGTTGCACGCGCGGTCGTCTGCGTGATGGCGCTCATGGTCAGGCTGTTGAGCGTGATGGCGCCGCTGGGCAGGCTGTAAATGCGAACGGGGTCGGCGCGGAAGAGTTGCCAGGGATTTGCGGATATTGCCGCGACTTCGGCATCACTGAGTGCTCTGTCCCATGCCACCACAAGGGAAAAAGGGGTAGCCAGACCGGACTCATACGCCGAACCCAGCCGCCCTATCACGACTTCCTGCGCCGGGTCATACCAGTTACCGACACTCGTGCCGGATTGCGTGCTCGACAGGACTTGCCCGTCTCTATACAGCCGACCGATGGCACCAGACATGCGCGCCGCAAATACATGCCACTCCCCATCGACTACATTTCCAGATGTGCTGGTGCAGAACGGGATAGACGATCCGTCAAAAGCAAAAACCTCAATTTTTCCTGATGCCCCGGACGCGGAAATTCCATACGAGTTGAATAAGAACCCGCACTGTTTATTCGGGCTTACCCTCCGCTGGCTAAACGCGGGGGTATACGCCACGTTGTAGCTCGGGGCAGGCCTCGCGAGGGCGAGCACGGTCCAATCCCCTCCTGACAGCGGTTTCGGAACCCCGCTGCCGAATGTAATCCCGCGCATTGTTGCCGTCGTGACTGAAACCCCGTACTGACCCGCCCCGAGTACGACCCCATCCTCAAGAGTCGCGAGCGCCCCTTTTGCCAAATCTCTATCGAGAGACGGGGCGTATATGAGCCCAGCCCTGGACACGTACGTGCTTGACTGGTCTAGCTGCACCCGCCCCTGCGGCTGGGCGTAGTGACGGCGCGGGACGATGATCACGGACACGTCTTACACCGTGTAGGTAGAGGCGATGGCCTCCACCGTCACGGCCTGCCCTGTGTTGCCAGCGAACTCGACTTCCAGGTGCCGCACCTCCGGGCCGAACTGGAAGCTCTGCTCGGTGATCGCGCTGTTTGTCGTGCCGCCGCCGAAGCGCCAGATGGTTTTCCAGTCAGCGCCAGCGCTGGCCGCAGTTGGCAGCGTGTCGGCGTGCGAAATCAGCACGCGCCCTTCGCACTGCGCAGTGGGGCCGGTCGCGCCGTTGATGATTCTGATCGTCACGATGCCGCCATAAACTGCCGAGAGGTCGATCGTTCCGCGCGTGGTTGCGCCTGCCGCATTGGATGCGCTGGCGATGATTGTGGTGCCGTTTTTCGTGAGCGCCATTGTTATACCCTCAGTGAGCCGTCATCGTCGTAGACCGCAACGCGCACGGCGTACTCATCGACCGGATCGGCCTCCTTCGCGCGGGCAATCAGCGCGTCGAGCTGGGCTTGTGTGAGCAGTTCGCCCGTGACCAGCGGTTGCAGCATCCCGGCCTGTGCGACGACATCCAGGCGCAGTCGGCCCTGGTCGAGCAGCGGCTTGACGTGGCGGTAGTCGGGCGAGGCATAGAGCGTGTCGAGCACTGGATTTGCGTCGGCGAGGCCGAGCACTTCGATGATCGTGCCGACGCCGATTTCGGTGTGTTTCCAGCGGGTGCGGCCAGCGGACAGCGCGGCGGCGATGGCCACGGTATCGGGCACCAACGCCTGCAGTTCGGGGTCCGCCGCAATTGCGGCGCGGATTTCGTCAGCCGTCATTTTGCATTCCTCATTTCAACGTAATCCACAAGCGCCCCAGGGCTCATCCCCCGCGCCGTCGATTCCGGCAATCCAAGCATCAGCGCGCACAGTTCGGAGCACAGCAGGCCGGGATCATCGATGGGCAGGCGCAGCACATGTTGCGCGATCAGGTCGCAGTAGCCGTAGGGCTGGCCGTTGTACCGCTCGAACATCCGCAGCGCAGCCTCGTCGTCACGCCACGTGATCGGGATGACACGCCAGTGCGGCCTGTCCAAGTCGATAACCTTCTTCCGCACCCCCCCATCCCGCAGGCTGCTGCTGTAGCACATGCCGTCGATGACCACCTCGACGTGCGAGTACCGGCTGCGGGTCCAAAAACAAATAAGCCGCCCGCCGATGTCCATCGCGCGGTGCGGCTTGTAGAGCGCCAACTGCACGCCGGCCATGGCGTCAGTTCTGCTTGCGGTAGGTCGATGCTTCCAGCGCAAAGGCGGCCGCAGTGCTGGCGACATCGGCGCCAAAGTCATTCACCGCCACCAGCTCGTCGGCCGTCGCCGCGCCGCCGCGCGCCTTGTAGTACACCGCGTAGCGCGCGGTGATGGTGGCGTTGGCCCACGTCGCGCCGCCGAGCGAGATGTCGACACGGTCGTTTGCGGCGTCGACCGCGCCTACTGCCACGACGACTGCGGCACCGCCGGCGGTGTAACCGGCACCGACGACTTCGTTGGTGACGTCGCTGCGCTTGGCCCAGGTGTCCTTGTTGGGTGCGGCAGCCGCGGTGAGCAGCATGACCTTGAAGTTGTCGGTGTCGTAGTCGATGGCGCCGGTCGCTTCGTCGCGGACGGCGCTGTTGAAGATGAAGCTGGGCATGTCGGCTCCTCGGGGCTACGCGTTACGCGTGCAGGTGGCGGTACAACACCACCTCGATCATCTGCCCGGCCGCGGTAGCAGCCTCGAGCGCCTTGCCGCAGTGGTCGGTGTTGCTGCCCACGGCCGCCTTGCCGCTGCCGTCGGCCGCGGGCTTGACGAAGGCGTGGGCGGCGATCGGGGCGCTGGCCTCGACCAGCGCGCTGTAGCCGGTGATCACCGACACCGTGCTGCCGATGGCGGCGGCGTGCTCGCTCACCCCCATCGAATCGGCCGAGGTGCCGCCGGCGGCGGTGGCGTGCGCGCCGCCGAAGCCGACGAAGCGGGCTTTCTCGATCGCGGCGGTGGCCACCACGGTGGCGGCGTGTTGCTTGTCGTACTGGCGTCCCATGGCGGGCTCCTAAGTGGTGGCGGTCAGGTCTTCTTCTTGCCGGCAGCGGGCACGGCGGGTTCCGCCGCGGCGTCCGTCGCAGGGGCCGCGGCAAGCTCGGCCGCGGCCCCCGAGCCTTCGTCGGCGGAGGTGTGGGTGCCGGGGATTGCGCCCCCGGCTGCGCCCGCCTCATTGCTGCCGGCGGCTTCGCTCACGAAAGAGTTCGGTTCGGCAATGCGCTTCTCGACCGCGCCCAGGCTCACGAGCTCGTCGAGCACGGTCAGCGGCAGCGCGTCGGGCAGCGTCTCGCCCGGCTGGAAGTTGACGCGCACGCCGTCGAGCAGCAGCGCGACGCCGGCGACGCACACATGGGCGATCAGGTTCTGGCTCATGTGCTCGCGCCTCACTTCGGGTTCTGAAACAGGAAGGCGGCGGTGTTGTACGCCACGTTCGGGCGGCGCTCGTAGGTGGCGCCATACACCCAGCTCTTGAGGCCGGCCTCGTAGTACGGCGTCTCGGCGAAGGGGTGGCCCTCGAGCACGTTGGTGAAGGCAAAGCCGGGCTCGGCCAGGCTGATGTCGCTGGTGCCTGCGCCGCCGATGCGCGGCACGTAGGCCAGCACCGCGTTGTTGCCCCACACGTCCTGCCCGGTGTCGGTGTCGTCGATCCACACCGCATCGCCGACGTGGATCTCCTCGAGGTTCAAGATGTTCTTGAGCTGCTCGTTGGTGGCCGGACCCATCTGGCTGTCGGGCAGGTAGGTGCGCACCTGCTCGTTGAAGCGCAGCGCGTTCCAGCCGTCCGCGCTCAGCGTGAGCGTGTTCGGGCGCTTGCCGATCTTCTTGCGGATGATCTCGCTGGCGGCGGTGATGTCGGTCACCGGCGTGCCGGTCGAGGCGCTCCACTTGGTGCCGGCGGCCAGCGCCAGGGTGTGGCCCGCGGCATAGGTGCCCACGGTGGTGGCCAGCGTGGCCACCTCGAGCTCGTAGTCCAGACCGAGGATGTCGTTGGCCGTGGTCATGGCGATGCGGCTGATGTCGAGGTTGGCGCCCACGTTGAGCCGGCGCGCCTCGTCGGCCTCGCGGATCAGCTCGCGCGGAATCGGCACCTCGACCGAGTACTGGTCGACCGAGTAGGTCTTGTCCTGGTACTTGATGTTCACGCGCTTGGTCACGGTGCCCGGCGCACGGCGCAGGCTGTAGCGGCGGAAGCGCTCATCGCCCATCTGCGCCAGCGTCACCGCCGACAGGCTCTGCGGCAGGCGCGGCATGAGGCGCTCGGCCACGTAGCTGCCCTGGCCCATGCCGAGCAGCAGGTTGGTGAGGATGGGGTTCTGCTTCAGCCGGATCTCGGCGGGGGTCATCATGGCGGCGGCGTCCTTCTATATAGGGGGGTCAGGCGGTGAAGCTGGCGACGGCGGAGACCGCCTCGGCGTAGCTCACCTTGTGCTGCGCGGCGTAGGCGCGGGCGCGGGAGTCGATCTCGGCATCGGACAGGCCCTGGGCGCTGCCGGCGGTGGGCGCGGCGGTGCCGGGCGCGAACTCGCCGAAGCTCACCACCGGCTGGGCCGCGGCGAGCAGGCCCTTGAGCCATTCGGCCGGGGGCACTTCCTTGGTGGCGCCGCCCTCGGCGAACTTCACCGGCTGAGCGTCGGCCAGGGTTTCGAGCACGGCCACCGCGGCGTCCTTGTCCTTGGGCAGCAGCCGGCCGGCCTTGACCTGGTCGTCGGCAAACGACACGAAGCCGGCATGGCGGTCGCGGCGCGCCTGTTCGGCGAACTGCGCCAGTTGCGCCTTGGCGGCGGCGGCCTCGGCCTCGGCCGCGGTCTTGGCGTCGAGGGCGGCCTTGGCGTCGGCTTCGGCCTTGGCGGCGCGGTCCTGCGCGTCCTTGATTTCCTGCGTCATGGATTGCTCCTGGTGGGGGGGATGGGGTGGATTGGCGGCCGGCCCCGGCTCGCCCTCGGAAAAGCTCACGGTGCCGGCGTCGTCGTCGGCAAAGTCCTTGAGCCCGGCAATGGCCGGCGGCTGCGCGCCCAGAAAGGCGACGTGCCGCAGGTACCACTGGCCGGGCTTGGGGTTGTTGGGGTGCTGCGGGGGGTAGAACGAGGCCGACCGCTTCTTGAAGCGGCCGGCGGCCACCATTTCGGCGAACTGCGGCTCGACCTGGTGCGCATCGACGACCAGGCGGCCGGCGGCGTTGCGCGCCACGCGCTTCACCCAGCCGTAGGCCGGGAGGTTGTGCGCGGGGTGGCCGACGGTGAGCGGCGCTTCGCGCACGGCCGGGTCGTAGGCCTCGACCATGCCGGCCACGTCGGCGTCGGAGAATTCATGCACCGCGCCCGCGTCGTCGATGTGCCGACCGGGGCGGAAGATCTCGATGGAGGGAGGAAGCTGTGCGGTAGCCATGCCCCGCACTGTGTCCGCGCGGGGATGGGGGCGCTAAATGAAGCGCTTCATTGCTTTCCGGCCGGCAGCGGGTACCGGCCGAAGTGCATGCGCACATACAGCGCGCACACCAGGGTGCCCAGGGCGAGCACCGACTCAGTGTACGCGTTTTGCGGGGTCACCCCGAGCGCGCGGCCGAGCTCGGCCAGCGTGCAGTGGGCGTCCAGGTGCTTCGACAGGATCACCCCGATGCGGTAGCGGGTGCTCCAGTTGGCGGGCGCCCCGGGGCGCAGGCGAGCGAACAGCGACAGCAGTTCGGTGAGGTCGGGCGCATCGGCCGCGTTCGATTTCACCGCGGCCACCCCTGCGCCTTTTTATAAAAGCCCCTGGCGCCACGAACGCCCTCGCGCGCAGGCATCCGGGGCGGCAGCGCCCCGCAAACGGCACGGCGGGCCGATTTCACGATCTGCCCTCGGCAACGCCGCCTGCGTCCAGCCCGGGCAGTTTGCCCTGCCGGCGCTCGAACTCCTCCCGACCGCGGCGCTCGACGATGGAGTACACGTGGCGCTCGGTCACCCCGAAGGCCTGCGCCAGGGCGCGGTGGTTGTGCCCGGTGAAGCGCGCCAGGATCTGGCGGTCGCGCAGGCTCAGCTCGTAGCCCTGGCCCTTGGCCAGATAGAACTGGCTGCCGCCGAGCTCGGCGCGCAGCCCTTCGGCCAGCTCGAGCGCGAGGTGAGCATGCGCCGTGGCCTCACCAGGCAGGCGGTCGCGCAGCGACAGGTACAGGCACTCGGCGATGCGCGCCCAGTTCTCCGGGTAGGCCGGGTCCAGCAGCGCAGCGAGCGGGGCCAGCTCGTCGACCGTGGCGCGGGCCAGGCGACTCGGCTCGGCGCTCATGTCAGCGGGCCTCCCATTGCTTGAGGGACTCGATCAGGGTGTGCTCCTGTGCCGGGGTGAGCCATTCCAGGCGTTGCACCTGGTTGTCGGTCTGCCCGGCGATCCAGCCCAGCAGGCCCGCCATGCGGCGGTTGCGCACCTTGCCCTGGTCGGCCAGCGTCTGCCACAGCGCCCACATCTTCTTTTGCCGGGGCGAAAGCGGCTTTTGACGCGCACCGCCCGCCCGCGGCCAGCCCGAATCGTGGAAGTGCTCGACGACGGCGTGCAGCTCGGCCGCGCTGCAGTCCTTGCTGCTGGTCTTGCCGGCGGCAAAGCGCGCCAGCGTAAGGCGGTAGGTGTCGTCATCCAGGCCCAGGTCGCGCTTGGCCGTGTGGATCTGGCGGATCAGCTGGGCGTGCTGCGCCGCCCGGGCGGCAGTCAGGGTTGCCGAAACCATGATCAACCCTCCAGCATGAGATTGGAGGTGGTCGCTACGCCTGCATGCAACCGGGCTCCACGCCCGGACAGGCGCCCCGCGACCAACGCAGCTTCGTCCTTTGCCGACAAGTTCCGACCGGCGTTCCGGTCAGCCACATCCAGCTCGCCAAGACTGGGGTGGTGCAGTTGCATGTGCGCGTCGATAGCGCTCTTTGCGCCCTCCGGAGGCGTTGGTGCGGCGACATTGGCACACGCCGCATACACCCAGCTCTCGCTGAATAGGTCGGCGCGGCGAGTCTTGTTCGACTTCTTGATCCGCTTGAGTGTCGTCGCGATGAACTCGCCTCGCGCCTTGAGCGCCTGACGCAACAGGACCTCGAACGAATAGGCGGCGATCTCGTTGGCGGGGGCTACGCCAACGAAGAGCCAGTGCGCAACGTCCCAGCAAGACCTGATGAAGATGAGTTTGCAGCCAAAGGCGCGAGCAACTCGCCCGGCAAGATCACTCTCCCACTTCGCGGGTCGAGCGACTGCGCCGCTCTTCGCCTTCGATTCACCGACGCCGGCAGCGAGCATCTCAACGCTGCTGACCTGATGCATCTCCATCAGCTTCTGCGCTTGCCGTAGTGCAGCCGCTGCCTCGTGCTCACTGCCGGACTTGGCCAGATCCATGCACTTGCGAATCTTGGCGAGGATGTCGTCACGTTTGTCCATACTTCACCTCCAATTCGATAGGCATGATGTGGAAATGGGTGGTGTCGCCGCCGCGGGCGATCTGTGTTGCGCGGTGCGTGCCCGGCGGCCACAGCTTGTCCATCAGGCGCTCGACGGCGACCTGCGGGCTGTTCGTGCTGCTTGCCCGCGTTTTCCCAATGCGGCAGTTGTACGCGTTGTAGCGATGGCGTACCGCCACTTCGATCGGGTAGGTCATGTCACACCGCCGCCAGGTCGAGCGCGATCGCGCGGTACTGGTCCGAGTCGCCGATGCGCTGGTACACGCGCACATAGGTGGCTGTGCCGGTGCTCTGGATGCTGTCGCGGATGGCCTCCATGGCGCGTTGCCATTCGGCGTCGTCGATCTCGAGGCGCAGCAGCTCGAGCACCGCGGTGGTCTTGATCTGGCCCTTGGTGTCGGTGCGGAAGGCGCGATCGACCAGGGCGCGGATGTGCGGGTTCGCGCCTTCGCTCCAGCGCTCGATGCAGCCGTTGATGAGCACCTTGGCGGCTTCGAGCTCTTCGGTGAAGGCGATGCGCTCGGCCACCTGGCGCACCACCTTGTACTGGCCATCGTAGGTGCTGATCTGCACGTTGCCTTTCTTGCCGCCGAGGTTCACCTCGTACTTTTCGCCGGCGATGCGCACCAGGTCGGCCACGTCGCCCAGGGCGCGGGCCTTGAATTCGCGCAGGCGCTGGTTGAGGGCGACCGCCTCGACGGCGATCTCGCGCGCGACCTGGTCGCGCAGCAGGTCCTGTTCGCGCACCTGGTCGATCGGCACCAGGTGGTTGGCGGCGTTGCGCATGTAGCCGGCGGGGGCGTCGTCATGCGCCGAGGTTGCGCGGGTGGCGCTGGGGGTGTTCGGGGTGGTCATGGTCGTGTCCTGTCATGCGGGTGGAAAGCTGTTGCATCAGTGCGGCAAGGCGGGCGCGGTTGGCGGCGCGCTCTTCGGCCGTCATCGGCGGGGGCGGCAGCGCGGTGGGCGGTGCGCGGATGGGCAGCGCATCGAGCAGCTGGCGCGGCGCCGGCCAGGTGGTGCATTGCGCGTACAGCGTGCGGAAGGCGGCCTGCAGGCGGGGCGCGTCCTGCGCTTCGGCCCAGCTCGCGGCCCGCACGGCCAGCGCCGCCAGCCAGATGTCGAGGGTGAGCGTGACCGCGTCCTCGCCCGGTGCACCGGGCAGGCGCAGGGCGACCAGGCCCTGCAGGCCGCGGGCCACCTCGCGCTCGATCCAGCGGGCGATCTCAGCCACGGGCGCGGTCCTCCAGGGCGGCGATGGCGCCCAGGGTGCGCGAGGGCTGCGCGGGGCGCGCCGTGGGCAGGTTGGCGGCCCCCTGGGTGGGCTGAGGCGCCGCGGCCACGGTGGCCGGGCGCCAGCCGCTGATCACCTCGTACAGCCAGCCATGGGAGGTGAGCGGAAGCTTGAGGCGACCCGCGTCGCGCGCCTCGAGCGCCTGGCCGATGGCCCAGATCCAGGCCTCGGGCGGCGCTGGCCAGGTGGCGCCGGCACGCTCGATGCGCTGGGCCTGCAGGTCGGGCACGATCTCGCGCAGCAGCTTGGCGACGCGGTCCAGGCTCAGCTCACGCCGCGCCGGCCGGAACAGGCCGATGTAGCGCGTGACCGCCGCACCCAGCGCCCCCGAGAGCTGGAAGACCAGGGCGAGCGCCTCGCGCGCGCCCTCGTGCGACATCAGCGCGTCCAGGCTCATCACGGCGCCGCAGTTGGGGCAGCGGGTTTTCATGCGGCAACCTCGCTGGCCCGCACGCGGCCCAGGCCGTCGAGCAGGCGGGCCAGGCGGGCCACGTCGGCGGGCGCGATCTGCAGCAGGTCGTCGCCGTCGTAGATCGACAGGCCACCGTCGTCCCACAAGGCAAAGTGGATCTGCACACGCGGCGCCTCGGCCACCTGGGCCGCGGCGGCACCGATATCGATGTCGTCGGCGGGCTCCATGCCGCCGAGGGCATCGGCGATGGCGGCCAGGCCGGCGACGACGTTGGCTGCCGGCACGGCGGGCGGTGTCGTGGCGGCAGGCACCTCGACCCTTTCGGCGGGGACGACGGATTCGTCGATCGCTGCTGCTGGGTCGTACAAACGGTTCGCGCGCTCGCCGGCCAGGCAGCCCCGGGCTACGCGCAGGCCGCCCAGCATCTCCTCGACCAGATAGCCCACCCCTTGGGAGCTCAGACCCAGCTCACGCGCCACCTCGGCGTAGGTGAGCCCTTGCGCGATCGGGCGGCCGCGAACGAGCTCGGCGATGCGGTCGCGACGGTCTTTTCCGGAGGTGCGGCGGCAGGGCTTGTTGCTCATGATGTTCTCCTCGATTGCGCGCCGGGCGGCCGGCGACTGTGGGAAGCGGCGCGGGGTTTCGGTGCGATGCACCGCGAAGCCGCCGCGGACGTTGAGGTCTCGCCAGCTGTGGTGTGCGACGGGCAGCCCGGTCGGCCAGATGGCCAGCCAGGGGGCCGGATCGGCGCCGCGCTGGATGTGCGCGGTATTGATGGCGCATCCGCGCCGCAACTGCTCGAGCGCCGCCCAGAAGTGCCGTTCGTCGCCGCCGAGCTGGGCGGCGATGTCGGCCGCCCGGGCCGGGCGCTTGCTGTTGTTGGGCGCGATCGCGGCGAGGATGCGGTCGGCGAGTGCGGCGGCGGCGGCCGGCGCGGCGGATGCGAGCGAGGTCATGGCCCGAGCGCCTCCCCCAGCTGCACGGTCAGCGCCAGCGCGGCAGCCTCGCTCAGGCGCAGGTGGCCGATGCGGCGCGGAGTGCTGCAGCCGCTGACCAGTTGCACTACCAGGCTGATGTCGCCGTTGTCGAGCTCGCCGGCGGTGACGGCGACGCGGGCGCCGCGGGCGCCGCGGTCGGCGATGTTGAGCGCGGTCTCGATCTCATGCTGGGTCGCCATGGTCAGCACCCCGCGATCACGTCGGCGGTCACGCGCGGCATGGCCACCGCGGCTGCGGCGTTCATGGCGCGCACCACCAGGTTGTTGCACAACAGCGGGTAGCAGATGCTGCGCGCCTCGGCCGGGCTGCCGCCACGCGGGCGGTGCACCAGGCGCACGCGGATGGCGTCGATCGCGGCCTCGTCGAGCACGCTGTCGATCGGCGTGCCGACGCGGGCGAACTTGTGCGCCAGGTAGGGGCGCAGATCGTCGTCGAGCGGCAGCATTTCGCGACGCTCGCAGCGCTGCACGATCTCGCGCACGTCGCCGAGCTTGTCGCTGAGCGTGTTGTCGAGCTCGGGCTGGCCGATCAGCACCACGCCGAGCAGGCGGCGCAGGCCGACCTTGAGCTCCATGTAGCCCTTGAGGGCGCGCAGCGTGCTCACCGGCAGGCGGTGCGCCTCTTCGATCACCAGCAGGTTGTTGTAGCCGGCCTGCTGGCTGGCGGCGAGCAGGTCGCGCACGCGCTTGCTGCGCGCCTGGGTCGAGCTCGGGATGCTGCCCGAGGGGTCGAACTCGCGGATGATGGCCTCGGACACCTGCCCGGCCCACATCGGTTTGCCGCTGCGCTCGGTCTTTTCCATCTCCATCACGTAGGGCTTGATCACCACCACCGGGCGGTTCTCGATGCGGATGCGCTCCTCGAGCTCTTCGCGCAGGGTGGTCTTGCCGCTGCCCGATTCGCCCACGAGGGCCAGAAAGCCCTGGTTGAGCGCGCAGTCCATCAGCGCGGCACGGGTGCGGCGGGTGGCGGCGCTGGCGAAGACGTCGTCGAGCGCGCGCACGTCATCCACGAAGGGGCTGCGCGGCAGGCCGAAGTGCGCGCATGCATCCGGGGTCAGGTGTTTGTTGCGAAGTAACATTTGCTCGTCCTCGTCGTGCGGATCAGGTGAGTCGGTGGGTTCGGGGTGTTCCAGGGCCTCGGCCGCGCCGGCGGCGCCACCCTTGCGCGACCGGGGCCCGTGTTCGAATGCGCTTTCCACTTGCGCCGGCGTGGCGCCCGCGGCGGCAAGCGCCTGCTCGATGGCGGTGCGCAGCGCGCGGCGGCGGGCGCTGTTGCGCGGCCACATTCCGTGGTTGGCCAGTTGCGCCACGGTGGCCGGGCTGACTTCGGCGGCGCGCGCCAGCTCGCTCTGGTTGGTGCCCAATTGCAGCAGCAGCAGTTTCAGGTTCAGCACAGGATCTCCAGGGTTCATTGCCCACCCACCACGCGCAGACCGCGGCGCACGGTGAGCCGGTGCTTCAGTTGCTCGATGTCGGTTTCGGGCACGCCGTCCGGGTACCACTCGGCGATGCGGGCGTGGGTGTCGGCGGTGGGCGTGACCCCCATGCGGCTCAGTGCTTGCAATGCCTGGAATGCGGTCAGGCGCACAATCGGCACGACACTGGCCGTGCGCACCTGGGGCACCAGCTCGGTACCGCGGCGCGGCAGCAGCACCACGTCCGGCACGTCATCCAGGTGCTTGTACGGGTCCAGCGTGCCGCCAAAGGGCGTTTGCTTGGCGCGGCGCGCAGCCTTGGCCTCGGCCTCGCTGGCCGCACCAGTGGCCAGCGCCTCCACGCGCTTGCGCCCGGCATCGGCCGCGGTGCTCGGCATGGCCTTGTATTCGTGCCTGATGTGGGCGGCATCCGCGAAAAAGCCGTTATCGTCACGCTCAACCTTCGGGATCTCGATCAGCACTTCCTGGCCGTCCTCGCGGTCGACCACAAACGCCGCCTCCGGCCGCAGCGGGTTCCAGGTGATGTCGAGCCTCTCGCCCACCATCACATTGGGCACGTCGCGCACCGACCACAGCGCGCCATCGAACTGCACCTGCAGGAACTGATTCACCGCGCGGGTTTCGGGCTCACTG
Organism: Thauera phenylacetica B4P; assembly: GCF_000310225.1. Lineage (GTDB taxonomy): Bacteria > Pseudomonadota > Gammaproteobacteria > Burkholderiales > Rhodocyclaceae > Thauera > Thauera phenylacetica. The sequence goes on from NZ_AMXF01000008.1 coordinate 23,937, forward strand.
GACAGCAGCTGGCGCGCCAGCGACACGTCGACCACGCGCAAGACATCCGCGCGGATCTCCATCCACTTCGCCCAGCGCGTGACCTCGGTGCGCGAATGCACTCGGGTACTGTTGAACCAGCGCATCCAGCGCATGGCCTGCTCGTTGATCCACGCAATGCTCGGCACGTGGGTGAGCTTGAAGCCACTCTCGAAGTCGCATTCGACGATGTTCTGTGCGCCTTCCACCTGCCCCTTGGCGCGCGGGTTGCCCACGGCGTTGATGATCTGCTCGATCTGCAACGCCCGCAGCAGGCGCCGGAAGGCGGGGGTGATGCCCACCCCGGGGTCCATCATCAGCGCCAGCGGCGCACCGTACATCTGGTGGCCGGGGCGCTCGGCCATCGCCGCCAGCAGCGCCTCGGCCATGCTGGCGATGCTCTCGCCGCCCGCCACGTAGTGCACAAAAATGCTGCCCGAGCAATGGTCGGTGATCACCCACCGGGTCAGGCGCTGGCGCTTGATCTTCTCGAAGTTGCCCGGCTTGTTTTTGTAGAACTCCGCCGGGCTCATGTCGGCCACGCCCCCTTCGGGCACGTAGAACAGCGTGCTGATCGAGGCGTCGATCTGCCACACCTCGTTCGGGTGCTCGGTACGCATCGGCGTGGCCGGCGCCGGCCGGCGCAACTGCTCGGGATGCAGCCGGTAGCGGCGCAGCGCGCGTGCCACGGCCGAGGCCGACAGCGGGCTGAGCACACCGTCCGCGTCCACCACCTCGGCCCGCACGCGGCCATCACCGCGGACGATCTCCAGCACCTTGGGCAGGCTCAAAATCTTCTTGTCGTTGGCGCGGTAGCCCTCCATCATCACCGCGCTGATGATCTCGGCTTCTTTCAGTGTCAGCGTGCACTGGCCCGCATCCACACGGCGCTTGCGTTCGGGTTGCACGACCACCTCCTTGAGTTTGCGGTGCAGGGTCGCCTTGGACATGCGCAGGCGGCGGCAGGCGTCATCCATCACCGCCCCCTTGCCGCCATAGCCGGCCCGCTGCAGGCGGGCCTGCAGGTCGAGCAGGGCTTCGATCATTGCGGGTCCCATGGCGCGCCCCTTGTCTACTCAGCCTCGGGGGCTGCCGTGTTGCCCGGCCAGCTCATCCACTCGGGGGTGCCGTCGCCTTCGATGTCGCGCAGGTTGAAGGCCTCGCGCAGCTCATTGAGCGCGCGCTGCAGCTCGCCCACATGACCTGCCATCAGGTGCCGGCAATCGCCGCCGCCATGCTCCACATAGTGCTGGGCCAGCGCCGTGAAAGCCGAATTCACCGAGGTGCGCAGCTTGTTCAGTGTCTCGGTCACCATTCCGGCGGTTTCCTTCGCCAGCTCGGCCAGCACCGCGTCGGGCGGCTGCCGCCTGATGCGCACGCCCGCCTCGCGCAGGCGCTCGATCTCGACGGTCTTCTCGGCGGAGATTTCTTCGGTGGCCTTGAGCTCGTGGCGCAGTTCGCGCAGCTTGGCGCGCAGTTCCTTGACCGACATCGCGGCCACATCGTCGAGCGTGAGTTCGCCGGTCTGGCCGGTGAGCTCGAGTTCCTCGACCTGGCTGTCATCGAGCACCAAGAGTTCAAACAGCTTTGTCTGGCTGCCGGCCGCTTTCAAAAGCGGCGTTGACGCCGCATTTGAGAATTTCCGCGCGGACGACATGAACCGCTGCGCGACCCTCGCGTCAATGCCAAGTACGTCCAGCCGCGCGGCAAACTGCCCGTGATCGCAGGCCTCTTTCAGGACCACGAGCCCGCGCCCCACTTCCAGGCAAGCTTCGACCGAGCGCCGCATGTTGGCGCTGATGTCGCGCTGGATCAGGTCCGGGTCGGTGCAGTCGGCGGGCAGTTGGTAGCCCACCTGCAGCGCTACGGCACGGACATGCTGTTCGGCCTCGACGTTGCGCACGGCGAGCTCGCGCACTTGCTCTCGCATCACTGCGAGCCCGTTGCTTGCCGATTCCGATTCATCCTCGACGTCGACAATGTCGGGCACGGCGAGGGGTTTGCGTCCTGCGGTCATTTTTTCTGGCTCCCTGGATAGGTGATTCAGTAATCGCTGTTGCGGTGAATGGCAGCCTTGGCTTCGGCCAGGCGGGTCTCGGCGCGGCCGATGGCGGCATAGACCTTCACGGCCTGCTGCGGCAGGCGGGCGGTGAGGCGCCACAGGCCGGTGTCCTCGTCCTTCTCGGCGACGCCGGCGGTGCGCAGGTTGTCGAGATCGCGCGTCATCACGCCGGGCGAGCAGCCCACGGCCTTGGCCAGGGCGCCGGCGGCGTAGCCGTTGACCACGTCGCCGAAGAGCACCACGAGCAGGCGCAGCAGGCGCTGCTGCGCGGCGTTGGTGTAGTCGGTGTTGCGGCTCATGCGTCCCTCCGCGCGGCGGGGCTGTCGAAGAGGTGGCGCTCGCGCAGCACGTCCTGCAGGGCCTGCAGGGCGGCCTGGGTGGTGTCGCGCAGATCGATCACCTTCCCGAGCGCGTCAGCCACGCCGGCGGCGTCGAGCACGGCCTCGAGCGTCCAGCTGGTGGTGTTGACCATGGTCTGCTGGGCGCCGACCAGGTGGTGAGCGGTAAGCCAGTCGATGCGCCCGGCGCGCAGCAGGTCGGCGGCGATGCGGGCGTCCTGGAGGCAGGTCTGCATGCGCAGACGGGCCTGGTCGACAACGAGGTCGGCGGGGATGAAGGTGCTCATGGTCAGAACTCCAGTTCGGGTTGGTCGGCCTTCTCGACGTTGGCGCGGTGCCAGGCGAGCGATTCAAGGCCGGTGGTGAGCCGCCCCAGGGTGCTGTCGCGGTCGAGCGAGCCGCGCAGGTAGTCGAGCAGCGCGCCGATGGCGTCATTGACGGTGGCCTGCAGGGCATGCACGTCCTCGGCGCTGGCGGTGCGCCCGGTGGGGATGGCGACCACCACCGCGCCCTCGCGGCTGGCGAGGTAGCGCACCACGTGGACGGCGCCTGTGAGGTGCTGCCAGGCGATGAGCGCGCGCACCGGCATCGTGTCGGTCTCGATCCACTTGTAGAGGGTGGCGGGCGTCGTACCGAGCAGCTCGGCCAGGCGCTCGACGTTGAGGCGGCGGTGCTTGAGCGCACTCAGCTTGTCCGCTTCGAACGCGGCGCGCAGCGAGCTGGGGACGGGGGAAGAATGGCGGCGGGTCATTGGAAGGGCTCGATCGGGGGCGGGTCGAAACAAACAGGGGCTTGGAAGGGCTGAAACGCGGCTACGGCCGCCTAGAATTCGCCCATCGGTCACGACGGGAGAACACGGTCATGGATATGCAATACCGCTGCCCTTTCTGTGGGCATGAGTTCCGGGTGCGGGTGCCGGGGGCACGGCCTGGAGCGGCAGCAGACGGATCGCGCGATTTGCCCCGGCGCGGCTGCCCGACGTGCGGGCGGGCAACGGCGCCGGCCGCGTGGCTGGATGCGCGGCTCGAATGCCCGGATGGGTACTGGCACGCCTTCTTCGAGCGATGGCCCCGGTGTCGGGTGGCGCCGATCTGCTCGGCTCACGACGCCTACGCAAAGGACTGTGAGCGCGGGGTGCTGATGCCGAAGTGCCTGGCGTCCATCCATCTGGAAACACAAACACTGCTGGCGGCGCTTCCGCCGGCTGCACAAAGACCAGCGCCCCCACCTGGGCAAAAGGCACGCGGTAGCGGCGGCCCTCGAATGTGATCGCGAGATCGGCACCCACGCGCCGCTGCTGGGGGACGAGCACGGCGCCACGGAGGGCAACCAGGTGGCCCGGCGTGCCGCCGACGGGATAGCGCTTGCCCTGCACCTGCACGGTGAGATCGGCGGCGATCCTGCGTTGCTGGCCTTCCCAGCCGGCGGGGAGATCGGGAATGAATACGGTGAGCATTTTTTCTGCCTTGAAAATCATTTGCCCGTCGTAGAATCGAGGGCGCGATGAAGAAAGGGAGCCACGGATGGACGGGTCATAGATCGGCGGCTTGCTGCTACACGAGCGCGACCGCCAGAAAGCGGCGACCATCCACATCGAGTTCACGGAAAAGCTCATCGAAGCGCAGGCCCAGCTTTTGCAGGTGCTCGGTGCCGTCGCCGAGCAGCAGCGGCAGGTTCCCGTCCTTGAGCAGCGCATACGCGAGCTGGAGGCTGGCCGTGCCGAGAAAGAGCGTTATGAGCTGGCCGTACTGGGCGTCGGCGGGGAGTTCTTTGCGTATCGCCTGCGTCGCGCCGGAGAACTGCTGGAGCGCGCCGACGAGGTGCCCCACTTCGTCTGCCAGCCGTGCTTCGAGACGGGCAACAAGGTCGTGCTGTGCGGCAACGGGGACGGCTACTGGTGGTGCCCCGTGTGCAGGCATGGCGGGGGAAGCTGAATGGGTGGTCATGGCGGGCCTCATGCGGCGAGCAAGCCGAGCCGGCGGGCGGCGCGGCGGTGGTAGGTGATGGCGGCGGGCGACTTGCCCAGGGGCGCGGCGATGTCGGCGCGGGAGTAGCCGGCCTCGGTGCACTCGACCACCGGGCGCAACATCGGACGCACTTGGTCGAGCGCGGCAGCGAAACGCTCGGTCTTGGCGCGCAGCTCGGCCTCAATGGCGTTGAAGGCCTGGAGGAAGGCGATCTGCCAGGCCATCGCCTCGGCGCCGGTGAAGCGCATGGCGAGGAAGGCGAAGCCGTCGTGCGTGAGGCGGTATTCGGGTTGAGGTTTGTTCTGCTCGTTGAGGTAGGAGGACGGCGCAAAATTGCGCCGTCCGAACTCCGGATCGGGCAGCGCGGCAAGCAGGTTATTGATGGCCTTGAGCACATCCTTGTGCTGCTTGCCGAAGCGCTCGGCTACGGCGCGGGACGTGGTGAAGGGCTGGCCGTCGGTCGAGAGGAACAGCACCTCGCGGGCGGCGAGCGGGTTGGGCAGGTGGAGGGCGAGTTGCATGGCGGGCCTCATGCGGCGAGCAGTTCGGACTGCTTGATGCCGGCACGCACAAGGATTTCGTGCGCGCGGCCGAAGTTGCCCTTCTCGACGCCGTTCAGCGCCCGATAGACGGCCTCGGGCGGAAAGCCGTTTTCTTCCGCCCACTGGCGGATGGTTTTGCCCTGCCGGCGCAGCAGGGCCTTGAATTGCGCGGTGGTCATGATTGGCCTCGTGAGTGTGTTGAGGGGGGCAGCGTCCGGGATGCTTGGCGGCGAATTCGGCGCTGTTTGTGTGCTTATATTGTTGCACGAACGTGCAATGTGTCAACAGGAGAAACTGCATGAACATGCAATTTCATGAGCGCCTAGCTGAAGAGCGTGAAAGGCTGGGCTTGACGCAAGAGGAAATGGCGAAGGCCGGCGGCGTCGCGAAGCGGACCTACTGCAACTATGAAAACGGCGACAGGGAGCCCCCGTCGTCATTTTTGGGGAGGCTCAAAGAGGTCGGAGTCGACGTCGGATATCTACTGCTGGGGGTCCGCCAGTTCGATTCTTTGGGTATCGACGCCAGCGAAGAGCGCCTCTTGAGCCTCTACCGATCCCTCTCCGCGGAGGACAAGTTGGCACTTGAGGCCGTGGCGCTCATGTACTCGCAGCCCGATCTGGCTTCTGTCCTTGTGGAAGGCGCGAAGAAGATTGAGGCCCAACTTGGCGCGCTCAAGCCGTCGAACCAAGTCATCAATGCCCCAGTGACAAACGTCGCCGGCCGGGACGTGAAGCACGTAACGCTGGGCAAGGTGAAGCAGGGAAAGAACGGAAAGATCGGATGAATCAGGAGTTCAACGGCGCTGTGGGGCTGGCCGCCGGGCGCGACGTGATCGTGCTGCAGGTGCCCGGGCAACTGAGCGAAGACGAGTGTGAGCTGGTGCGCGCCTACCGCGCCGCACCGGACGAGGGGCGCCAGATGCTGCGCCAGGTGGCGCGGGCGATGGTCGAGGCGCATCGGAGGTAGCGATGCATTCGACCACTGCGTCGGCAGCCTGCTTAATGCCTGGGCAATGGGAACGGCTGCTGTTGGAGACGGCGGATTTCCCGCGGCGGCTGAGTGTCAGCTATGCGTCCGACTTACGTCATCTCATACAAAGGCGCCTCGAGCACGAGCTGGCCTTGATGGGGCATCAGGTACGACCGGCACCGTCTAGGCTGCTACGCAAGAACGCGACGATATTCAGTTTCGCGCCGTTCACTGACCCGAACGGGAATGTGCATGACGCGGAGTTTTGCTTTCGCTACGGGACCGACGATTACTCGTTCAGCTCGCTGAACTACCGCTACGACTATGGATCGTGCAGGCATCCGGCGCGGTTCGTCGCCGTCCCACCGCTGTTGCTTGGCAATTTCGGTCTTGTCATTTCAAGTGCAACATCCCCTTCGATTGTTCACCCACCGCCGGAGATCACCCTGGCAGGAATAGCCGAGGTCAAAAGCGGTGCGACGGGCCGTGTCATCGTTTGGCTCGGCGCCCGCTACAACGCGCAGCGCTGCTGTTCCTGGGTCGTTTCCGAACTAGAGGGGATTGAACTTGACGATCCGATAGCAGGCCCAGACAAGCCGCTCACGTATGTCTACGCGAGCGAATTTTCCCGGCAGTTTGCAGGCGCGCGCCATGCCCTCTCCGAGGAAGACGAGCGGGAATTACGCCAGCGGATGGGGTATCCAGAAAAGGGCAAGCCGATCCGAGAGCAGATCCTCTACGAATCGGTGTGCGCGATATTTGGGGGTGCTAACGTGACTCGCCGTTATCGAGGACGCGAGTTGCTGGGACTCGAGATCGACGTATGGGTGCCCGCTTTGCAACTGGGCTTCGAGTACCAGGGGCAACAACACGATGACCGGCTGCCTCACTGGCAAACAGAGGACGACTTCAACAACCAGAAGCATCGAGACGCAAGGAAGGTGGCGCTGGCAAGGCGACTCGGCATCAGGCTGCTTCACGTCGGACCGCGTGATGAACTCCACCGCGAAGCGATTTTGATCAAACTGAGGCGCCTCGGCCTGATATAGGACGATCTCAGATAAGGTTGACGCATCGCTTTACGCCGCGCGGCCAGTAGCCCGGCAAGAGTATTCCTTGGTGACGTGTTCGAAGCTGTTACGGCGGACCGAATCTGCGTAACCTCCCGTACGAAGACCGCCAGCTGTCCGAGCTGACGCGCAAGGCGATTGAAAAAATGGACTCCCGCAGCCTCGCCATCACCATCCTTGGAATCGCCGTCGTGGCCGGTTGCGTAGCGATCGGCAAGACATGGATTTCCGAACGCCAGGAGGCGAAGAAAGTCGATCAGACCGTCGAGCTTTCGAGGCAGGAGACCGAGCGGCTCAGGATCTTTTCGCAGGCTGTTCGGCGGCAGCCAGCCCTTGTCGAGCAAGAACTGACGCCCGACTGAAGCGTCTCGGTGTTGAACGAGAGTTGGTGGAAAGCAGACAGATCCCCGTATAAGCTGAAGGCATGAAGATCAAGCTCAACCCGGCGGGACGTGTTTCTCAAGCGAGCCTCATGCTGCTCGGGGCGCTCGCGGGGTGGGCTGTTTTTCTCTGGTCGCCTTATCACCTGATCGGGGCGGTTTCGAAGACGTCCGCTGTTTTCATCGGCACGGTGTGGGTGACGGTGATGGCCTTTGCCCTCAAAGTTGCGGATGTGACCGAGGCGCCGAACCTTTCGCCGGAAGAGCACAGGGAACTCGAGGCGAAGGCGCGCAAGGCCGTGAAGACCGTGTGGCTGTACGCCGCGGGCAATGTGCTGGCTGCGATCCTGGTCCTCGTGCCCTCGGTGCTTGTCGAGGGGAAGATGCCGGCCTATGCGTTCGCTGTCGCAATGGCGGGCGCTGCCGTGGGGTTTTCGACCCACTCGGTTTTGGCGCACGCGTATTGGCAGGAGGAGCTAAGGCGCTTCCGCTCCTCGCTCCGGGAGCGCGAGCGCGTCGCCAAGGCAGAAGAGGCACTTGCCGCGTCGATTAAGCACTCTGGAATCGGTGAAGATGTCCAGTGTCAGATTGCATCGAAGAACAGGTCTATCGGGTGGCCGGCGACTGGATCGAAGCATTGATCATGCTCTCCGGTCAGCATTGAACCCCTTCATTTAGCCCCACCCCCACACGCCCTCGATCATGAGGGCGTTGTCATTTTCAGGGGGTGGGCGCCGTGGAGATTCTGCCGGACAGTGCACTGCACTGGCCAATCATCTGGCCGGGCGTGGTCGAGGTTGCGCGCAGCGAGGGCTGTCGGTTGCGGGCGTACCGCGACATCGCAGGGGTGTGGACCATCGGCTGGGGCGAGACGGAAAACGTTCGCCCCGGCGATGTGATGACCCAGGACGAGGCCGATCGGCTGCTTTGCAGCCGGCTGGGCGAGTTTGCGCAGAACGTGGAGGCGTTGCTGGCCCGCCCTGCGACGCCGCACCAGCTCGCGGCCATGGTGAGCCTGGCCTACAACGTGGGCCTGGCGGGCTTTGCGCGCTCGAGCGTGCTGCGCGCCCACAACGCCGGCAATGCGCTGGCGGCGGCGCGGGCCTTCGGGCTGTGGAACAAGGCGCGCGTGCGGGGTGTGCTGGAAGAGGTGCGCGGGCTGACCGCGCGGCGTGCGCGCGAGGCGGCGCTGTACCTGAGCCGTGACAGTTCGTATCACCCGCCGCTGGATGCGCTGCCCGATGCGGCAGCGGGTGCGATGGCAGACATGCCGGCGGCCGAGCCCGAGTCGCGCATGGCGGCGAGCCCGATCGCGCAGTCGGGGGCGGTGTCGATGGCGACGGGGGCGATTGCGATGGCCTCGGCGACATCCGCCGATGTGCGCGCGGTGGCTACGGGCCTGGGCATCGATCCTTTGCTGGTGGTGGCGGCCGTGGCGCTGATCGTAGGCGCCGTGGTGCTGTGGAATCGCTACCGGCAGCGGAACGAGGGCTGGGCATGATCGGCAAGTACTTCGACGGGGCGCTTGCCTTGGCGATGGGCGCGGCGCTGCTGGTGGTGCTGACCGTGGTGGGCTGGATGAGCTACCAGGCCGGCGCGGCGAGCGGCGCACGCGCGGCCGCTGCCGAGCGCGAGCGCACCCTGCAGGCCGAACAGGCGGCGACCCGCGAGGCGCTCGAGCGCCTGCAGGCGGCGCAGACGCGCGGCGACACGCTGAGCCGCCAACTGGCCGCCGCGATCCGCGAGACGGGGCGGCTGCGCAAGGAGCGAGACGATGCGATTTCCCGCACGACCACTGGCCGTGTGTGCCTGGACGAGCCTGCTTTGCGGGTGCTCGACGGCGCCCCCGGCCTCGATGCCGATTTGCCCGACGCCGCCGGCGGCGCTGCTCGAGCGGATGCCGGACACGTTGCCACCGATACCCACGTCGCCCGCTGGGCGCTCGATGCCGGCGGGCGGTACGACGAGTGCCGGCGCCGGCTCGATGCGTTGATCGGCTGGCATGAGGAGGGGCCTCGATGAACATCGAGCAGCTGAACTTCGGCTTCGGGACGATGCAATGGGTGGTGATCGGGGTGATCGGCATCTATTCGTGGCTGATCGGCCGCCAGGCGGCGAGCGCCAAGGAGCTGCTGGAGCTGCGCACGCGCATCACCACGCTGGAGGCGGAGATGCGCGCGGTGCCGAGCCACAACCAGCTCAACGAGCTGATGGGCCGGCTGGAGCGGCTGGACGCCAAGCTCGAGGGGGTGACCGACAGCATGCAGCCGCTGGCGCGCAGCCTGGACCGCATCAACGATTACCTGCTGCAGCACAAGTGAGGCGCCGATGAGCTATTCCGACTTTCTTCGCCGTGACATGCGCCTGGTGATCCTGCGCATCCTGTGCGAGCTGCCGAGTTACCGGGGCAACAGCTCGGTGATCGCGAACCTGCTGCACCAGCTCGGGCATTCGTGGACGCGCGACCAGGTGAAGGCCGAGCTGCGCTGGCTGGCCGAGGTGGGCACGCTCGCCGTGGACGAGGCCGGGTCGGTGCTGGTGGCGACGCTGGCCGAACGCGGGCAGGACGCGGCCGAGGGGCGAGTGACGATCGACGGCATTGCGCGGCCGAGGGCTTGACCGTGGGCCGCAAGTCTTCCGTGGATAAGCAGTCGCCGGGCGTGCGCGCGCACATCCTGCGCCGGCTGCGCGAGAACCGCCTGACGCTCGACGAGCTGATCGCGGACCTGCACGCGACCTTTCCGGCCGCCGCAGCCAGCGGCGAGCTGCCCAGCCGCAGCGCGCTGCATCGGTTCGGCCAGGGCGTGCAGGAGATCGTGGCGCACGAGCGCGAAATGGCGGCCGCGGCCGAAGCGCTGGTGGCGGAGCTGGGCGAGGAGTTCGACGCCAAGAGCGGCGCGCTGCTGGCCCAGGCAGTGACGACGCTGGCGAGCAAGACGGCGATGAACGCGATCCAGTCCGACCAGACGCTGGAGATCGGCGACGTGCTCGACCTGGCGCGTGCGGCGAAGGCTGCGCAGGAGGCGCGCAGCCTGAACCTGCGCGAGCGCCAGGCGGTGGCGAAGTCGGCGCGCGAGAAGCTGCTCGAGGAGCAGGACGCGAACCTTCAAGCCGAGGCGAAAGCCCAGGGCATGGACGAAGCGCAGGTCGACTTCTGGCGCAGGAAGGTGTTGGGGATCCGCGCGTGAACGAACTGAGACCGCGCGCCGACACGGTACGCATTGTCGAGTGGGAAGAACTGCCGGAGTCGGTGAAGCAGATTCCAGCCGATATGAACCCGCTGGCCGATGGCGTACTGATGAAGCACCAGGCCGAATGGTGCGCCATAGAGGCGTCATTGAAAGCGGCATCGAAGGGGCGCAGAACGGGCATCACCTTTGCTGAGGCTCTTGATGACACATTGACCGCGAGCAGCCGCAAGAGCGCGGGCGGCGACAACGTCTACTACATCCCGGACGCGAAAGAAAAGGGGTTGGAATTCATCGGGTATTGCGCGCACTTCGCACGGGTGATCGCCGAGGCGCAGTCCATGGGTATCTCGAGGATCGAAGAGTTCCTCTTCGAGGACCAACGGGACGATGGCTCGACGCAGATGATCAGCGCCTTTCGCATTCGGTTCTCGTCCGGCTTTTCGATTGTCGCCCTATCGTCCCGGCCCGCTTCAATTCGGGGCCTGCAGGGGATCGTGGTCATCGACGAAGCCGCGTTCCACCAGAACGTTCAGGCGGTGCTGGATGCCGCGACTGCGCTGCTGATCTGGGGCGGCAAGATCCGAGTGATCTCGACTCATAACGGCCGTAGCAACCCTTTCAACCAACTATGCCAGGACATCGAGAAAGGTCGGTACGGGAGCGACGCCAAAGTCTATACGGCTACGTTTGATGATGCAGTACGAAATGGGCTGTACGAGCGGGTGTGCATGATGAGGGGATGGTCGCCGTCGCCGGAAGCGAAGAAGGCGTGGTACGCCAAGATCCGCCACGCCTATGGCCCTCGGCAGGCGGCGATGCGAGAGGAACTGGATGCGATCCCTCGCGACGGCGGAGGCGTTGCAATCCCCGGGGTCTGGATCGACCGCGCGATGAAGGGGGATCGCCCCGTGCTTCGTCTGACGCTCGACGACGATTTCGTGCGCAAGACCGAGTTCGAGCGCGACCTGGTGGCTGCGATGTGGGTCAAGGTATTCATGAAGCCGTTGATTGCGCGTCTGGACCCGAACCTGCAAACGGTGTTCGGCATGGACTTCGCGCGCCATCGCAACTTCACCGTGATCACGCCGGCACAGATCACGCAGTCTCTGAGCCGCTTCGTGCCGTTCGTGATCGAACTACACAACGTTCCGTCGCGACAGCAGGAGCGGATTCTCTGGGCACTTATTGAGCTGCTTGGACCGATGTTCCGTGGTGGGGCGATGGATGCGACCGGCCCCGGGCTGACGCTTGCCGAGTACACGGCCGATCGTTACGGCCACGACTGCATCCACCAGGTTGTACTCAACGTGAAGTGGTACGCCGAGTACATGCCGAAGATGGTGCAGCGTTTCGAGGACGATGACTACGACCTCCCCCGCGACGCGAACGTCGAAGAGGACCTGCGGGCCATTGAGAACGTCGACGGCATCCCTCGCGTCCTTCCCGTCAATACAAAGGACCTGAAAGAGCCGGAGCTCTATCGGCATGGAGACTTTGCCGTTTCTCTCGTGCTCACCGAGTACGCGGCGTTGAACATGGCCGCTCCCATTGAAGTCACGAGCGACGGCCCGCGCGGCGCCGACATCCAAGGATTCCTGCATGGCTAAGAAAACGACGCGACTTCCCGCGCCCGAGCTGGGCACCGAAGTCGCCAACCGGCTACGTGATCCGTTCGAGAGCACGTACATGGGCGTGCTGCAGACGAACGATCCGCTGCTGCTGGAGAAGGGCGACCCGAACGGCGAGCTGTACCGCGACCTGAAGCGCGACGGGAAAGTCTTCGAGGGGTTGCAGAAGCGCCAGTTGGCGCTGATCTCGCGCCCATGGCAGGTGGAGCCGGTGGAGGACGGCGAGGCCGGTACAGCCTCCGCGGAGGTGGTGACCGATATCCTGAAGCGCTGTGCGTTCGACCAGGTGTGCCGTGACTTGATGGACGCGCTGCTGCGCGGCTTTGCGGTGAGCGAGATCGTGTGGGCAGTGCGCGACGGGAGGATCGTGCCCGAGCGGGTGGTGAAGCGGGCGCAGCGCCGCTTCCGGTTCGTCCAGCAGGACGAGAACGCGCCACCCGAGCTGCGCCTGCTGACGCGCGAGAACATGCTGACCGGCGTGCAGCTCAAGGACCGCAAGTTCATCGTGCATCGGGTCAATCCCGAGGACGACAACCCTTACGGAACGGGGCTGGGCCTGCAGCTGTACTGGCCGGTTTTCTTCAAGCGCAAGGGCATCATCGCCTGGAACAAGCTCAACGACCGCTTCGGCAGCCCCACGCCGTGGGGCAAGTACCCGCGCAATGCCGGCCCGAAGGAGAAGGGCACGCTGTTCGATGCGCTGCGCGCGATCAGCAACGATGGCGTGGTGATGACACCCGAGGGCATGCAGATCGAGCTGCTCGAGAGCAAGCTGACGGGGTCGGTGTCGACGCAGGAATCGCTGTGCAACTACATGGACGACTGGATCGCTGGCGTGCTGCTCGGGCAGGAGCCGCGCACGAGCGGTGGCGGCGCGTTGGCCGCGGCGAGCAAGGAGCGTACAGCGGTGCGCCTCGACCTGGTGCAGGCCGACAGCGATCTTTTGAGCGATACGCTCAACAGCACCTTGATCCGCTGGATCTGCGAGTACAACGGGCTGGCACCGTGCCTGGTGTATCGCGTGATCGCCGAGGAGGAAGACCTGAAGGCGAGCAGCGAGACGGACAAGAACGTGTCGGAGATGGGCTTCGAGCTCAACCTGGACGCGGTGCGGGCGAAGTACGGAGAGGGCTGGGAGAAGAAGGCGCCGACGCCCGTACAACCGCCTGTTCTGCCGGGGCAGCGCCCCGCAGCCGTTCCTGTTGTCGACAACGCGGAATCTGATGGCGAAGTACAGGAATCTGTAGCCGAGACACAGAAAGGGGCGACGGCGAGCTTTGCCGAGCCCGGCGGGCGCGATGCGATCGACGATGCCGTGGATGAAGCGCTGGGCGAATGGGAGGAGGTCATCACGCCGATCACCGACCCAGTGCTTGCCGCGATCGCCGACGCCGCAGCCGCCGGCGAGACCGCCGAGCAGGTGCTGCAGCGCATCAGCGCGTTGCTCGCCGCCGAAAACGCCCCCGACGCGGGCCCGCTCGCCGAGCGCCTCGCGCAACTGGCCGGCGCGGCGCGTCTGGCGGCAAATGCGGGAGGGTGAACGTTATGAGACAGGTCACTGAGCGGGACTTCCGTATGCCGGAGTTTCGGGATGCCGACCCCGATGACTACGAGTTTCGTGAAGACGGCAAGATCGTGCGGAAAGATCGTTGGGAAATGGGCATCCGCCGCATCCGAACAGCCCTTGGGGACACTCGAAGAGAGTTCGAGATCGATGACGTCATACAGGCCGTAAAGGCGCTGGTTGCGGCACAACCTCCACTTCCCGATGAGGGGGGTGATGAATGACGCCCGCAGAGTTCGCCCAGGTCTTCAAGCTCACGCCCCAAGAGGCGATCGCCTATCTGCAGGCGCGCGATCTGCTCACGACCACCGATGACTGGTACGAGCTGTGGCAGGACGAACATGCGGCCCAGTTCACTGTGTCGCGCCTGGCTCGAGCGGACCTGCTCAAGACGATTCGCGATGCGATCACCCGATCGGTCGATGGCGAGTTGTCCCGCCGGGACTGGATGCGCGACATCAAGCGGGCACTGGTCGATGCGGGCTGGTGGGGCGAGAAGACGATCACCGGCAAGGACGGTGAGCAGCGCACCACCACCTTCGATGCCCGCCGCCTCAAGCTGATCTACGACACCAACACCCGCACTGCCTACGCCGCAGGCCAATGGGAGCGCATCCAGCGCACCAAGACGGCCTTCCCCTACCTGCGCTACATCACGATGGGCGACGAAAAGGTGCGCGCCTCACATCGCTCGCTCCACAACCTGGTGCTCCCGGTCGATGACCCGTTCTGGGACTACTACCTGCCGCCCAACGGTTGGCGCTGTCGGTGTCGGGTGGTGGCGGTCTCGCAGCGAGACTACGAGCGGGGGATGGCGCCTGACGGATCGAAGCTGAAGAAGGCGGCCCCTGATGTCCAGATGCGCGAGTGGGTGGACCGACGCACCGGCGAGATCCGCCAGGTCCCGATCGGCGTAGACCCCGGCTTTGGCTACAACGCCGGCAAGGCGGCAGCCCGTGCAGCTGCACTCGCCGACCTGATCCGCTCGAAGACGAGATAGGAGACACCATGCACGCGCCCACCCAAAACGAAATCTACGAAGTACTCAATCAGTGCATGGAGGCCTTCGACGCCGGCTCACGCTGGCCCGGCGCGACCTTCGAGCAGGGCGTCGAAGCTGCAGTCCGCTGGATGCTGGGCGAAGGTGACAACCCGATGGAGGATTGAACGCATGCCCCTCACGATCACCGCCGACACCAAGTTCATCACCGACTACCTCGACCAGGTCGGCAAGCGCATCGACGATCCCGCGCCACTTCTGGACCAGATTGGCATGCTGATGGAGACCCGCATCAGCAACCGCTTCGAAACCATGACCGATCCTGGCGGGAAAAAGTGGACCAAGTGGGCCGAGAGCACCAAGGCGGCCTACCCGGACGACGGGCACGGCCGGCTGCTCGACCGCTACGGCGACATGCTCCGCAGCCTGACCCACACCGCGGACGCTCGATCGGCGAAAATCGGCTTTGGTTCGGCGACGGCCGCGTACCACGAGTTCGGCACCAAACGCATGCCCCGCCGCGGCCTGCTGTTCGATGACCCCGAGTCCGCCGATCTCGCCGACGGCGACCGTCAGGCTATCCTCGATCTCGTTTCCGACTACCTGCAGACCTGAAGCCGCCGGACGTGTAAATCTGCAACCCTTTTGAAATTCCGACTCTAATAAATCCCCAAACGTCCCACCAGATCCCAGATTTATCGCGCTCGTCCCCCTGGGAATATCTCACTCGTTCTTAGAAGGGAGGGTGACCGCTACGCATGATAGCGGCGACGGACGGCGCGCCGGGTTGCGCAAGCAGAATTTGATAAAAAGCAAATGCGAACAATTCGTATTTCTGTATCATGGCTCCCTGATCTTCCTGTTCGGGCAAGCCAGCCGTCGCCAGCCAGCCCGGGAACCCGACTTCCTGGAGCTTTCCATCGTGCTTCGTCTGCGCCCGCTCGCGGTGGCCGTCCTCGGCCTGTCCGCTCTCCCCGTTTCCAGCCTCGTCCATGCCGAGACCTTGCTCGGCGCCCAGACCGTCACCGCCAAGGGCTACGCCGCCGACACCCTGGAGACGCCGCAGGCGGTCGAGATCCTGCAGGCGCCGGCGGCCGGCGGCACGGTAGCGGGCGGGCTGCTGCGCGGCAAGCCCGGCCTCGCGGCGCAGTCCGACGGCGCCTGGGGGCAGAACCCGGTGCTGCGCGGGCTCAAGAAGGAGAGCGTGGTGGTGATGGTCGACGGCGTGCGCATGAACTCGGCGCAGCCGCAGGGCGCGATCGCCTCCTTCCTCGACCTCGGCCTGCTCGAGCGCGCCGAGGTGGTCAAGGGCCCGGGCTCGGTGCTGTACGGCAGCGGTGCGATGGGCGGGGTGGTCAACCTGATCACGCCGGACGTGGGCTTCAGCGCCGAGGACGAGCTCGGCGGCCGCATCGGCGCGCGCTTCTCCAGCGTGGACAAGGGCGTCGCAGGCGCCGCGCTGCTGACGCGCTCGAGCGCGAACAGCGCGCTGGTGCTGGGCGTGGCCGGGCGCGACGTGGATGACTACCGCAGCCCCGACGGACGCGAGGACCGCACCGGCTACCAGTCCGACACGCTGCTCGCGAAGTACAAGCACAAGCTCACCGAGGACCTGACGCTGCGGGTGAACCTGCAGCGGCACGAGGACGAGGATGTCTGGTACCCGGGGTCGGCGCGCAGCGGTGCCGGAATTCCCGCACCGCTCGGCACCGCGACCATCCACTCCCCCGAGCAGCGCCGAGAGCTGTATGAGCTCGGCGTGGACGCGCGCCTGGGCGAGGGCACGCTGGCGGCTGAGGTCTATCGCCAGGAGGTCTTCCGTCAGATTCGCGCCTTCTCTTCGGCCAAGCAACGCGACTACGTGCGCAACGACGTCACTTTCGTCACCGATGGCGCGAAGGCGAAGTATCTGTTTCCGGTCGGCGATAATCACCTGCTGACGGTCGGCGCCGAACTGTGGCGCATGCGTGGGGACCCCGAGCGCTACATCGACAACAATCCCCCGGCCTTCGACAACAACATGCGCAACGATCCGTTCAAGAAAGGCGAGATCGAGTCTGCAGGAGTATTCGTGCAGGACGAATTCTCACTCGGGCAGACCCGCTTCGTCGCGGGCGCACGCTTCGATCGCGTGACGGGAGACGCCGCGCGCAAGGGCATGACGCAGACGACTGGCCTGGAGAAGACCGACAACAACCTGTCGTGGTCGCTCGGCGCGATCCAGCCGCTGAACGAGAACCTGAGCGCCTACGCCAACGTCGGTCGCGCCTATCGAGCGCCGGACATGCGTGAGCGCTTCGAGGACTCCGCGCGTGGTGATGGTTATTATCACGTGGGCGATCCGCAACTCGATCCGGAGGTGTCGACCAGCTTCGAGCTGGGACTGAAGCAGGGTGGGACGGGCTTGCAATATCAGCTCGCCGCTTTCTATACCCGGATCGACGACTACATCGCCGGGCGTGCGACGGGGCTTCCCAACAAGCAGACGGGGCTTCCCGAAAAGATCACCGGGAACCTCGACAAGGTCACCATCTACGGCATCGAGGGCAGCGCCAGCCTGCCGGTCGGCGCCTTCATCGCCGACGCCGGCTTCACCTGGCTGCGCGGCAAGAACCATCAGGACGACGAGCCCCTGTTCCAGATGCCGGCGCCCGAGTTGACCCTGGGCATCGGCCAGCCCGCCGAGCGCGGCTTCTGGTGGCGTGCGCAACTGCGCGCCGTCTCCGAGCAGGACCGCATCGCGACCCGCTTCACCAACGGCACGGAAAACGCCACCGCCGGCTTCGTCACCGCCGACGCCGAGTTCGGCTGGCGCTTCGGCAAGGTCGGCGCCTTCGAGTCCGCCGGCCTCGCCGTGCAGCTTAGCAACCTCGCCGACAAGCGCTACCACGAGCACCAGACCGAGGGCGTCTCGGGCAACGAGCTCGCCGCGCCTGGCCGCGGCATCGCATTGAGCCTGAACGGGAGCTTCTGACATGCACGACCGCCGCCCCAGCCACGATCACGCGGACCATCATGCGAACCCGCCACGCGGACTCGTGTTCGTCGATCGCTCGGCCCGCCGCCTCGCATGCGAGGGCCGTCCCGACGTGGGGGCGGGGGCTGCGATCCGGCCGCGCCGCGGCTTCGCCCTGCCGGCGTGGACGCGCGCGGTCATGCATGTCTGCGTGGTGTGCGCCTTCCTTCTCGTGACCGGCATCGTCCACGCGCAGGCGCCGAAGCTGCCCAAGCTCACCCTCGCCGGTCCCTCGGCCGCGGTGTCGAATGCGCTGATCCACATGGTCGACTCCGGCGCCCTCAACGACCTCGCCGAGGTGGTCGAGTTCGTGCCCTGGCGCGACCCCGACCAGCTGCGCGTGATGGCGCTCGACGGTCGCGCCGACGTGCTGGCGATGCCCACCAACGTCGCCGCCAACCTGTACAACCGCGGCGCGAAGCTGCAGCTCATCAACGTGTCGACCTGGGGCGTGCTGTGGCTGGTGTCGCGCGACCCGGCGCTGAAGTCGCTCGCCGACCTGCGCGGCAAGGAGCTGGCGATGCCTTTCCGCGGCGACATGCCCGACATCGTGCTGCAGCTGCTCGCCGAGCAGCAGGGGCTGGACGTGAGGAAGGACCTGCAGCTGCGCTACGTCGCCAGCCCGGTGGACGCGATGCAGCTGCTGGTGATGCGCCGCGTCGACCACGCGCTGCTCGCCGAGCCGGCGGCCTCGATGGCGCTGCGCAAGACCGGGTCGTTTCCGCTCAGCGTGATCGCGCCCGAGCTGCATCGCAGCGTGGACCTGCAGCAGGAGTGGGGCCGGGTGTTCGCGCGCGCGGCGCGCATCCCGCAGGCCGGCATCGCCGTCATGGGGGCGCTGCGCGAGCGTCCCGAGCTGGTGGCCCGCATCGAGGCCGAATACGCGCGCTCGCTGGCGTGGTGCAAGGACAACGCCGAGGCCTGTGGCAAGGCGGTAGCGGCGCGCATCGACCTGCTGAGCCCCGAGGCGGTCACGGATTCGATCGCGGTGAGTCAGCTGGAGGCGGTGTCCGTCGCGGATGCGCGCGCCGAGCTCGAGTTCATGTTCGGCAAGTTGGTGGCGAAGAACCCGGCCCTGGTCGGCGGCAAGCTGCCGGACGAGGGCTTCTACGCCGGAGCGACGAAGCCATGATCCTGCTGCGCGCCTGGCTGGCCGGTTTGCCGGCCTACCTGTGGAGTGGCTGGGGCGCGATCGCCAGCCTCTGTCTGCTGCTCGCCGCCTGGGAGGCGGTGAGCCTCGTTTACGGCCCCCTCGTCATGCCCGACCCGCGCGCGGCCTTCGCCACGCTGTGGGGCCTGATCGACAGCGGCGCGGCCTGGCCGGAGCTGGCTGCCACCGCACGTCGCGCGCTCAGCGGCTACGCGCTCTCGGTGGTCGCCGGCAGCGTGCTCGGCCTGGTCGCCGGGCTGTCGATGACTGCCTCGATGATGTCGCGCCCGCTCGTCACCGTGCTCATGGGCACGCCGCCCATCGCCTGGCTGGTGCTGGCGATGCTGTGGTTCGGCGCGAGCGACGGCACGCCGGTGTTCACCGTGTTCGTCGCCGCCTTTCCGGTGATCTTCATCGGCGCGCTGCAGGGCACGCGCACGCTCGACAACCAGCTCCACGGCATGGCCGAGGCCTTCCGCCTGCCGCGCCGCATGATGATCACCGACGTCTATCTGCCGCATGTGGTGTCCTACCTGTTCCCGGCCTGGATCGCCGCGCTCGGCACGGCGTGGAAGGTGGTGGTGATGGCGGAGCTGCTCGCCACCCAGGACGGTGTGGGCGCGGCGCTCGCGGTGTCGCGCTCGCACCTCGACACGGCCGCCACCATGGCCTGGATCGCGGCGGTGGTCGGTCTGCTGCTGGCGGTGGAGTACCTGGTGCTGGAGCCGATCAAGCGTGAGGTCGAGCGCTGGCGGGAGCAGGGCGCATGAACACGATCTCGACTGCCGAACTGCGCGTGCACGGTCTCGCCCATGCCTTCGCGCGCGACGAGGTGCTCTCCGGCATCCACTTCCGCGTGCGCGCGGGCGAGGTCGTGGCCCTGGTCGGGCCCTCGGGCTGCGGCAAGACCACGCTGCTGCACCTGGCCGCCGGCCTGCTGACGGTGCAGGAGGGCAAGGTCGACAACGGCTTCGCCTCCACCGCCTTCATGTTCCAGCAGCCGCGCCTGCTGCCGTGGAAGACCGCGCTCGACAACGTCGCGCTCGGGCTCAAGGCGGCCGGCATCCAGCGCGCCGAGCGCCACTTCCGCGCGCGCGCGCTGGCGCTGCGCCTGGGACTCGCCCACCGCGACCTCGACAAGTTCCCCCACCAGCTCTCGGGCGGCATGCAGAGCCGAGTGGCGCTGGCGCGCGCGCTGGTGCTCGCGCCCGAGCTGCTGCTGCTCGACGAGCCGTTCTCGGCGCTCGACGTCGGCCTGAAGGAAGAGCTCTACCGCCTGCTGCTCGACCACCAGGCCGAGCGCGGCATGGGCGTGCTGATGATCACCCACGACCTCATGGAGGCGGTGCGCCTGTCGGACGCGATCCTGGTGATGGCGCCCGAGCCGGGCCGCATCGTGTGCCGCTTCGAGCTCGACCGCCCGGCGTCCCGGCGCGACGACGCCTGGGTGTACCGGCACACCGCCGAGCTGCTGCAGACGCCCGACGTGCGCACGAGCTTCGGCCTGCCGCCGGTGGTGGAGCCCGAACGAGCGACCCGTGCGCAGGGGCAGGAGGCGGTGCGGCAGCAAGGAGTGCGGCAGGAAGGAGCGGCGCAGGACGGCGCGGGGCAGGAAGGCGCGGCGGGTGCCGGGCGCGCGCAGCCGCTGTCCGGGCTGCGCCTGGTGAGCCCGGCTACCGGGCTGATTGCGGTGCAGGGCGGCAAGCGTTGCGGGGCATGAGCATGGGTCAGACGGCGATGCGTACGGCGACCGGGGCAGGGGGGGAGGGCGCCTCCCAGGGCTGGGGGGCACGCCTGGCAGCGCGACCGCTGTTCATGTGCGGCTTCCGCCCCTTCTTCCTCCTCACCGCGCTCTACGCGGTGCTGGTGCTGCTCGCCTGGAGCGGCTTCCTCGGCTTCGGCCTGGCGGTGCCGGCGGTCGCGGGCGGGCCCCTTGTGTGGCACGCGCACGAGCTGATGTTCGGCTTCGGGCTCGCCGCGGTGGCGGGTTTCGTGCTCACCGCGGTGCCGGAGTTCACCGCCACGCCGGCCTTCGCGCCGCGGGTGGTGCTGCGTTTCGTGCTGCTGTGGCTGGCGGCGCGGGCCGCCTTCTGGTTCTCGGGGGCGCTCGCCGCCGTCGCCGGGGGCTGGCTCGATGGAGCGGACGGGCAGGCCGCGCGATGGCTCGGCCATCTGCCCGCGGCGCTGCTTGAGATCGGCTTCGCCTGCGCGCTGCTGGCCGCGGTGGCGCCGCGGCTGTGGCGCGACCCGGAGCGGCGCCAGCTCGGCTTCCTGTGGGGCCTTGCGGCGATGGCGGCGGTCGTGGCGGGCTTCCACCTCGACGTGCTGCGCGGCGAGTATCCGATGCGCTGGGTGCTGGCAGGGCTGGGCGCGATGATGGCGCTGGTGGTGGTGGCGATGAGCCGGATTTCGATGCGCGTCATGAACGACGCGCTCGACGCCGAGCGCGCGCGCCGCCTGCCCGCGCGCACCTTGCGCCACGTCGAGGAGGCCGAGCTCGAGCTGCCCGCCTACCGCGCGCGGCCGCCGCGGCGCAACCTGGCGGTCGCGGCGATCGCGGTCTATACGGTGGCCGAATTCCTCCTGCCGGGATCGCCGATCACCGGCTGGCTGGGGCTGGGCGCGGCGGCGGCGGTGTTCAACCTGCTCAACGACTGGCACGTCGGGCGCGCGCTGTTCACGCGCTGGGCCTTCCTGCTGTACGCGGTGTATTGGCTGCTCGCGCTCGGCTATCTGCTGCTCGGCCTCGCCCATCTGGGGGCGCCGCTGGCGCCGAGCGCCGGGACGCACCTGCTGGCGATCGGCGCGATGGGCCTGTCGATCCTGGCGGTGCTGTGCATCGCCGGGCGCACGCACGCCGGCTATGCGCTCGACGAGCGCCCCTGGGTGGGCGTGGCGGCGGGCTCGATCGTGCTCGCGGCGGTGCTGCGCGCGGCCGCCGGCCTGCCCGACACGCCCGCGGC
>NZ_AMXF01000009.1 GCF_000310225.1 Thauera phenylacetica B4P
CGAACACGGCGGCGCGGCGTTCGGCGCATTGGCACGATCCGACGGCTGCATTCGCGCCTGCCGGCGCTCCTACACAAACCGCCACGCACCCGCAGCCCCTTTAGCAACGGCGGCAGCCGCGAACACGGCGGCGCGGCGTTCGGCGCATTGGCACGATCCGACGGCTGCATTCGCGCCTGCCGGCGCTCCTACACAAACCGCCAAGCACCCGCAGCCCCTGTAGGAGCGGCGGCAGCCGCGAACACGGCGGCGCGGCGTTCGGCGCATTGGCACGATCCGACGGCTGCATTCGCGCCTGCGGTACGCCAGGTCGCGGCGTGGCATCATCGGGGCACGGCCTGATCTCTCCGCCTGCTGCCTTCAAAGCCATGGAACTGCACCTCATCCGCCACCCCCGTCCCGACGTCGCGCCCGGCATCTGCTACGGCCAGACGGACGTCGGCCTGGCCGAATGCCCCGCCACGGTGGCAGACCGCCTGCGGCCGCTGCTGCCGGAATCGTTCGCCCTGCACGCCAGCCCTCTCTCGCGCGCGCGCCTGCTCGCCGAGGCACTGGGCAAGCCGCGCCTCGACGACAGACTCAAGGAGATCCACTTCGGCGACTGGGAGGGGCGCAGCTTCGACGACATCGGCGCCGCCATCGACGACTGGGCTGCCGATCCGCTGGGGTTCCGGGCGCCGGGCGGCGAATCGCCGCGCGAGATGGCGGCACGCGTGCTGGCGTGGCTCGCGGAGCAGGGAAATAGGGGACAGACCCCGATTTCATCTGAAATTGGGGTCTGTCCCCTATTTCGCCACCCGGAGCACCTCGTCGTCGTCGCCCACGGCGGCCCGCTGCGCGCCATCGCCGGCCACCTCCTCGGCATGCCGCCGGAGCGCTGGCTGGGGCTGGACTTCGGCTGCGGGCAGGTGACGCGGATCGACGTGGAGAGCTGGGGGGTGGTGCTGAAGTGGTTCAACCGCTGAAGCGTCGCTCGCAGCGAGGCGGCACTTCCAGCTTGCGACATTCGCACACAACACCTATCTTACAAATCTAAACTTTAACTTTAAATTTGCAAGATGATCCCACGATCGGCGCTCTCGACCCTGCAACGCCTGGCCCGTGGCTTCCCCGTGATCGCCATTACCGGCCCACGGCAGGCCGGCAAGACCACGCTCGCCCAGCAAACCTTTGCCGACAAAGCTTATGTCTCGCTCGAGAACCCCGAAGAACGTGAATTCGCCGAATCCGACCCCAGGCGCTTTCTCGCTCGCTTCGAGGACGGCGCCATTCTCGATGAGGTCCAGCGCTCCCCCCAGCTCTTGTCGTGGCTGCAGGGCATCGTCGACGCACGCAAGCGCATGGGCGACTTCGTGCTCACCGGCTCACAGCAATTCGAACGGGTCTCGGGCATGACACAATCGCTCGCGGGCCGGGTGGGCCGGGTCGAGTTGCTCGCGCTCTCCACGCAGGAGCTGGCTGCGGCAGATCGTATGCCCGCGCGCCTCGACGACATGTTGTTCCAGGGGGGCTACCCCGCCCTGTACGACCGAGACCGGAACCCGGAGGACTGGTTCGCCAACTACGTCGCCACCTATCTTGAGCGCGACGTCCGCCAACTGATCGCGGTGCGAGATCTCACCCAGTTCCAGCGCTTCGTCCGCATGTGTGCCGCGCGCTCCGGCCAGCTGCTGAATCTGAGCGCGCTCGGCGCCGACTGCGGCATCACTTCGGTCACTGCCCGCGAGTGGCTGTCCGTGCTCGAGGCCAGCTATCTCGTGGTCCGCATCCCGCCCTATTTCGAGAACTTCGGCAAACGCCTGGTCAAGACACCCAAGCTCTACTTCCTCGACGTCGGCCTGATGTGCTGGCTGCTCGGCATCCGCGACGCCGAGACGATCGCCACCCACGCCATGCGCGGCGCGCTGTTCGAGACATGGGTCGTCTCCGAATTCGTCAAGCAACAGCTCAATGCTGGCCGCCCCGCCGACCTCTATTTCTGGCGCGACAACGTGGGGCATGAGGTCGACCTTCTGCTCGAGACGCGCGATGGCTTGCAGGCGGTCGAGATCAAGTCGGGCCACACCTTCGCCAGCGACTGGCCGGCTTCCGCCTTGAAGTGGCAGAAGCTGAGCGGCAGCCCGCTGGCACCGTGGATCATCTACGGGGGCGAGGGGGAATATGAACGCCAGGCCTGTCTCGCCCTCGGCTGGCAGGCATTCGCTGGCCGACCGGCACCCAACCGATGACAGGCGCCTCGCCCATGACCACCCTCTGGCTCATCACCGACAACAAGCCCGGCCACCGCAGCCAGCTGCAGGGGCTGGCGCAGGCGCTGGCAGCGCGCACGACGGTCGAGACGCACTGGATCGACACGCCGGCCGGCCTGGCGGCCTTCGGGCACTGGCTTACTGGCCGCTTCCCGCCCGGCGCCGCGCTGCCGGATCCGGACCTGATCCTCGTCGCCGGCCATCGCACCCATCTGGCTGGCCTCGCCACACGACGCGCGCGCGGCGGCAAGCTCATCGCGCTGATGCGGCCCAGCCTGCCGCTGGGCTGGTTCGACCTGTGCGTGATCCCGCAGCACGACAATCCACCCGTCCGACCAAACGTCGTCGCCACCCGCGGCGTGCTCAACACCGCCCGCCCCAGCGCCGAGCGCGAGGCCGGCAAGGGCCTGTTCCTGATCGGCGGCCCATCGAAGCACCACGGCTGGGACAGGCCCGCCCTGCTCGCCCAGATCGACGCCATCCTCACCGCCACGCCCGCGATGCGATGGACGCTGACCACCTCGCGCCGCACCCCGGCCGACACCGAATCGGCGCTGCTGGCCCTGCGCGAACGCGGCGTCGACGTGCGCCCGGTACGCGACACCGCGCCCGGCTGGGCGATGGAACAGGTGGCGCGCAGTGCGCAGGCCTGGGTGACCGAGGACAGCGTGTCGATGGTCTACGAGAGCCTCACCGCCGGCGCCGCCACCGGCCTGCTCGCCGTGCCGCGCCTGGGCGAGACGCGCATCACCGCCGGCGTGGCCGAGCTGCAGCGCGAGGGCTTCGTCACCCCGTTCGCCGATTGGCAGCGCACCGGCCGCCTGAGCACGCCCCCCGAGCGCCTGGCCGAAGCCGACCGCGTGGCCGAGGCGGTGCTGGCGCAGTTCGGAGCGTGAGCACAATTTCGAGTCCCATGCACCGCGACGGTTTCCTGTAGGAGCGCCGGCAGGCGCGAAAGCCGCCTTGCGGTGCACGGCGCGGGGGAAGAAGCCCGACTGCCGCATTCGCGCCTGCCGGCGCTCCTACAGAAACCCATCGCCTCTCCAGGGCTCCGGGCCCGCCGCCGACCTACAATACCGCCATCCCCCGAACCGGATCGGAGCACCGCCATGGGTGTCGCACTGCGCAAGGAAAAGCACTACACCTACGCCGACTATCTGACTTGGCCGGACGACGCGCGCTACGAGCTGATCGACGGCGAAGCCTTTCTCATGCCACCGGCGCCGCTGGTCGAGCATCAGGAGGTCGCCGGCGAGGTGTTTCGCCAGCTCGCCGACCAGCTCGACGGCCAGCCCTGCCGCCCCTACATCGCGCCGGTCGACGTCCGCCTGCCGCGCACGGACGAAGCCGACGCCGCCATCGACACCGTGGTCCAGCCCGATGTCCTCGTGGTATGCGACCCCGGCAAGGTCGACCGCCGCGGCGTGCGCGGCGCGCCCGACTGGGTGCTCGAGGTGCTCTCGCCCAGCACCGCCGCCCACGACCAGATCGCCAAGCGCCGCACCTACGAGCGCGCCGGGGTGCGCGAGTACTGGCTGGTGCATCCTGGCGACCGCACGCTTACGGTCTACGTGCTCGAAAACGGCCAGTACGGTCGCCCGGAGATCTACGAACTGAAGGACGAAACCCCGATCGGCGTGCTGCCAGGCGTGTCGATCGCCTGGGACGCGCTCGTGACTCGTCTGCCGAAGCCGGAGTACTGATCCAGCGCAGCCTCCCGGTACGGAACCCTGCGGCTTGATCGCATCTCATATGCGATACATAATCCGCGCTCAGCAAGCGAGGAAGCCATGGCACAGAGTTCAATGCTCCACATCCGCGTCGACGACGAAACCAAGACCCAGGCCACCGAGGCGCTGGCCGCCATGGGCCTGTCGATGTCGGACGCCGTGCGCATCTTCCTCAAGCGCGTCGTCAACGACCAGGCCTTCCCGCTCGAGCTCAAGGTCCCCAACGCCGAAACGCGCGCCGCCATGGAAGAGGCGCGCGCCATGATGAAGGCGCGCCAGGCACGCTTCGAATCGGCCGACGCCCTGCTCGATGCGCTCGAAAAAACCCGCTGAGGCCAAGCGGGCAGCGCTGCCGCGCGCCGCGGATTTCAGCAAGGGCTTCCACAAGGACTGGGAACGCCTGAGCCGTTCCGGCCGCTTCGACCTGAAGCGGCTCAAGGAAGTCATGCTGCTGCTCATCGCCAACGACGCCCCGCTCGGCCCGGAGTGGTTCGACCACGCGCTCAAGGGCGAGTGGGCCGATCACCGCGAATGCCACGTCGGCGGCGATTTTCTGCTCATCTACAGCGCCGACGACCGACAGATTACCTTCGTCCGGGCGGGCACCCATGCGGATCTCTTCGAGGGATGAGGCACGAATGAAAGCCCTCAAGGTCCTGCAACTCCTCCCCGCGCTAGACGGCGGCGGCGTCGAGCGCGGCACGCTCGAGATCGCGCGCGCGCTGGTCGCGGCCGGGCACGAATCGGTGGTGCTGTCCAAGGGCGGGCGCATGGTCGAGCAGTTGCAGCACGAAGGCTCGCGCCACCTCGCGCGCGACCTCGGACGCAAGTCGCCGACCACCTTCCTGCAATATCGCGCGCTGCGCACGCTCTTCGAGGCCGAGCGCTTCGATATCATCCATGCCCGCTCCCGACTGCCCGCCTGGGTGGCCTGGCTCGCCTGGCGCGGCATGCCGGCCCACGCCCGGCCGCACTTCGTCACCACCGTGCACGGCATGCACTCGGTGAGCCGCTACAGCGCCATCATGTGCGCCGGCGAGCGCGTGATCGCGGTCAGCGACACGGTGCGCGACTACCTCCGCACGCACTACCCGCCGGGGCGCTGGCCGCACCTGGCGGACGAGCGCATCACGGTGATCCCGCGCGGCATCGACCCGGCGGAGTTTCCGCGCGACTATCAACCGTCGGATGAGTGGCTGGCGCGCTTCCATGCCGAGTTTCCGCAGATCGCCGAGCGCAAGGTGCTGACGCTGCCGGGGCGGCTGACGCGGCTCAAGGGGCATCACGACTTCATCAGCCTCGTTGCCCGGCTGGTTGGCGAAGGGCTGGACGTGGCGGGGCTGATCGTCGGCGGCGAAGACCCCAAGCGGCCGGGCTACGCGAAGGAGATCCGTGAGCGCGTGCAGGCGGAAGGGCTGGGCGAGCGCATCGTGTTTACCGGGCATCGCAGTGACGTGCGCGAGATCTATGCGGTGTCGGATTGCGTGCTGAGCCTGTCGAGCACGCCGGAGTCGTTCGGGCGTACCGTGCTGGAACCGCTGGCGATGGGGCGGCCGGTGGTGGGGTATGCGCACGGGGGGGTGGCGGAGATTCTGGGGGAGCTGTTTCCGCATGGGGCGGTGGGGAAGGGGGATGTCGCAGCGGCCACGGAGCGGGCGCAGGACGTGATCGCCGGGCGGACGCCTGTGGTGGAGTTCAACACGCGCTTCCTGCTCGAACGCATGCAGGCGCAGACGCTGGCGGTGTACGGAGTGCTCGCATGACCCTGTGGCTCGTCCTCGGCGCAGTGCTCATCGCCGGCTGGTTCTCCAACCGCTACGCCTGGTGGCGGCGGCAGGTCGACCCGCGCCATCCGCGCGTGCTGATGTACCACATGGTCAGTCCGCACCGCCCGGGCGCGAAGTTCAACGGCCTGCGCGTGACGCCCGAACATTTCGAAGCCCAACTCGCCTGGCTGCAGCGGGAGGGCTGGCAGTTCTTCACCGTCAGCGAGCTGTGGGAGCAGTGGGACACCCTGCCCGCGAAGAGCGTCGCCCTCACCTTCGACGACGGCTACGCCGACAACCTGCACAACGCCCTGCCGCTGCTGGAGAAATACGACGCCAGGGCCACGATCTACATGGTCGTCGACCGCCACGAGCGCGACTGGTCCACCGCCAAGAAGGCGCATCACAACACCGGGGAGCTTGCACGCGAACCCAAGCTCAGCGATGAGGAACTGCAGCGCCTGGTCGCCAGCGGCCGCATCGAGATCGGCTCGCACACGCTCACCCACATCAACCTGCGCACCACGGCCACGGACGACAAGCGCCGCGAGTTGGCCGAATCCCGCCGCCTGCTGCAGGCGCAGACCGGGCAGGCGGTGACGAGCTTCGCCTACCCCTTCGGCATCTACGGCGAAGAGGACGTCGCGCTCGCGCGCGAGGCCGGCTACACGACCGCGGTGACGACCCTCGACGGCATCGACACGCGCACGCCGTGCCCCGATCCGCTGCAGCTCAAGCGCATCAAGGTCAGCGGCAAGGACAACATGCTGGCCTTTGTGATGCGGATGCGCGGGGGGAAGCGGGGGTGGAAGAAGTGAAGCCGCTCACCGTCTGGCTGCTCAGCGACGGCGCGCCCGGCCACCTCAGTCAGAGCCGCGGCATCATCGACTCACTCGCCACCCGGCGCCCCGTGGAGGTCAGCACGGTCGAGCTGAAGATCCGCAGCACGCTGTGGAAGCGCCTCGGCCGGCTCGCGCTGCCGCACATCCGCGACGCGGCGGGCTGGTTCCGGCGCATCTACGGCGCCGCCCCGCCGCCGGGCCAGCCCGCGCTGATCGTCTCCTCCGGGGCCAACACCCTGCTCGCCAACGCCCTGCTCGCCCGGCTGCACCGCGTGGCGAACGTCTACAGCGGCACCCTCAAGGGCTACGACCCGGCCGCCTTCGACCGCGTGTTCACCGTGGTGCCGCTCGACGTGGCCTGCAACCACGTGCTGCCGTTGCCGCCGGTGCCGGGCGAGCTCGCCCGGCCGCTGCCGCTGCCGCCGGAAGGAGAGAAGCGCATCGCCGTGCTGGTCGGCGGCGACGGCGCCGGCTACGTCTTCAAGGAAGCCGACTGGCGCGCCTTCGGCGCGGGGCTGGCCGCACTCGCCCGGCGCGAGGGCGGCCGCCTGCTGCTCACCACCTCGCGCCGCACCGGCGCCACCGCCGAAGCCTGGCTGCGCGACAGCCTCCCCGCCGAGCTGATCGCCGACGCGGTGTGGTGGTCGCAGGCGCCCCGCAAGGTCATGCGCGACTTCCTCGGCGCGGCGCAGGCCATCGTCGTGACCGAGGACAGCCTCAGCATGGTTGCCGAGAGCCTCTACTCCGGCCGGCCGGTGGTATCGGTCTCGCCTGCCCTCGCCCAGCCCAATGCCAACGACGGCGCCGCGCTGCAGGCCTACGCGCAACGCGGCCTGCTGCTGCGCCAGCCGATCGCGGGCCTCGCCGATGTCGCGCTCCCCGCCCGCCGCGCGGCCGTGCCCGACGTGCAGGGCGAGATCGCCGACGTCGTCCTCGCGCTGCTGGAGCCGAAAGCCCCATGAAGAAGGTGCTGATCTGGGGCCGCTACGGCAACTACGGCCCCGACTACCCGCGCAACCGCGTCATCGAATCGGTGCTGCGCGAGCTCGGCTGCGAAGTCGACCGCTTCCTGCCCACGCTGTCGGCCACCGCCGACCTCGAGTACGCGCTACGCCGCGGCGCCCGCCCCGACCTCGTCTGGGTACCCTGCTTCCGCCAGCGCGACCTCGCCGCTGCCGCGCGCTACGCACGCCGCCAGCGCCTGCCGCTGGTCTTCGACCCGCTGATCAGCGCCTACGACAAACAGGTGAACGAGAAGCACAAGTTCGCCGCCGGCAGCGCCCAGGCGCACAAGCTGCTCGCCTGGGAGTCGCGCCTCTTCAAGCTGCCCGACTGGCTGATCGCCGACACCGAAGGCCACGCCGACTACTTCCACGCCACCCACGGCGTGCCGCGCGAACGCATCCGCGTGATCCCGGTCGGCGCTGAAGAAGCGCTCTTCACCCCCCAGCCCTGGCCGCAGAAGCCCGCTGACGCACCGCTCGAGCTCGCCTTCTTCGGTACCTTCATCGGCCTGCAGGGCGTCGACGTGCTGGCCCGCGCCATCCTGCAGTACGACGGGCCACCCACCCACTGGCGCCTGATCGGCGAAGGCCCGATGAAGGCCGAATGCGAACGCCTGCTCGCCCGGCTCGTCGGCGCCAGCGGCCCCAGCCGCGTCAGCTTCGAAGGCTGGGGCCCGCTGCCCGAACTCCCCGGCCGGCTCGCCAGCGCCGACGCCATCCTCGGCATCTTCGGCACCAGCGACAAGGCGCTGCGGGTGATCCCGAACAAGGTGTACCAGGGACTGGCCATCGGGCGCGCGGTGCTCACCTCAGCGACGCCGGCCTTTCTGCCGGCCTTGCGGGCGGATGAAGCGCAGGGGCTGGTGTGGGCGCGGCCGGGGGAGGCGGAGAGCATCTGCGCGGCGGTCGCCCGGCTGCATCGGCGGCACGAGCAGTTGCCCACACTCGGCCAGGCTGCACGCGCCAGCTACGAAACCCATTACTCGAACCGCGCCATCGCCACCGTGCTGCGCGACCTGCTCGACCTCTGACCAAGCACGCCACGCCATGCAACCGCTCGTCTCGATCATCATCACCAACTACAACTACGGACGCTTCCTCGGCGAGGCCATCGAGTCCGCGCTGGCGCAGACGTGGCAAGACCGCGAGATCCTCTTCATCGACGACGGCTCGACCGACGACAGCCTCGACATCGCCAGCCGCTACCCGATCACCCTCCTCACCCAGAAGAACTCGGGCGTCTGCATCGCACGCAACAATGCGCTAAGCCTCGCGCGCGGCGAGTTCGTGATGTTCCTCGACGCGGACGACCGCCTTGTGCCCACCGCCTTGGAGCACATGCTCGCCCGGCTGCGCGCAGCGCCGCCCGAGGTCGGCTACGTCTACGGCCAGATGCAGTACTTTGGCGTCAAGACCGGCCTCTTCGCCTCAAGCCCCTTCGATGCACGCAAGCTCGCCAAGGCGAACTTCGTCTGCGCCACCACACTGCTGCGCAAGCGGGTCATCATCGATGCCGGCGGCTACGACGACGGCTTCCGCATGCTGCGCGAGGACTGGGAGCTCTACCTGCGCCTGTGGTCGCGCGGCTTTCGTGGCGAGTTCCTGCCCGAGGTCATCCTGGAGTACCGCAAGCACAAGGGGCCGACCGTCGGCACCTCGCCCACCAAGGCGCTGACGATCGCGATGCTGATCAAGCTCTATCCCCGCCTGATGTGGCGGCATCTGCTACGGCACCCTTGGCGGTATGGGTCGAAGGTGTTGTTCGGTGGGCTCGATTCACGTATCCGTCGATACGGCCCGCATCCCGACGAATCCGGACTGTGCCTGCTCGGAGCAACAGCCTCGTGAATCGGCTCGAGCCATGAATGCGGCGGCGATCATGAAGACGCCGAGCGGCTGCAGATCGATCAGCTTCATGTCGGTGAGCCCTTTCCCGGCCATGTACACCGCACCCAGAAAGCCCAGCATCGCCAACGGGTCGCTCAGGACGGCGGTACGACTGCAGTGACGGAAGACGCCGAAGAGCATCACCATGAAGACGGCCATCCCCACAAGACCAAAAGAGAACAGGGCTTCCAGGTAGATTTGGTGCGGATACAGGAAAGCCGTGCCATCGATGGCCGCCTGAGGCAGGCCCTTGAAATTGTTCATGCCATACCCGAACCACGGCTGCTGGCCGATCAATTCGAGCACGCGGGCATTGATCACCGAGCGGATCTCGAAACCGCCCAACCGGATCCCCAGCGCAGCCTGGACTGCATCGGGCCAGAGCATCTGCACGACATAGCCGCCCACCCCAAGCACCAGGCCCGCCACGGCAAACGCACGCACCACACCACCGTAGCGCACGGCAGCCCAGCCGAGCGCGCACAGAGCAAAAGCCAGCAGCGTTCCTTCCGATTTCAGGACCCACTGGAACCACAAGGCGAACAACAACAGCGCACCGCAGACAAGACGCTGCAACCACCCCCGCTCGAGCATCAGAATCACTACCAGGCACAGCACCGACAGCGCGGAAACGTTGATCAGGTTGTGGACGTTGCCGAAATGCACGTCAGCCCAGCGGTAGATCTCGTACATGACCGAGCGCTGACTGAAATACCAGAAATACAGAGCCCCGCTCGCCAGCGTCGCCATTACCGCAAACGCCTTCATCCAGCCGAGTACCTGCCTGCGCTCCACCTGCATCACGAGCAGCACCGCGGGGATCATCAGCGACATGCTACGCAGCAACTCGTAACCGCCCGACAGGGCACGCCCAGACACACGGGCGGCAATCGCGTTGATGACGATCAGCGCAAGCATCGCCCATACGGCCATCCGATACTGGTTGAAGAATGGGCGCCATCCGCCCAAGTTAAGCGCGAGGCCAACACTGAGCAGCCAAGCGACAGGGACACCATACGCACCCGGCGCGGGAATCATGAAGAAGCAGAACAGCACGCCCGCGGCCAGCAGGTGCATCTGCCAGGTGCGGAGCCGGGAGGTCACTGCCACAGTGGCGACAGGCACGGACATCGAAGCGCTCGCACTCATCCCCGATGCCCCCCGCGTTCAGCCACCAACTCCCGGATGCGCGTATCCAGCATCTCCGCCACCACCTCGTCCGCGTAGCAGAGCACTGCCTGCTCCCGCGCATTCCGGCCCAGACGAGCTCGCATGTCCGCATCCCTGCTCAAACGTTCCAGCGCATCCGCCAACTGCTCGGGATCGCCTACGCGAGTCACCAACGCAGTCTCCTCATTCACGTAACAGCTAGAGCCGCCGAGGACGTCGGTGCCGACAAGGGCCTTGCCCCAGCCGAAGGCCTCGAGCACGGTCAGAGGCTGCACGTCGCGACCCGAGGTATAGCAGACGACGTCCACACTACGGTAGAACGCAGCCTTCCCGGCCTCGTCCAGCCAGCCCGGGACTTCAACGCGATCCGCAAGTAGCGCTTCCTCGACTAGCCTCTCCAGCGCCGGGCGCAATTCACCATCCCCGGCAATCGTCGCCCTGA
This sequence comes from Thauera phenylacetica B4P, assembly GCF_000310225.1. GTDB lineage: Bacteria > Pseudomonadota > Gammaproteobacteria > Burkholderiales > Rhodocyclaceae > Thauera > Thauera phenylacetica. Next base: position 11,091 of record NZ_AMXF01000009.1, read on the forward strand.
AATCGATGCCGCGCCGGGCGAGCAAGGCGAGCGCGGCAACCAGCGTGTCGAGCCCCTTTCCTTCCACCAGCCGGGATATCGCCCCGATCGAGAACCTGCCATCTCCTTCACGCCGCAGCTCCGACTCCGCCGGAACGCTCACCGCATTGCTGATCACATGGGCCGGCTTCGTCCCGCCGGTCGCTGCATCGACGATCTGTTTCATGTAAGGCGTGATGCAGAAGAAGGCGTCGGCCTTCAGCGTGCGCTTGATGTTGTGGCTGTGGTTGAAGGCGATCACCGGCACCTGCGCTGGCGCAGCACGTTTCAGCAGATGCACGGCGCGGCCGCTGTGGGCGATCACCGCATCCACGGCACGCTGCCGCAGCAGACGCGCCGCCTTGACGCTCGCGAGCAGGTCGTAATGCCCGGAATTGCGCAGGGTGACGACCTCGATGCGCTCCGCGCCGAAGTCGGGCACCTTGTCCTGATCGCAGGGATCGATCAGCAGGATCACCTCATGGCCGCGGCCCGCCAGCAGGCGGGCGGTCTTGATGGTGGCCGCCCAGCGTCCGCCCGTCGAGTCCCCGTAAACCGCATTGACGATCCTCAAGCGCCCCTCCTTGCCTCGCCCCCGCGAGCGCGGGCTACCAGATCGGAAACATGGGAATCCAGCAACTCGGCGATCACCTCGTCAGCATATGCCCCACGCGCTTGCCGTCGCGCGTTTGTCGCAAGCGTACTCCGCAGCACCGGGTCATCATGCAGCCGCCGCAGCGCCACGGCCAGCGCAAAAGGATCATTCGGCGGAACGACCAGTGCCGTCTTGGCATCTTCGTAACAGCTAGACGGCCCATCGATGTCGGTGCCGATCAACGCTCTGCCCCACGCAAAAGACTCGAGGATCACCAGCGGCTGAACGTCCCATTCGGAGGTGAAACAGATCACGTCCGCATCACGGAAGAACGCCTGCTTCTGCTCCGCCCGAAGCCAGCCCGGAAAACTCACCCTGTCCTGCAGCCCCAACTCTGCGACACGCGCCTCCAGCTGCGCCCGCACCTCACCGTCGCCAGCAATGACGGCACGGAACGCGACCCCCTCGCGACTCAACAGCCCCAGTGCCTCGACGAGATCGGAAACCCCCTTGTTCGGCGCCATGCGCGCCATCGCGCCAACGGTGAACACGGGGTTCTCGGGCCGCACAAGCAATTCGTCTGGCGGCACGTTCACCGCATTACTGATCACGTAGGCCGGCTTGGTCGCGCCGGTCGCGGCATCGACGATCTGCTTCATGTAGGGCGTGATGCAGAAGAAAGCGTCGGCCTTCAGCGTGCGCTTGATGTTGTGGCTGTGGTTGAAGGCAATGACCGGCACGCCAGTCGGCACGGCACGCTTGAGCATATGGATGGCACGACCACTGTGTGCGATGACGGCGTCGATCTTCCGCGCGCGGATCAACCGCCGCGCCCTCCAGCTCGCAATCAGGTCGTAGTGGCCGGAATTCCTCAGGGTCACCACGTCGATGTTGGTGCCCGCGTAGTCCGGAACCTTGCCGGCGTCCTCGGGCGCAATCAGCAGGGTCACCCGATGCCCGCGCTGCGTGAGCAACTCCCCGGTCTTCAGCGTGGCGCTCCAGCGTCCGCCCGTCGAGTCACCGTAGACGGAATTCAAGATGTGCACGATCAATGTTCCCTAATTTCAATTGCGGCTCTCTCAGCCACGAGCCTCCGCACGCTTGAACAGACGCCGCACGAGACTTTTGAGATCAACGACCAACATCCGTCGGATCTCGTCCACAACCGCAGCAGGCAAACAAGAACGGGCCTGGATTCGAGACCATAGCCGTCCTTCATGGAAGCTCAGCCGATCCTCGGCATCACGAACACCCGCTTCGATCGCCGCGACCACCTCCGGCGCCGAGTCCACAAACGCGCGATAGTCGGCGAGCCGTTACCGATACACCGCCCGCTTCAGCTCGAGCGAGCGAATCCGGTTCTTCGTCCGGTCAGCCCTCTCGAGCGGCTTCTGCTTTCGGCTCAAACCGGTATCGATCCTGTACCGCACCAGGGGCGACTCGATGTAGGCCAGCTTGCCCAGCAGCCGAGCGCGGAAACCGAGCACCAGATCCTCGTACGCCTCTCGTTCGACGAGCGGCCCGAAGCGCTCGAACACCGCCCGCCGGTACGCCCCGGTCGCGCCGATATGGATACCGAAGCCACCCGCAATCGCCAGGAGATCGTCAGCCTTGCCCGCGATCGGCGGCTGCCAGACGCCAAGCTCGTGACCGTCCCGGTTCAGTTTGACGACATCCGAATGCACCATCATCACCGCGGAATCTCACCGGAAGGCTTCGACGATGCGCACGACTCTCTCCGGCAGAGAAACGTCATCGCCCGCCGCAAGTACGACTATCTCGCCTCGAGCCATTTCGAACAGCGCGTTGACGTGACCGATGAGACCCAGGTTGTGCGGATTCCTGTTCAGTCTGAGCTGGTGCGGCCCTTCATAGTCGTCGACCGCCGCAGCTGCGCACTCGAAGGCCCGGTCAGTCGAGCAGTCGTCCGAGATCAGGATCTCGAGCGGCGAATACGTCTGTGCCAGGGCACCCCCGACGGCACCCTCGATCATCTGCTCCTGGTTGTAGGCCATCAGGGCAAGTGTCACAAGCGGGCGGGAGGGCAGATCCATTGGGGTTGGCTTATTCGTTCCAGAACCGGAGATGGCATGCGCCATCCCTCAATAAACTAGGCAGCCCGTCGAGATTGCACAGGACGAACCGACTGGACAGCGGGCAGAAGTATAGCCGCTCCAGCACGGCAATTTGCCCGACCACAAAGGGAGTGTAATACTGCGCCGTAATATCACAACATGGAGCGCCAACATGAGCACCACGGCACGAATCTTCATGAGCGGGCGAAGCCAGGCTTTGCGCTTACCCGCCAAACTGCGCCTTCAGGCCAAGGCCGTTCGTATCGAGCAGATTGGCAACGATTTATGGGTGCACCCCGAAACGCCCCGTGAGCAGGACATGGGCGCGTGGCTGCAGCAGTTCTATGCGAGTCACGACACGCTGCCGGCAGAGTTCCTCGCAGAACGTCACGACCAGCCCGCCCAAGAACGCGACTGGTCCTGATACGGCGAGCCGCTACCATGTTGCGCACGCTGGACACGAACATCTGCAGTTACATCTTGCGCCGACACCCGGCCAGCATGATCGAGCGCTTCGCCGTCCTGAATCCCGACCAGGTGTGGCTATCGGCGATCGTTGCAGCCGAGTTGCGCTTTGGCGCCATCAAGCTGGCAGCCCCGAGATTTCACGCCGCCATCGAGGCCTGGCTGGCTGGATTCGACGTGCGACCTTGGCCGCTGGACGCAACCCACCACTACGCACAAATCCGTGCAGCCCTGGAGCGCGCAGGGAAGCCCATCGGCGGCATGGACCTGATGATTGCAGCCCATGCCATGGCCGAAGACAGCGTCGTCATCACCAACAATGCCCGCGAGTTCTTGCGCGTGCCGGGGTTGGCGGTGGAAGAATGGGCCATCGACGCGCCCTGATGCGCAAACCTGTGTTCAATACAAGAACCCAAACATCCACAACGGCACCCGCCGCCCCCGCCCGTGCTCGATGTCGTCCAGCGCCAGATACGCGTCGCTGTGCGCCTCGATCTGGCGACCGAACGCATCGACGAAGGTCGGCCCCATCCCCGCGAACCTCGAAGCCATCTTTGTCGACGGCACGGCCTTGGGCGGCGCGCGCCCCAAGGCATCGATCCGCGACGAGGCCGGCGTGGTGTGGCTGGCCAAGTTCGCAAACCACCACGACGCCTTCGACATCCCCGCCATCGAGTGCGCCGCGCTTCACCTGGCCCGCCTTGCCGGGCTGACCACGCCGCCGGCGCGCACCGTCATGCTGGGCGATCGGCGGGTGATGCTCATCCGCCGCTTCGATCGCTACTGGGCAGCACCGGACGCGACACCCGCCCCGGATGCAGATTTGCTTGTGACCGGCCCCGGCAAGGGGTCTGCCGAGCACCGCAAGGGTTTCGTCAGCGGCCTCACCCTGGCGGGCTGCAACGAATCCGAGTCACGCACCAAGTCGTACGCCGACCTCGCGGAAGCCGTGCGCCGCCACTGCCACCCCGCGGTCATCCGCAAGGACACCGTCGAGTTGTTCAAGCGCATGATCTTCAACATCTTCGTGAGCAATGACGATGACCACCTCCGCAACCACGGCTTCCTGTGGGACCCGCGCCTGTCCGGCTGGCGCCTCAGCCCGCTTTACGACGTACTGCCGCGCCCCAGCCACGCCAGCGAACGCTTCCTGCATCTGGGCGTCGGCCCCCAAGGCCGGCTGGCGACGCTCGACAACGCACTTGCCGCGCACGAACGATTCACGCTGTCGCTGGCGGCCGCGTGCAAACTTATCGACGAGGTCTGGCGAGTCGTGCGCCAGTGGCGCGGTCACCTCACCGAGGCCGGCGTGCCAGCGACCGAGCAGGACAAAAGCGCCCCGGCGTTTCGGCACATCGACGATGTCTCCACTTCAGCCTTGCGGAAGCTGCTTCCGTAAGGCGGGTCTGCCCACGCCTGCCGCCACCCTACCGCCCATCACTCCGCCAGCAACGCCTTGAGGTCCTTGACCATCAAGAACAGGTGGTAGGGGTCAGTCGGGCTTGACTCGAACTCCCACGACACGTACCACTGCCGCGCCAGCTCATCCTTGGCGTGCACCAGCAAGCAACGAATGCCGGCAATGTCAGCGGCCTGCGCAGTTCGCAGCAGCGCATCCTTCAGCAGCGCCTTCCCCAGGCCCCTGCCTTGGTGGTCCTTGTCTACGGCGAGTCGCGCCAGGATCATGACCGGCACCGGATGCCGGGCCAGGCCCTTCATGACGCGCGCCGGAGCATCCTCCGGATCAACGCTGCCGACAGCCAGGCTGTAGAAGCCCACCACCTCGCCGCCCCGGCAACACACGTAGGTTTGTGCGCTATTGGCTTTCTGGTTGACGAGCGCATAGCGCTGCAGGAACTGGTTGAGTGCCGGCTGCCCACAATCGAATGCCTCCACCGAATCCCCTGCCGAGAGCTTGCGGACGGGTTCATAGGCTGCACTCAATCCAGAACTCCCTGCTCGCCGAGCAACTTCTTCAGGCGCGGTTTGGCTTGCACGGGACGATCCAGCGCGTGCTGAAAGGCCTGCCACTGGTCATCGTTCAACACAAAGTGACGGCGATCCGCCAAAGCCTGGTTGGCGGCGGTCACCCCGGCATCGAGCAGGAACTCGCTGACGTTCTTGTGGCATGAGCGCGCAGCCTCTTGCAGCAACTGTTTCACGGCGCTGCTGGCGCGGACATCGATGCGTTCGGTTTTGGAGGGGTTCAAGGTGCTCATTACAACTCCTGTCTTCTGAGAGGCGAGCCCGATCATAACGTCCGGATAACGTACTGACAAATCAAGAGCGCGCCAATGTTACTCGTCGAGGCCTTGGCGACAGACGAGCAAGCCATCGACGCACCCTGAAGCCCTGCCCCTCAATACAAAAACCCGAACATCCACAACGGCACCCGCAGCCCCCGCCCATGCTCGATGTCGTCCAGCGCCAGATACGCGTTGTCGTGCTGCTCGACTTGGCGTGCAGTCTTTCCAGGCCCGCCGATCTCGAACAACCAGCGGTCGTCCACAACGAAGTCCCCACCCTCGGCCGGATAGCGCAGCGCGTGCGCATGGGCGAGCTGGCTCGCGAAGAAAGTCTCACGCAAGGTTCCCACCGGCGGCGCAGGGCATAGCGCCCAGGCGTTGTTGGTGTTGGCCAGGTACAGCTTCTCGGGCTTGCTCAACATCGAGGCATTGCGCCCCGCCCCCCAAACGCTGCGCAGGATGTTCGCCTGCTCCAGATAGTGCAGGTAGGCGTACGTCGTGCTGCGCGTGCTGCCGATCGCCGCCGAGAGCTTGCTGATGTTGATCCGGTTCGGCACCGACTGGCAGAGCAGCATCAGCAGCTTCTTCAGCGATACCAGCTTGTCGCGCTCGACCTTGAACAGCAGCGGAATGTCCAGGTCGATGGCCAGCGCGAGCGTCTGTTCGAGCTTGCGGTGGTAGGTCTCGACCGACTCGCGGAAGTACGGAAAGTAGCCGTACTTCAGATAATCGCCAAAGTGCGCCAGCGGCCGGATGCGGCGGTTGATCTCCAGGCTCAAGGTCTCGTGCTCGGCCAGCACCTGCTCCAGCGGCCACACCGCAAAGGGTTCGCCGATCTGCAGTTCCAGATACTCGCGGAACGACAACCCGCTCATCGCATACATCACCGCCCGGCGCGACAAGTCCGCCTTGCTGTGCTCAAGATGCAGCGCCGACGAGCCCGAGAACACCACCTGCAGATCGAGGGCGTCGTGGATGCTCTTCAGCTCGCGCTCGAAATCGGGGTAGTGGTGGATCTCGTCGAGCACCAGCAGTCTGCCACCCTGCTTGCGAAACTGGTCGGCCAGGGCATAGAGCTGGATGCCGCTCGCGTGGATGCTGTCGAGGCTCACATACAGCGTGCTGCGCAGAAAATCGGGCGTCTCACCGATGAGCTGCAGCAGGAAGGTCGTCTTCCCCACCCCGCGCGGGCCCAGCACGCCGGAAAGACGCTCAGCGCGGACGAACTCGCGGTGAAGGTAGCGCCGGTAGGGCTCGTCGAAGCGAGCCATTAGCTGGATGAAGTCGGCGTGGAGGAGATCGAGCATGCGGGCGGCCCGTCGTGTCTTGTTGAGTAAGCAATCAATAACGTTTATTGTATTTTACAATGCACACTCATGCCCGATAACCGTTCTTCCAATCGAACACAAAGAAGCGGACGAATCAGTGCCCTCCCCCTCTCCCCCCCTCTGCCCACGCGGGACAGCCCAGGCCGGGGATGAGCAAATGAAAGACCTGACCCCGTTCGTACCTCCCAAACTATTACCTTTGTCCAGTACTAAAACCCCCACTCAAGTGAGATAATCCGGGTTTCCCCTCATCATCACCGTCCCATGCAGAACACGCAGCCGCCCGCACAAGCCTACGAAGACGACGAGATCGACCTGCGCCAGTTGGTCAGCACCCTTTGGGCACAGAAGGGGCTGATCGCGGGCGTCGGCGTGCTGGGCGCAGCGCTGGGCGTGGGCGGCAGCCTGCTGTCCACCAAGTACGTCACCGAGGGGCTCTTGCTCACGCCGAGCGTGTTGGCCACCGACTACAAACGCTATGAGAGCGTGCTGTCGAGCGGCGCGCGGCTGGAGGAGTTCCTGCGCCTCGGCGCGCAGTCCGACACCGCCGACGGACTGCGGCTACAAAGGCTCGCGCGCACCCCAAACGGCCTGCGCGAAAGCATCAAACCCGAGTTCGCCCTCACCGAGAAAGATCAGAAGGCCTTCGGCATCAAGCCCAACGGCGAGGCCCAGAACGCCCTCGTCGGCATGCAGATCCGCTACGCCGACAAGGACCCGAGCAACGGCACTCCGCTCGCCCTGCTCGCCGAATACGTCCGCGACTCGGTCATCAAGGTCGACCTCGCCGACAGCACCCTCGGCAACTGCAACACCTATGCCACCCGGGCGCAGGAGCTGCGCAACCAGCAGCTGCAAAGCGACTTCACCATCCGCCAGGAAGCCCAGCGCATCACCGACCTGCGCGAGATCATCGCCCGCCACCCTGACGCCGGCGCGGCGGAGAGCCGCCAGATCGTTTCGCTAGAGAGAGGCACGGAGCGCTTCCTCTCGCCCGCCGCACAGCTCGTCGCGGCCGAGATCCAGATCGCCGACCTCAAGCTTGCCGAAGCCCAACGCGAACGCGAGCGTGTGGCGAGCGAGCTCAAGCGCAAGTACTACTGCGACGCAGAAGCCGCGCTCAAGCAACCGATCTCGGGCCGCAAGCTGCTTGCCGAGTTGCAAAACCTCCAGGCCACCGCCTTCCAGGGCCGCGACCGCGCGACCGACATCGTCGAGCAGACCTGGAACGAGCTGGAGCTCGAACGCGAGCGCTGGAACAACACCTATCTGGCGGGCATGCGCTTCGTCGCGCCGCCGGAAGGGACGGAGGTGCGGGAGCGCAAGCCGGGGTTGGCGATGGGCATCGCATTGGGCGGTGTGCTGGGCGGCATGCTCGGGGTGATGATTGCGCTGGTTCGAGCGTGGTGGCGCGGTAGTCGCGAGGGCGAAGCCGGCATTAGCACGAAGGTGTGATCCCCATGTGCGGAATCAACGCCGCCGTCTCGCCTGCCGCCAACATCGTCCCCGTCCTGCTCGAGGGCCTGCGCAAACTCGATTACCAGAAAAAGGAAGAAAATAGGGTCTGACCCCAATTCACCAATTCAGAACCACCAATTCGGCACCAAGGCCTGATTACAGTCTCCTGCGCCTTTTCGACACCCACCCGCCCCTTCATGCCCCACCCAATCGACCACCTCCTGCAGCAGCCCGAAGGTAAGACGCTCGAGTTCAAGCGCGACCTTTCGTCGCCGCGCAACGTGCTCAAGACGCTCGTCGCGTTCGCGAATGCGGCAGGCGGCTGCCTGGTCATCGGGGTGGGTGACGCGCGACAGGTGCTGGGCGTGAGCGATCCGCTGGATGAAGAGGCGCGGATCTGCAACCTGATTGCAGACGGCATCTCGCCGCGCCTGGTGCCCAGTGTCGAACTCGTAAGCGTAGGCGATCGCACGCTGCTGATCGTGGAAGTGTTCCCCAGCAGCGCGCGCCCACACTACCTCAACAGCCTCGGGCCGGAAGCAGGCGTTTACGTGCGCCTGGGCGCCAGCAACCGTCAGGCCGGACCAGACTGGATCGCCGAAACGCACCGCGCCACCGCCGGCCAAGTCTTCGACGAGCAGCCCATGCCCGAGCTCGGCGTGGACGACCTCGATACGACCGCCATGGCACGCGTGTTCGGCCCGACACGGACGCTGGATGAAAAATCCCTACAGACCCTGAAGCTGCTGCGCACCGAACAAGGCCGTTTCGTACCCACACGCGGCGCTGTCCTGCTGTTCGGCAAGGCGCGGGAGCAGCACTTCCCCGACGCCTGGATACAGTGCGGACGCTTCCGGGGACTCGACAAGGTGGACATCTTCGACCAGCACGAAGTGCACGCCCACCTGCCCGACGCCGTGGAAGAGATCGAGCTGTTCCTGAAGAAACACGCCTTCAAGACCGCGCGCTTCGGTGCCATGCGGCGCGAAGACGTCTGGAGTATCCCGCTGACCATGCTGCGCGAGGCCATCATCAACGCCCTCGTTCACAGTGACTATGCCCAGCGCGGCACGCCGATACGCGTGGCCTTCTTCGACGATCGCATCGACATCGAGAGCCCCGGCCTGTTGCTGCCGGGGATGACCATCGACGACATGAAGAGCGGCGTATCCCGCATTCGCAACCCCGTCATCGCCCGCGTGTTCCGCGAACTCGGGCTGATCGAGCAATGGGGCAGCGGCGTGCGGCGCATCTTCGACGAAGCCACCCGGCAAGGTCTGCCTGCTCCGGTCATCGAGGAGATCGCCACTGGCGTGCGACTGCGTATTCGCCTGGCGCAGCAGCATGCGCCGGAGTTGCCCCCGTCAAACACCCGCCAAGAGTCAGACGATGATCGAGCCAGCCTGCCACGGCTAGAGTCACGGCTAGAGTCACGGCTAGAGTCGAAGCTGGCTGCCAAGATCGTCCTGCAACTCGGCACCCAGCCGTCCGGGAAAGCCGAACTGGCGAGAGCACTGGGGCACACCACGGTTTCGGGGGAGTTGCACAAACAGATCCGCCGGCTCCTCGATCTGAGCCTGGTCGAAATGACCATCCCCGACAAACCGCAAAGCCGCCTGCAGCGCTATCGGCTGACGCAGACAGGGCGCCAGCTGTTCGATCCAATTGAAGGCAAGACCACATGAGATGCGCCACCATCCCCACTCGCGGCGGTAGCAAACGCACCCTGTGCGATAGCACAGCCAACACGGAGTGCACCCGCTAATGTGCGGAATTGTCGCTGCCGTCTCGCCGGCCGCCAACATCGTCCCCGTACTGCTCGAAGGCCTGCGCAAGCTCGAATACCGCGGCTATGACTCGGCCGGCATCGCAGTGCTAAATGGCGCCGGCGTGCAGCGCATGCGCACCGCCGACCGCCTGCGCATCGCCGACACCAGCGGCGCACCGGTCGAGCGCCCGGTCGTCGTCTCGCAGCTTTCCGCCGATGCGGTCGAGCTGGGCCAGTACCGCCACTACATGCAGAAAGAGATCTTCGAGCAGCCCGAGGCCCTGGCCAACACGCTCGAGCTCATCGGCAACGGCGGCCGGCTGCAGCCCGGCATCTTCGGCGCCGAGGCGGCCAGCCTGCTCGACGGCGTGCGCTCGGTGCTGATCCTCGCCTGCGGCACCAGCTACCACTCCGGCGTCACCGCGCGCTACTGGCTCGAATCGCTCGCCGGCATCCCTTGTACGGTCGAGATCGCCAGCGAATACCGCTACCGCAGTTCGGCTGCCGACCCCGACCAGCTCGTCGTCGCCATCTCGCAATCCGGCGAAACCGCCGACACCCTGGCCGCGCTGCGCCACGCCAAGGACCTCGGCCACACCCGCACGCTGGCCATCTGCAACGTGCCGGAATCGGCCATCGTGCGCGAATGCGCGCTGCGTTTCATCACCCGCGCCGGGCCGGAGATCGGCGTCGCCTCCACCAAGGCTTTCACCACCCAGCTCGCGGCGCTGTTCCTGCTGACGCTGGTCGTCGGCAAGCTGCGCGGCCGCATCGACGAACAGGCCGAGCACGACCACCTGGCCTGCCTGCGCCACCTGCCGGTCGCCGTCGCCCGCGTACTCGAACTCGAACCCAGCATCCAGACCTGGGCGCAGAACATCGCCCACCGCCACCACGCCCTCTTCCTCGGCCGCGGCCGGCACTGGCCGATCGCCCTCGAAGGCGCGCTCAAGCTAAAGGAAATCTCGTCCATCCACGCCGAGGCCTACGCCGCCGGCGAACTCAAGCACGGCCCGCTCGCCCTGGTCGACCGCGACATGCCCGTCATCGCCGTCGCACCCAACGACAGCCTGCTCGACAAGCTCAAGTCCAACCTCAAGGAAGTCCAGGCTCGCGGCGGCGAGCTGAATGTGTTCGCGGACGCGGACAGCCACTTCCCCGAGACCGAGCAGATCCACGTTCTGCGGCTGCCGGAGCATTACGGTGACCTGTCGCCGATCCTGCATGTCGTGCCGCTGCAGTTGCTGGCGTATCACACCGCGCTGGCGAAGGGGACGGATGTGGATAAGCCGAGGAATCTGGCGAAGTCGGTTACCGTTGAATAGCGATATTTTTTAGCTTACTCGCTGGAATCAAGAAAGCATTTTCATTGACATGCGCCTACCCTTTGAAACCGCAAATCACAAAATTTTCTGAGAGCAAGTCCGGAACATGCAAATAGCCGAGCGAACTCAAAGAATACTCAGAAATATCGCTTGGCTGCTACTTGAGCGAGGAGGAATTGTTCTCTCCTCTCTATTGATTAGCGCATTGCTTGCTCGCAATTTAGGCGTAGAGAACTTCGGCAAGTTTCAATACGCGTTAGCCGTCTTCAACACGTTCCTCGCAGCCACCTACATCTGCGGGGCCGAAGTTGTTGTACCAGCGCTTGTGGGCGCGTCCAATGACCGTAAGCATGCCATCTTGAAAAGTGCGTTTGCTCTCAGGTTATTTTCAGCTTGCGTTGCGTTTTCCCTCTTGCTGTTTTTCGCCTTTGGCACCTCTCTCTCCGACACAAGAGCACTGCTAATAACGCTCGGCTTAATGCTATTCCTAAAGGAACCTGCTGGAGTAGTAATTGCATTATTGCAATCCGAGACAAATAACAAAGCAGCGTCAATCATCCAGCTATTTGCAAGTGGCGCAAAGCTACTCGTTGTATTTGGCCTTTTTTTATTTGGCATAGGCACCTTAAGCACGTACGCAATACCATGGCTAATCGAATCCCTTATCGTCGCAACAGGCCTTTATCTCTTGTACCGCAAGAGAGCTCCAAATCACACTGAAAGTATCAAGATTGGCGACGCTATCGCCCTCTTAAAAATAGGCGCACCTTTTTGGCTTGGCCTAATCATGATGAACGTCTTTCAGAAAATGGATCGTCTTCTGCTAGAACACCTTTCCACACCATCTGAGCTCGGGCTCTATTCGGCCGCAATCCAGGTGACCGAGAATATAAATCTCATTGCAAGCATCCTAGTAATCTCCATTGCTCCATCTTTCATCTACTCAGAGACGTCACATTCTACAGTACGCGCTCGCACACTGAGGCTGACGCTGGCAATGCTCGCCGTCGGAGCAATAACAGCACTTACCTTGGCGCTCTGCTCTGAATTGATTATTTCAATTCTATACGGCAACTCATTTTTAGAGGCGACCCCCTTACTACGAGCTTGCGCAGGAATATCTATACTTTTCTTCATTGACGCATCCTTAAACACATACCTCGTTAAGTTTAAACTTGGCTCTAAAGTAATCAAGAAATGGGCAATCGCCTTAGTCGCTGCCCTGGGAATAGGCCTTGCCGTGATACCCCAGTTCGGAAGCGCCGGCGCGCTGCTTGGACTCGGCTCCGGATATACTATCGGCATACTATATGCCCTCTCTATCGTTCTACGTCACGACGCATCAAGCGTGTCAGCGCCCCCACGTGCGCACAAGTAGCTAGCCTAAAAAACGTGACTAAAGCTCCTATTTCAGTTCAAAAAAGACGGCATGACCCTCAAATCCAAAAAATTTATATTGATTGGCACAAGCCAAGGCGGGCGTAACGAACTCGTTGCACGCCTCTTGGAGAGCGTAGCGAATGCCACTTACCGGAACATCGAGGTCATCTTCGTAGACCAAACGGGAGGAAGTGAACTAGATAGGCTTTTTGATGCCTATAAGACTAGGATCAAATACCTCCTTCTTAAAACTAACAAATGCTCACTCTCAGTTGCACGCAATCTTGCACTAAGCTACGCCAACGGCGACATACTAGGGTTTTGCGACGACGATGCATTTTATCCTCGCGATTTCTTCGAGATAATGAACTCACAGATTAAGCTCGGCGCCTTCGAAATTGTGTCGGTCCCGGTAATTGATCCATCCTCAGGTGACCCATATGGAGGAAGATCCTTCCCTCTTGATTCTGTATCGCTACATTACGGCGATGTTTTCCGGCACTCTTTGAGCGTAGGCACGTTCGTATCGTGCAGTAATTACTTCCCATATAGGTTTAATGAAAAACTAGGCGCCGGAGCGCAATACGGAGGATCAGAGGAAACCGACTTCTTCCTGAGTTTAAAGTCAGCCGGCTTCGATACTCGGTTTTTTGCGGGCACTCATGTCCTTCATGACAATGACCCCCCCCAAACCGAACCACGCGAACTAGCCCGCAAGTATTATTCATACGCAATCGGATATGGTGCCGTGTTAAGGAAGTATATAGCCCACTCAAAACTTCACTTATCGATTGAATTATTATCCATCACATCCAGATCTATCGCGGGCTGCATATTATCTCGGAACAGGCCCCTCTATTTTGGTCGACTGAAAGGTTTGATAAAAGGCTTCCTGAGGACCACGATTTAAAGGAGGCATCACCTGAGCGCAATCATGACCTCTTCTGTGAATACCACCGAGATCGCCTCATTAGTTCATTATCGATCCACGCCGACAGCGTCTTGTACATTCTTATTTCTCGCGCTCTTGGTTTTTACTCTTTCAAGATTGAATCTTGATGCGGCGAACTACTTATTTCCAATCAACGTTATTTTACACATATGGGTGTTATATCGACTATATAAGAGAAGGCTTTTATGCCACTTTGACTCAATATTCGTCTGCCTATTTCCGTTTTATTATCTATTTAGCTTCCTGCTTTCATTTCACTTCTCTATCGCAGTACTACCTGAAGCCCTTTCGTCAAGCAGGGAAGTTTTCCTGTATTGCTTTTCCATGTGGCTAATGTCCGTAGCTTTTTTCTTCCTGCGCCCAAAACGCAACTGGAGGAACATTAGACGCGACGCTCAGAATCTTCAAGCTAGGCTAGCAGAAGAAAGGACCTCACTCTTTACTCTTTATGCCTTAGCGCTCGCTATATCCATTTTTTTTCTTGGCAAGATCCAATTCTTGTCAATGGACCAATTAGCAACCCTTAGCAGGGTTGAATTGACGAGCCTAGTCAGTCAAACCGGCTGGTTCTTGAAATACGTGATCATTGCCTATAGCTGGTATATTGGATCTTTAATTCTCTTGCAGCATCGTCGCTCCTACACAAAAGCCGCTATTTTACTGCTTCCAGTACTAGTTTATTGGCTTTCATTGATTTCCATAGGCTCCCGTCGAGAAATTTTTTTCACGGTGAGCGCCTTTGCCGTATTATTTTTTGTTCGATCGGACGGCCGTCTTTCATTTAAGGTCTTTTTGTTCGGCACCGTTGCGGTGATCGTCCTTCTGCTCTTAGGTGTCTTTCGGTCGCTCGACGGCACCAACACCATAACGTTCATAACCAACGGACTTGGGGAGTTTCTTTTCCCAATATCGACTTTGGCGTATTATTTTGAGCATTTACAGCACTCAAGCTTTGGCGAGAGCTTTGTGCAGGCTTTTTACAATTTTGTACCCAAAGATCTTATCGCCGAGAAACCAATTCCATTAGCAAGCCGAATTGCCATCGAGATTGCGGGAAACAGCGACGGCCCCATTATGGGCTATGCTTTCACGCCCGCAACGGAGGCCTATTTCAATTTTGGCACTATTGGAGTATTCATTTATCCAGCGTTATTATCTTTATTTTCCTTCTTTGCGGAGGAGCTCGCAAAAGGTAGATTCTTGCTGACCATGGCCATTTTGGCGCAGACGATAAATTTTCAGCGGTCAGACTTTCCGTCCTTTATTTTTGAAGCAACCGCAGTATCGGGCAGTCTCTTCATATGCATCTTCATAGCCCGGCTTGAGTACTTGATCGTCTGCAAACCTTCTAAATTGAAAAGTGCGAACAGGGAAGAGGATGTTAGTATTTGATGGAATAATCTTCTCTCTCCAGAGATCTGGGGGGATATCGGTTCTATTCTTGGAGCTGTTCCAGAGGCTTCATAAGGATCTTTTTCAGGTCATCAATTTTAATCGAGAGCTCGATTACGGCATTTATAGAAAACCCCGCATATTGGAACGGTTTAGGGACTTTAAACTTGAATCACCCTGCGCGCTTTTTCATTCAACGTATTACCGATTGCCAGAAGCCTTCAAAGGCCCGGTGGTGACAACGGTTCACGATTACACATACGAGAGATACTTCGGGCCAGTGAGAAAGTTTGTGCACTCTTGGCAAAAGAACCGTGCGATTTTCGGATCTGAGAAGATTATCTGTGTTTCTGAAAGCACTCGCGCGGACTTACTATATTACACGGGAGAGAAATACGAATCACGATGCGTCGTTATTCCGAACGGCGTCTCTACCGAATATCACCGTCTTGCCTCTTTCACTCCGACTTCTCAGGTCCTTTTTGTTGGGGCTCGAGCCGGATACAAAAATTTCAAAGCGCTTGTATTGGCCCTTTCGACCCTTCCAGACTTACGCCTAGCGGTCGTGGGCGGAGGGGCTTTCACTTCCAAGGAGAGGGGTTTCTTGGAGGCGCACCTGAGCAATAGATACGCTCATCTTGGCTACCTTTCCAATAGAGAGCTTAACGTCGAATACAATAGATCTTTTTGTTTGGTGTACCCATCTCTTTACGAAGGATTTGGTATTCCAATATTGGAAGCGATGCGTGCGGGCTGCCCCGTGATAGCAGTGCGGTCGTCATCGATTCCAGAGGTAGCCGGGGACGCGGCATACCTGATGGAACGTGGAGATCCTTGCGAAATCCGAGCCGCGCTCGACTTTCTTAACTCCTCGCCTAACAGAGCGGAATTCATACGCAAAGGTCTAGAGCGATCCGCCCAATTTAGCTGGGACAGAACTTTCGATAGAACGTTGGCCGTCTACGAGCAACTTCTCGGACATCAATTAATGGAGAGAGAATGAAAACAGCCCTCATCACCGGCATCACCGGCCAGGACGGCTCCTACCTCGCCGAACTCCTGCTCGCCAAAGGCTACGAAGTCCACGGCATCAAGCGCCGCGCCTCGAGCTTCAACACCCAGCGCATCGACCATATCTACCAGGACCCACACACCCCCAACCCGCGCATGGTCCTGCACTACGGCGACCTCACCGACTCATCCAATCTCACCCGCATCCTGCAGCAGGTGCAGCCCGACGAGGTCTATAACCTCGGCGCGCAGTCGCACGTGGCGGTGAGCTTCGAGTCGCCCGAATACACCGCCGATGTGGACGCCATGGGCACGCTGCGCCTGCTCGAGGCCATCCGCCTGCTCGGCCTGGACAAGAAAACGCGCTTCTACCAGGCCTCCACCTCCGAGCTCTACGGCCTGGTGCAGGAGATTCCGCAGAAGGAGACCACCCCCTTCTACCCGCGCAGCCCCTATGCGGTGGCCAAGCTCTACGCCTACTGGATCACGGTGAACTACCGCGAGGCCTACGGCATGTACGCGTGCAACGGCATCCTCTTCAACCACGAGAGCCCGCGCCGCGGCGAGACCTTCGTCACCCGCAAGATCACCCGCGGCCTGGCCAACATCGCACAGGGGCTGGAAGAGTGCCTGTACATGGGCAACATGGACGCACTGCGCGACTGGGGCCATGCCAAGGACTACGTGCGCATGCAGTGGATGATGCTGCAGCAGGATCAGCCGGAGGACTTCGTGATCGCCACCGGGGTGCAGTATTCAGTGCGCGAGTTCATCCGCTGGTCGGCTGCGGAGCTGGGCATCACGCTGCGCTTCGAGGCGAAGGGCGTGGAAGAGCATGCGGTCGTCGAACGCATCGAGGGTGACAAGGCGCCGGCCCTGAAAGCCGGCGATGTCATCGTGCGAGTCGACCCGCGCTACTTCCGCCCTGCCGAAGTCGAGACTCTGCTCGGCGATCCGACCAAGGCCAAGGAGAAGCTCGGCTGGACGCCGGAGATCACTGTGCAGGAGATGTGCGCCGAGATGGTCGCGGAAGACCTCAAGGTGGCGCAGCGACATGCGTTCCTGAAGGCGCACGGGCACGACGTGCCTGTGGCCACGGAGAACTGAACCCCATGAACCACACCGACACCATTTTCGTCGCCGGCCATCGCGGCATGGTCGGGTCGGCCATCGTGCGCCGGCTGCAGGCGCTGGGCTGCGCCAACATCCTCACAGCCGGCCGCGACGAACTCGACCTCATCGACCAGCATGCGGTCAATGCCTTCTTCACCGCCCACCGGGTCGATCAAGTCTATCTGGCCGCAGCCAAGGTCGGCGGCATCCATGCCAATAACACCTATCCGGCCGAGTTCATCCACCAGAACCTGATGATCGAGGCCAACATCATCCACGCCGCCCACACAAATGGCGTGCACAAGCTAATGTTCCTCGGCTCGTCCTGCATCTACCCCAAGTTCGCCGAGCAGCCGATGAAGGAAGAGGCGTTGCTCACCGGCCTGCTCGAGCCCACCAACGAGCCCTACGCCATCGCCAAGATCGCCGGCATCAAGCTGTGCGAGAGCTACAACCGCCAGTACGGCTGCGACTACCGCAGCGCCATGCCCACCAACCTCTATGGCCCGGGCGACAACTTCCATCCCGAGAACAGCCACGTCATTCCCGCGCTGATGCGACGCATCCACGAAGCCAAGCAGGCCAAAGCGCCCGAGGTGGTGATCTGGGGGAGCGGCACACCGATGCGCGAGTTCCTGCATGTGGATGACCTGGCCGAGGCGGTCGTGCATCTGCAGAACATCCCGCAGGAACGCTACGCTGGCGAGACCGAGCCAATGCGCTCGCACATCAACGTCGGCACGGGGACGGATGTGACGATTCGCGAACTGGCCGAGACGCTGGTGAAGGTCATAGGCTATGAGGGCAAGTTGGTGTTCGACACCACCAAGCCGGACGGCGCGCCGCGCAAGCTCATGGATGTGAGCCGACTGGCACGGCTTGGATGGCGGGCGCAGATCAGCCTCGAAAGCGGTTTGCATAATGCCTATGGATGGTATGTGGATAACATCGAACATACGCGCAAGGCTTGACGGAGCCGAAACCTGAATATGCTTACACCAATCATCATGGCCGGCGGGTCGGGCTCCCGCCTGTGGCCACTGTCGCGCCAGCAATATCCCAAGCAGTTCCTCGCCTTGGGCGACGAAACGCTCTCGATGCTGCAAGCCACCATCGAACGACTGAACGGTGTGAAGACCAATGCCCCTGTTCTGATCTGCAACGAAGAACACCGATTCCTTGCGGCGGAGCAACTTCGCCGGCTAGCCATGGACGAAACCAACATCCTGCTAGAGCCGATGGGACGCAACACTGCGCCGGCGATCGCTCTTGCGGCCCTGCAGGCCGTTCAGGATGGGGAAGATCCTGTCCTGCTGGTGCTAGCCGCCGATCACATGATTGAGGACGTAGGCACTTTCCACTCGGCCATCGGAGTGGCGCTGCCGCTGGCGAACGACGGCAAGCTGGTGACCTTCGGCATCGTACCCAGCCATGCTGAAACTGGTTACGGCTACATCGAACAGGGGGAAACTACCGGCCAAGGTGGATTCGCTGTCGCCCGCTTCGTCGAGAAGCCCGACCTCGCCACGGCCCAAAACTACGTGTCGAGCGGTCGCTTCTTCTGGAACAGCGGCATGTTCATGTTCCGCGCCAGCCGATACCTGGAAGAACTTGAGTGCTTCCGGCCAGACATCCTCGCCGCCTGTCGGGAGGCACTCGATGGCGGCTCGCAGGACATGCACTTCACCCGCGTCGACGCCGACACCTTTGCGGCCTGTCCGGAGGACTCCATCGACTACGCGGTGATGGAGAAAACCGCCGACGCCGTGATGGTGCCGCTGAACGCAGGCTGGAGCGACGTCGGCTCGTGGTCGGCGCTGTGGGAGGTGAGCGCCAAGGACGGGAACGGCAATGTATTCAAGGGCGACGTGCTCGGCCAAGCCACACGCAATACCTTCGTGCATGCCGACAGCCGCATGGTGGCCACTGTGGGCGTGGAAGACTTGGTAGTGGTCGAGACCCCGGACGCCGTGCTGGTGGCGCACAAGGACAAGGTTCAAGACGTTAAGAGGATCGTCGAGCGCCTCAAGGCCGAGGGGCGGCAGGAGCACATCAGCCACCGCGAGGTGCATCGCCCCTGGGGCATGTACGACTCGATCGACAACGGCCACCGTTATCAGGTAAAGCGGATCACTGTGAAGCCCGGTGCCAAACTTTCGGTCCAGATGCACCACCACCGCGCCGAGCACTGGATCGTGGTCAGTGGCACAGCCAAGGTTACCAACGGGGAGAAGACCTACCTGGTCACGGAGAACCAGTCGACTTACATCCCGATCGGGCAAGTACACGCGCTGGAGAACCCGGGGGTGATCCCGCTGGAGTTGATCGAGGTGCAGTCGGGCTCCTATCTGGGCGAGGACGACATCGTGCGCTTTGAGGACAAATACGGGCGTGCATGAAATGAGCCAGCCGATGAGACACCTCGCCGCCGCCCAGAGCGTGCCCTTCGGCACCAGCGGCCTGCGCGGTTTGGTCACCGACCTTACCGACCGAGTCTGTTACGCCTATACGCAGGCTTTCCTGAGCACAGTGGCGGCTGACAGTTCCAGCGTCGTCGTCGGTCACGACCTGCGCCCAAGCAGCCCACGAATTGCGGCTGCTTGCATCCAGGCGATCCGCGACGCCGGCCGTGATGCGGTGTTCGTTGGTGCCGTGCCGACGCCTGCGCTTGCGTATTACTGCGCGCTGCGTCACAGCCCGGGCATCGTCGTCACAGGCAGCCACATTCCATTCGACCGGAACGGCATAAAGTTTTACCGGGCCGACGGCGAGATCGACAAGGCGGACGAACAGGCGATCCTGGATGCGGAGGTCGCGGTGCCCGACACGCTGTCTCCGGCAGCGCTGCCAGCAGTGGATACCACAGCGCTGGACGCCTACATCGCGCGCTACACAGGCTTTTTCGGCCAAGGAGCCTTGGCGGGTTTGCGCATCGCGCTGTACGAGCATTCGAGCGTAGCGCGCGACGTGCTGCGAAGCGTACTTGAGTGCTTGGGTGCAGAGGTCTTGTCGCTCGGGCGTACAGACACGTTCGTGCCGATCGACACCGAGGCGGTGCGCGCCGAAGACGTCGCGCAGGCGCGCGCGTGGGCGAATGTGCATCGTTTCGACGCCATCCTGTCTACCGACGGCGATGCCGACCGACCGCTGATCGGGGATGAGACGGGCACCTGGCTGCGTGGTGACGTAGTGGGCATCCTCTGCGCGCAGTATCTAAAGGCCGACGTGGTAGTGACACCCGTAAGCAGCAATACGGCGGTGGAGAAGTGCAACTCGTTCCGTCAGGTAGTACGCACGCGGATCGGCTCGCCCTACGTGATCGGCGGCATGGAGGCGCATCGGGGCACCGGGCTTATCGTGGGCTACGAAGCCAACGGCGGATTCCTCCTGGGGGGCGACATTGAGAGCGGCAGTCTTACACTGAAGGCTCTACCGACCCGTGACTCCGTGCTGCCAATGCTCGCACTCCTCGCGATGGCACGAGATAAAGGTTATCGGCTATCACAACTAGGTCAGACGTTGCCCCGCCGCTTTACTGCAAGCAACCGGATTCAGAATATCCCCCTCAATGTTAGTCGTACCCTCATCGATACACTCGAGAAAGACATAGAGAACGCCGCTGCGACGATGGCACCCAATTCGGGCGATGTAACAGGCCGAGACACGACAGACGGATTGCGCTTGACTTTCTCATCGGACGAGATCGTCCATCTCCGCCCTTCAGGTAACGCACCGGAATTGCGGTGTTATGCCGAAGCCGACGACGAAGAGCGCGCAGGAGGGCTTTGTAACGCTTGCCTTCAACGGATTTCCGAAAAGACTCTGGGAGCGCAAATAGATGACCCAGTGGCTCACCACTGAATCATTCTCTGAAGCCTGCGCCGCCTTGCCTTTGGTCTCCATTGATCTGTTGGTAATGCGCAGCGGACCAGCCGGACCTGAACTACTCCTGGGACTGCGAAACAATAGCCCAGCGAAAGGATGGTGGTTCACTCCAGGGGGCCGAATTCGCAAGAACGAGCCACTCTACGATGCACAATGCCGAGTTGCCAAGGACGAAATTGGGCTTAAAGCGCTTTCCTGGAACGCTGTACCCTTATTGGTGTTTTCGATCACTTTTACCCAGACAGTGCGTTTGACTCCGCAACCTCAACCCACTATGTAAACCTTCCTTATTTATTGCCACTCAACCGCGATGAAGCCACTTCATTGAAGCCTCCATCAGGAATCAATGCGCAACACGCCAACTGGAAATGGCTGAGCTTTTCTGAAGCCACGTTAGATCCCTTGGTCCACGAAAATGTGAAGATCACCTTGGAGGCAGCTAACACCAAGCTCTCCGAATCAAGGCACGCCAATCAGAATGCGATGCGGCATAAACGATCATTCCCAGGACTAGGCACCAGCCTCGCAACTCAAACGCCCATCCAAAAAAATGCTTAAAGTATCAATTATCACCGTTTGCTATAACAGTGCAGACACGATCAGAGACACAATTGAATCTGTAATCAACCAAACCTACCAAAATATTGAATACATAGTCATAGACGGCGCATCGAAGGACAAGACTCTCGATATCGTTCGAGAGTACGAGGGTCAGATCGCGATCATCCGAAGCGAACCCGACAAAGGCATCTATGACGCCATGAATAAAGGAATAAACTTCGCTAGTGGAGACATCGTAGGCATCCTCAACTCTGACGATATTTTTGCATCGAATGATGTGATCGAAAAAATCGCGTCAGCCTTTGACGACTCGACAGATGGAATCTTTGCGGACCTTGTTTACGTCGAGCGAGAAAATATCGACAAGACCACGCGCACGTACAAGTCGGATAGCTTTTCTCCTTGGAAGATTCGATTTGGAATGACTCTTCCTCATCCGACTTTTTACA
Source organism: Thauera phenylacetica B4P (assembly GCF_000310225.1). GTDB lineage: Bacteria > Pseudomonadota > Gammaproteobacteria > Burkholderiales > Rhodocyclaceae > Thauera > Thauera phenylacetica. Next base: position 33,112 of record NZ_AMXF01000009.1, read on the forward strand.
TTCGACGATCTTTTTATACAAAATTCGGACTCTATAAACTCACCTATCGAGTTGCCGCAGACTTTGAGCTCATCGCTCGATTCATCAAGAAGGGATTGCGAATCAAGTATCTTCCAATGACCCTTGTAAAGATGCGCGAGGGCGGCATTAGTTCGAGCGAACTAAAGTGGAGAATTCACCAGAACTTTGAGATTGTTAGAGCTTGCAGAGAAAACAAGATCTACACAAACATACTCTTTGTTGCATTGAAGATACCATTCAAGTTGCTTAGCTACGTCAAGAATTGAGCAAACAAAACCAGCGCTTTATGCGCGCCAAATTTTATGACTTTTAACAAAGCAAGAGTTCTTTTGACGGGCTCGAGTGGTTTTGTCGGCCGCAGCACCATGGGGCGACTCCTCGCCGAGGGTGCTATCGTCCGCGGGGCAACAAGGAAGCCCTCTGACCCGAGGACAGATATACAGTCGCCTTCCCTCGCAGAACATGCAGATTGGGGACTCCTGCTTCAACAGACCGACGTTGTGATCCATGCGGCGGCAAGAGCGCACGTCCTGAATGAGAGCGCCGGTGACCCCATCAAGCTATTCCGGGAAGTGAACATGGCGGGAACGCTGCGACTAGCGCGACAAGCGGCCGAAGTTGGGGTTAAGCGCTTCCTCTTCCTCAGTTCAATCGGCGTCAACGGCACGCAAAGTATCAAACCTTTCACCGAGTCGGATGTGCCCCATCCGGTTGAACCCTACGCCGTTTCCAAGCTGGAAGCTGAACAAGGTTTGATGGAGTTATCGAGGGAAACGGGGATGGAAGTGGTGATCATTCGACCGCCTCTCGTTTATGGACCAAGCGCACCAGGAAATTTCGGAAAGCTCGCCAACGCCGTTAGACGCGGGATTCCACTGCCGCTCGGGGCGGTAACCCAAAACCGACGGACGCTCGTTGGGCTGGATAATCTGGTGGACTTGATCGTGACATGTGCGTATCACCCTGCGGCAGCCAACCAGGCATTCCTCGCGGGCGATGACGAAGACCTATCGACGGCGGATCTTCTGCGAAGAATGGCGAAAGCCTTTGGCGTGAGTCCGCGCCTGTTGCCTGTCCCGGTCCCCGTGCTAAAGGCGATGGCGCGTGCGGCCGGCAAGAGCGGAATGGTCGAGCGCCTGTGTGGCTCGCTTCAGGTGGATATCACCAAGGCACGGGAAGTGTTGGGCTGGAAGCCGCCATTGACGGTGGACGAAGGATTGGCACGTGTGGCAGCGGGCTTTTAGAGAGATGGTGAGATATGAGTAGGTGGTTGCTGGTAGCGGGCGTTGCAGTTGCAGCCTTGCTACTTACATACGCACTTCGCCGGTACGCCTTGGCGAGAAGCCTGATGGACATCCCCAATGCGCGCAGTTCGCACTCGGTGCCGACGCCGCGCGGTGGCGGGGTTGCCATCGTCGTGAGCTTTCTGGTTGCACTTGGAATCATTGCGGCAACGGGTGGCCTTGATTGGTCCACGAGTCTTGCGCTGCTTGGCGCAGGCGGATTCGTCGCCTTGGTCGGTTTTCTGGATGACCACGGCCACATCGCGGCACGCTGGCGTTTGCTCGCGCACTTCGTCGCGGCCTTCTGGGCGCTTGGCTGGCTGGGCGGCGCCCCGGCATTGCTGCTTTTCGGGGTGCAGTTCGATCTCGGCTGGCTGAGTATCGCCTTGGTGGCGGTGTACCTGGTCTGGCTGCTCAACCTCTACAACTTCATGGACGGCATCGACGGCATCGCCAGCGTGGAGGCGATCTGTGTGTGCGTGGGCGGTGCGCTGCTCTATGTGCTGCTGGGCAAGCCGGACCTGGCGTTGCTGCCGCTGATGCTTGCCGCGGCAGTGGCCGGATTTCTGTTCTGGAACTTTCCGCCGGCGCGGATATTCATGGGCGACGCGGGAAGCGGCTTCCTTGGCATCGTGCTGGGCATCATGTCGATCCAGGCGGGCTGGGTGGATCCTGCGCTGTTCTGGAGTTGGGTGATTCTGCTCGGGGTGTTCGTGGTGGATGCGACTTTCACCCTGGTGCGGCGCCTCTTGCGCGGAGACAAGGTGTACGAGGCGCATCGCAGCCACGCGTATCAGTACGCGTCGCGCCAGTACGGTCGGCATCTGCCGGTGACGCTGGCTGTCGGCGTGATCAACATGGCATGGCTGCTGCCGATTGCGCTGCTCGTTGGCACGGGCCGGGTCGACGGGGTGATTGGGGTCGTGGTGGCCTATGCGCCGCTGGTGCTCCTGGCGATCAAGTTCCACGCGGGAGAACTGGAAGTGAGGCAGACGGCATGAGCAAGCGCGTCATCGTGATTGGGGCGGGCGGCCATGGGCGCTCCGTGGCGGAGGCGATTCTACTGGTCGGGCGGGATGAACTCATCGGCTTTGTCGATGACGGCGCGGATGCGAACGCGAAGGTGTGGACGTATCCGATCCTCGGCAGGACGGACTCGCTTCACACCTTGTGCGAGTATGCCGATGCAGTTGTAGTCGCGATCGGCAACAATGCCGTCCGCGAAAAGCTGCATGCGCGGGTGCGCGAAGCTGGCTTCGAGCTGCTGAGCGTGATCCATCCCACTGCCTTCGTCTCGCCGACCGCCGCATTGGGCCCTGGATGCGCGGTGATGGCGGGCGCGGTGGTGGGAACGGAAGCCCAGCTTGGCGAGGGCGTGATCGTCAATTGCGGCGCCACCGTCGACCACCATTGCAGGGTCGATGCCTTCGGGCACCTCGGCGTCAATGCCTGTATGGCAGGTGGATCGGTGTTGGGGCAGCGTGCCTGGATGCAGGCCGGAAGCGCGCTCGGCTATGGCGTGCAGGTGAAAGACGACGCAGTGCTTGCACCCGGCGAGGCGCGCTCGAGCTGAGCCCAAACTCTTTCTTAGGTCGCCCATCGGGGCGGCGCTGGATGCATGGCTGGTTATGAATAATTCAATCCGTTCCGTTCTTGTCTTCCTGTTCGACCTGCTTGCGGTAGTAATCGCCTGGGTCGGGGGGATGTGGATTCGCTTCAACTTCGAGTGGTCCAGCACCTATTCTCAAAAGCTGTTGCTTGGCCTTGCCGTGCTGCTCGTGGTCCACGCGCTCGCCTGCCGCTGGGCCGGCCTGTACCGGGGGATGTGGATCTTCGCGAGCCTTCCGGATCTGAAGCGCGTTCTGCGCGCGGTGGGCGTCTCGGCCCTGGCGCTGGTCGCGCTGCTGGCGGTCGATCGCACACCCGGCCCCGAAATCCCCCGCTCCATGCTCGTCCTCTACCCCCTGCTGCTACTCATCGTCATGGGCGGCGGCCGCGCCGCTTGGCGCATGTGGCGCGAGCATCGTCTCTTCGGCGATCTGGTCGCCGCCGGCAAACCGGTGGTGATCGTCGGCGCGGGCAGTGGTGGAGCAATGTTGGTGCGCGAGCTCGAGCGCAGTCCGGACTGGCGGGTGGTCGCCCTGGTCGATGACAACCCGACGAAGTGGGGCCTGGAACTCTACGGCCACCCGGTCGTCGGCAAGATCGAACTGCTGCCGCAGGTGCTCGCGGACTACAAGGCGAATCATGTGATCCTGGCCATGCCCTCGGCAGCTGGCGACACGCTCAAGCATGCGGCGGACACCGCGGTGCGCGCCGGCGCGCACGTCTTCACCGTGCCCGGCATCGAAGACCTGATGAGCGGCAAGGTGGCGATCAACGCGATGCGCCCGGTGGACATCGAGGACCTGCTCGGCCGCGAGCCGGTAAAGATCGACTCGGCGTATGTCCAGGCCATGATCACCGGCAAGACCGTGCTGATCACCGGCGCGGGCGGTTCGATCGGCAGCGAGCTTTGTCGCCAGCTCGCGCGCTTCGCCCCGGCCCGGCTGGTGCTGTTCGAGGCCAGCGAGTTCGCGCTGTACAACATCGAGCAGTGGTTTCGCGTGCACAAGCCCGAGACGCAGATCGTGCCGCTGGCCGGCGACGTGAAGGATGCGCCGCGCCTGGAGGAGGTGTTTGCCGAGTGGAAGCCGCAGCTCGTCTTCCACGCCGCCGCCTACAAGCACGTGCCGCTGATGGAGGTGGGCAACGCCTGGCAGGCGGTGCGCAACAACGTGCTCGGCACGCTGATGGTGGCGGCGCATGCGCAGCGCGTGCGTGCCGAACGCTTCGTGCTGATTTCCACGGACAAGGCGGTGAACCCGACCAACGTGATGGGCGCGACCAAGCGCCTGGCCGAGATGGCCTGCGAGGCGCTGAGCCAGTTCCGCGCCGAAGGCACGCAGCTCGAGATGGTACGCTTCGGCAACGTGCTGGGCAGCACGGGCAGCGTGATCCCCAAGTTCGCCGAGCAGATCGCACGCGGCGGGCCGGTGACGGTGACGCACCCCGAGATCAACCGCTACTTCATGTCCATCCCCGAGGCGGCGCAGTTGGTGCTGCAGGCTGCAGCGATGGGCAACGGCGGCGAGGTCTTCGTGCTCGACATGGGCGAGCCGGTGAAGATCGTGGATCTGGCACGCAACATGATTCGGCTGTCGGGCTACACGGAGGACGAGATCCGCATCGAGTTTTCCGGGCTGCGACCGGGCGAGAAGCTGTACGAGGAGCTGCTTGCGGATGCCGAGGAGACGCGCGAGACGCCGCATCCCAAGCTGCGCATCGCACGCTCGCGGCCGGTGCCGGAGACCTTCCTCGACGAGCTGACGCAGTGGCTGTCGCAGCCTGGGCCGGTGAGCGACGGCGAGGTGCGAGCGGGACTGAAGCGCTGGGTGCCGGAGTATGAGCCGGCGAAGCATTGATTCGAATAGCGTGCAGCAGCCGGGATACACTTCGTGCGCACAGCAATAGCAGCGAACAATGCTGATTGAGGAGACAGGGTGCCGACGATCTTGAGGGTTGAGGGTTATCGACTGTAGTTCTACAGCCACGAACCCGGAGAGCCTCCTCATGTCCATATCGACAAAGGGTCTGCAACTGCGAAGGTCTGGCTGCACGATGCGTCGGTTGCGAGAAGCTCAGGTTTCACGGCCCAGGAGTTGGGCAAACTGCAGCGCCTGGTGCGCAGTGAACAAGTCGTGTTGAAAGGAGCATGGGATGCATTCTTTGGCACATGACACCGACGTTCGGGTGATGAACGTGAGGGTGGATGAAACTCGGCTAGAGGTCGACCTCATGGACGGTCGCACGATCGCGGTACCGCTGGCGTGGTACCCACGGCTTGCGAACGCAACGGCCGACCAGCGCAGCCACTGGGAATTGGCCGGAGGCGGGTACGGCATCCACTGGCCGATGATCGATGAGGATTTGAGCACGGAAGGCTTGCTGCGCGGCGCACGGGCGCCGCAATAGTTGTAGCGATCTCTACCGGGCCAGAAAAAATCGAGTTCTGACCCCTATTTCCCGCTCTGACCTCGATTTCTCCGCCACATCTCGTAGACTCGCGATCTTGCGGTATATTGGTGCGGTATTTCGAGTAGGAGCCTAGCCATGGTATCTGCCATCAAACGCAAGACGTCCCTGACGCTGGACGCCGAGGTGCTTGACTCCGCCAAGGCACTGGAGATTAACGTATCGGCCGTGGCCGAAGCGGCGCTCAAGAGGGCGGTGGCCGAAGCCCGTCGCAAGCAGTGGCTGACTGAAAATGCAGACAACTTTGCTGCACAAGCTGCGTGGCACGAGCGCAATGGGCACCCGCTGGCCGACATCATGAGTGCTCCAGGGGCCGCTTCGTGGAACACCTGAACCGCTACAGCGTGGCGGAATACAAGGGCGTGGCGATGGTTGTGGTCGAAAGCGATCTTTTGCCGCCCGACCCTGCGGTGGTTGTGATTCCGTTGCTGCCCGACTATCCCGCCGTCAAGGGCTTGAACCCCGAAATTCTTTATGACGGCAAGCGGTTGATTCTTGCCACCCGACTCATCGCGGCGGTGCGACGAGCCAATGTGCGTTGCGTCGGGAGCGTGGCCGATCAGGGTGACAGCATCAATCGAGCGGTCGATATTCTGATGTCTGGTGTTTAGTGGCGGATGCGCACGAAATCGGGGTATGACCCCGATTTCCCCTTAGACGTAAGCGTGCCGGTTCGTCCTACCTTGGACGGAGGCGCGCCGGTCCATGTAGGAGCGCCGGCAGGCGCGAACGCCGCCTAGAGCTCGACGTCCTCGTACAGTCCATCCAGCGCCAGCGCCGCCCCGACGCTTTCCAGCCTCACCACATCCCCCTCCCCCGCCGGATGCAGCACCCACAGTCCTTCGCTGTTCTTGCGGAAAAGGTCGGCGTGCTTGCGGTCCTGCTCGATCAGCAGATATTCCTGCAGGGTGTCGATCTGCTGGTAGTGCTCGAACTTGCGACCACGGTCGAAGGCGGCGGTGGAGTCGGAGAGGACCTCGATGATCAGCGCCGGGTGCTGCTTGGCCAGGCTGGCCTCGGGCTGGCGGTCGCGCGGGTCGCAGGTGACGAAGACGTCGGGGTAGAAGACGGCGTCGGCGCGGTCGACGCGCAGCTTCATGCCGGAGAGGAAGGCACGGCAGGGCTTGCCGGAAAGTGCGACCTTCAGGCTCGTCGCGGTGTTGAGCAGGATCGTGTAATGCGCATCCGTGCCGCCGGACATGGCGAAGACCTCGCCACCGAGGTACTCGTGGCGTTCGGGCTGATCCTCTTCCCACGCCATGTAGGCGTCGACGTCGAATTCGGGCTTGAGCTTGGGCAAGGCCATCGTGGGAACTCCTTCGTTTGGTCGAGCATAGCGGGTCGATTTGAGAAAGAAAACCGGGGAAAGAAAACCAGAGTCAGGTCTTTCATTTGCTCACGGCCGCGCCGCGGCCCGCGGCGCCCATCGAGCGGCCCGCCCTCACCCTGCTAGACTTCAGCCATCTCACCGATCGGGAGCTCGCCCATCATGGCCCTGCCTCAACCCGCCGAGCGCTTCGAGCGCGCGGATTTCTTCGCCTGGGAGGCCGAACAGCCCATGAAGCACGACTACGTCGCCGGCGAGGTGTTCGCCCAGGCCGGGGCACGGCAGGATCATGTGGTCGTGGCACTCAACATCGCCACCTCGCTGCGCCAGAAGCTGCGCGGCACGCCCTGCCGGGCCTACATCTCCGACATGCAGCTCGAGGTGATGCAGGCCGATGCAGTGTTCTACCCCGACGTGATGGTGAGCTGCCACCCCGAAGACCTCGCCGCCGAGCGCGTGCTGCATCATCCGCGCGTGATCATCGAGGTGTTGAGCGACAGCACCGCCGCCTACGACCGCGGTGCGAAGTTCGCCGCGGTTCGCATGCTCGACAGCCTGCAGGAGTACGCCCTGGTCGATCCCGAGCGACGCAGCGTCGAGATCTTCCGCCGCCTGCCCTCCAACGACTGGCTGCTCGCCACCGGCGACAGCGCGCGCGGCCTGGTGCTGGCGGCGCTGGAGCTGGAGATCGGGCTGGACGAGGTGTTCGAGGACGTCGGCGCCTGAGACGTAACGGGTGCGCTTCCGTTCCGTGTGGGAGTGGCGGAAGGCGGGAAGGCTGTGGTTGCGTTGATGCGGTTATTCGGAGGCTGCATTCGCGCCTGCCGGCGCTCCTACAGGGGCAACGGGTCCGCGGCGGCTTGTGTAGGAGCGCCGGCAGGCGCGAATGCAGCCGTCGGATCGTGCCAATGCGCCGAATGCTGCGCCGCCGTGTTCGCGCCTGCCGGCGCTCCTCATTAGACGGTGCGCTTTCGTTTTGCGCTGGAGCGGCGGAGGGTTGAAAGGCTGCGGTTGCGTTGGGCGACGCGGTTGTTCGGAGGCTGCGTTCGCGCCTGCCGGCGCTCCTACAAAAAAACCTCGCGGGCCCGGGGCGGCGGGCGCGAGATTCGTTCTTTTATCTCTTTGTTCCCTAATCCCAATGAGCACAACACTCCACCACCTCGCCGAGGCCCATAACGCGCGCTTCGGCACCAGCGGCGTACGCGGCCTCGTCTCCGACCTGACGGACGCAGTCTGCTACGCCTACGCCCAGGCCTTCCTGCGCAGCGCTGCCGCCGGCAGCCCGCGCATCGTCGTCGGCCACGACCTGCGTCCGAGCAGCCCGCGCATCGCCGCGGCCTGCGCCCAGGCGATCCGCGACGCCGGCCGCGAGGCGATTTTCGTCGGCGCCCTGCCCACGCCTGCGCTCGCCTACTGTTGCGCGCTGCACGGCGCCGCGGGCATCGTCGTCACCGGCAGCCATATCCCCTTCGACCGCAACGGCATCAAGTTCTACCGCGCCGACGGCGAGATCGACAAGGCGGACGAGCAGGCCATCCTCGACACCGAGGTGGCCGTACCCGATGCGCTGTCGCCGTCCCCCCTCTCCGCGGTCGACACCGCCGCGCTGGACGCCTACGTCGCGCGCTACACCGACTTCTTCGGCATCGGCGCGCTCGCCGGCACGCGCGTGGCACTGTACGAGCACTCAAGCGTGGCGCGCGACGTGCTGCGCACGGTGTTCGAGCACCTCGGCGCCGAGGTCCTGTCGCTCGGACGCACCGACACCTTCGTTCCGATCGACACCGAGGCCGTGCGCGCCGAGGACATCGCGCAGGCGCACGCGTGGGCGCAGGCGCATCGCTTCGACGCCATCGTGTCGACCGACGGCGACGCCGACCGCCCGCTGATCGGCGACGAGACCGGCACCTGGCTGCGCGGCGACGTGGTCGGCATCCTGTGCGCGCAGTATTTGCAGGCCGACGTGGTGGTCACGCCGGTGAGCAGCAACACCGCGGTGGAAAAGTGCGGCGCGTTCCGCCAGGTGGTGAGGACGCGGATCGGCTCGCCCTATGTCATCGCCGGCATGGATGCGCAGCGTGGCGCAGGGCGTGTGGTGGGCTACGAGGCGAACGGCGGCTTCCTGCTCGGCAGCGATGTGGAACGCGGAGGGGCGAGGCTGAAGGCCCTGCCGACGCGCGACTCCCTGCTGCCGATGCTGGCCCTGCTGGCCATGGCGCGCGCCCATGGCTGCCGCGTGTCGCAACTGGCCGATGCCCTGCCGCGCCGCTTCACCGCCAGCGACCGCATCCAGAACGTGCCGACGGAGTTCAGCCGCGCCCTGATCGCGCGCCTGCAGCAGGCTCCTGGCGAAGCCGCCGCGCTGATGGCGCCCGACGCCGGCGCCGTGACGGCGATCGATACGACCGACGGCCTGCGCGTCCACTTCGCCACCGGCGCGATCGTGCACCTGCGCCCCTCCGGCAACGCCCCCGAGCTGCGCTGCTACGCCGAAGCCGACGACGAGTCCCGCGCCCGCGCCCTGTGCGACGCCTGCCTCGCACGCATCGCCGCCACCTTGTAGGAGCACCGGCAGGCGCGAACGGCGGCGGTGCGGGTGGCACGCGCATCGATTGCCAGGAGGCTGCGGTTCGCGGCTGCCGCCGCTCCTACATAAGCCGCAAGCGCGCCCGTCGCCGAGTGCCCCTGTAGGAGCGCCGGCAGGCGCGAAAGCAGCCTCGAACACCGGCACGCGGCTCGATGCCGGCAAGCCTGATCGCGCCGGGCGCAGCTTGGCGTAAGCTATCGCGACTCCGCGCGCCGCAGGCCACAAGCTTTCCACCTCCTCGGCCAACCAACTCCTCCCCCTCCTCCCGGACTTTCGCACCATGAAAGGCATCATCCTCGCCGGTGGCTCCGGCACCCGGCTGCATCCGATCACGCGCGGCGTCTCCAAGCAGCTGCTGCCGATCTACGACAAGCCGATGATCTATTACCCGCTGTCAGTGCTCATGCTCGCCGGCATCCGCGAGATCCTGGTCATCTCGACCCCGGACGACCTGCCCAACTTCCGCAAGCTGCTGGGCGACGGCGCGGACTTCGGCATCGCGCTGAGCTACGCCGAGCAGCCCTCGCCCGACGGCCTGGCGCAGGCCTTCCTGATCGGGGAGGACTTCATCGGCGACGACAACGTGTGCCTGATCCTGGGCGACAACATCTTCTACGGCTACGGCTTCAGCGCCATGCTGCGCGAAGCGGCCAGCCGCGCGCATGGGGCGACCATCTTCGGCTACCACGTCTCCGACCCCGAGCGCTTCGGGGTGGTGGAGTTCGACGCCGGCGGCAAGGCGGTCTCGATCGAGGAGAAGCCCAAGGCGCCCAAGTCCAACTATGCGGTCACCGGGCTGTACTTCTACGACAACTCGGTGGTGGAGATCGCAAAGCGGGTGAAGCCCTCGGCGCGCGGCGAGCTCGAGATCACCGACGTCAACAACGCCTACCTGCAGCGCGGCGACCTGCATGTGAGCCTGCTCGGGCGCGGCTTCGCGTGGCTGGACACCGGCACGCACGACTCGCTGATGGAGGCGAGCCACTTCGTGCAGACCATCGAGGCACGCCAGGGGCTGAAGGTGGCCTGCCTGGAGGAGATCGCCTACCACCAGGGCTGGCTGTCAGCCGCGCAACTGGCGCGCCAGGCCGAGGCGCTGAGCAAGACCGGCTACGGCCAGTACCTCCAACGCCTGCTGCGCCAGGAGGTGGTCCGGTGAAAGTCGTCGAGACCGCGCTGCCCGGCGTGCTGATCATCGAGCCGAAGGCCTTCGGCGACCACCGCGGATTCTTCCTCGAGACCTTCCAGGTCGAGCGCTACCGCGAGGCGGGCATCACCCTGCCCTTCGTGCAGGACAACCACTCGCGCTCGCAGCGCGGCGTGCTGCGCGGGCTGCATTTCCAGAGGACGCGCCCGCAGGGCAAGCTGGTGAGCGTGAGCCGCGGGGCGGTGTATGACGTCGCGGTGGACATCGACCCGGCCTCGGCGACTTACGGGCAGTTCGTCGGAGTGGAGCTCAACGACGACAACCACCGCCAGATGTGGATCCCGCCCGGGTATGCGCATGGGTTCTGCGTGCTGAGCGAGGTGGCGGATTTCCAGTACAAGTGCACCGATTTCTACTTTCCGGCGGACGAGGGTGGCCTGCTCTGGAACGACCCGGACGTGGGGATCCCGTGGCCGATCACCGAGCCGCAGCTATCGGCAAAGGACATCGACAACCCCCGCCTGCGCGACCTGAAACCGACGTAGCCCCCCGTAGGAGCGGCGGCAGCCGCGATGGCTGCGGGTCCATTGGGTGCTGCGCTTGGTCAATGGCCGACTTCGCGCCTGCCGGCGCTCGTGCAGGGGCACGGAGACGGGTGCGCTCGCGGAGAATGTAGGAGCGGCGGCAGCCGCGATGGCTGCGGGTCGGTTGGGTGCTGCGCTTGGTCAATGGCCGACTTCGCGCCTGCCGGCGCTCCTACAGGGGCACGGAGACGGGTGCGCTCGCGGTGAATGTAGGAGCGGCGGCAGCCGCGATGGTTGCGGGTCCATTGGGTGCTGCGCTTGTTCAATGGCCGACTTCGCGCCTGCCGGCGCTCCTACAGGGGCACGGAGACGGGTGTGCTCGCGGTGAGTGTAGGAGCGGCGGCAGCCGCGATGGCTGCGGGTCGGTTGGGTGCTGCGCTTGGTCAATGGCCGACTTCGCGCCTGCCGGCGCT
>NZ_AMXF01000010.1 GCF_000310225.1 Thauera phenylacetica B4P
GCATCCGGGCCGCCGTCGATGCCGCGCGCGGCGAGCCAGGCGGCCCGGCCTTCGGGGCGGACCCGCCAGGCGTCGCGGCGCGCGAGCAGGTCGGCCTCGCGCAACAGCCCGCCACCGCCCGCGTCGAAGCCGGGAAAGAAGAAACGCTTCACCAGCGGCAGGCGCGGATGCGGCGAGGCCATGCCGTGGCAGCCCGCGACCCAGGCCTCGGCCGACAGGTACTCGAGGTTGATCCACACCGGCGCCGGCCGCAGCGCCGCCATGGCCTCGAGCTGGGCAGGCGGCAGCTCGCAGGCGAAGGCCTCGACGACGATCTCGCCCGGCACGAGCGGCACGAAGGCGCTCGTCCAGTGCCGCAGCTCCACGCCCTGCAGGCTCCCGCCGAGCGCCTCGTCCACCGCGTTTGCGCCCGGGCAGATGCGCCGCAGCGCTGCCCAGTCATCGACCCAGAGCCGCACCGATCCACAGCCGCGACGCGCCAGATCGGCCGCCAGCCGCCAGCACACGCCGATATCCCCAAAATTATCCACAACCTGGCAGAAGATCTCCCATCGCGGGCGGCTGGCGGACAGGGGGAAAGGCATGATGGGGACAATCCTGCGCAAACAATGGGGATGGCTTGTGAACAAGCCCGTTTCCAAGGCTCGGCCGGAAAAGGCTCAACAATGCGCACACAGTCGACCAAGGGTCTTTTCAACCGCTTTCCAGAATGCTGGAAGTCGCTGCCGACATGCGCTCCGAAGACTTATCCACAAGAAGCGCGTCACTGTTAACTTCTTTGTTATTTAAATCAATAGAAAAACAGAAGAACAAACCTGGCCCCACTTCAGCTCGGCCTGCCGAGCTTGCCCAGTGCACGACACTGCCGGCATGATGTGGCCATGGCTGCGACCATGAACCGCTAAAGAGGCCCTCAGGCCCACGAATCAGGATCTTTCCCAATGCCCGTTCGACCGCTACTTTCCATCGCGCTGCTCCTCGCCTTTCCTTCGCTCGCGATCGCGCAATCCGGCTCAAACCTGCCTTCCCCGGAGGCTGCGCAGGAACAGGGCCTGCTCGAGCAGAGCCGCACGCAGGTGCGCGGTTTCTCGGTCTGGCTGGGGGAGACGGTGAATGACTGGTTCGGCGACCGTCCCTTCGAGGATGGCGGCAAGGTGACGCATGGGCGTCTCGGTCTGCGTAACCTGTGGCGGCAGGACGAGGGCTGGGACACCAACGTGCGCTTCCGCGCACGCTTCGATCTGCCCAACCTGCGCGAGAAGGCCTACGTCTTCATCGGACGACAGAACGAGCGCGAGCTGCTGACGGACCAGTCCGAGGCCTTCACCCGCGAGCAGCTATTGCTCGAGGAGCGCCGCAAGGAAGACCAGACCGGCTTTGCCGGCGTGGGTCTGGCGCTGCGCAAGAACCTCGATTTCCGTGTCGGCGTGCGCGGGGGAATGAAGTTCTACACCCAGGCGCGCTATCGCAAGCAGTGGGCGCTGACCGAGCAGGACCGGATCGAATTCCGCGAGACGATCTTCTGGAACAACAAGGACAAGTTCGGCTCGACGACCGCGCTCGATTACGAGCACGCCTTCACGCCCACGCTCTCGCTGCATTGGCAGAACGCGACCACGATCTCCGAGAAGACCGACGACTTCGCCTGGGGCAGCAGCCTGGGGCTGTTCAAGCGCTTCGGTGACGATCGCATTCTCTCGGGCGAGATGGTGGTGACCGGAGAAACCGGCGCGAAAGAGAACGTCGACGAATACGGGGTGCGGATGAAGTGGACCCAGCCGGTCTATCGCGAGTGGCTGATCGGCGAGTTCATCGTCGGTCACTACTGGCCGCAGCGCGAGGACCGCGAACGCGAGCGCGCTTGGGGGGTGGGGGTGAATCTGGAGATGCGTTTCTGAGCCACGCACGGGGCGGACAATCGATCGGCGTGCCCGCCTGGACGGATGCTTTCGCGCCCGCAGGCGCTCCTGCAACCCGCCCCGCTGCGGCGATTTCGTGTAGGAGCGGCGGCAGCCGCGAACAAGGCGGTTCGACCACCGATCTGGATGAGGAAACCCGCGTTCACATTCCCGCCTGCGAGCAACTCCTGCATCAGACCCGTCGCGTGCAATCGGCGGGGGTTCAGGCTTCCGGGTCGGTATAGTCGGCCAGGCGAGCCAGGTCTTCCGCCTCCAGCCAGCGCCACTGTCCCGGCGCCAGCTCGGCCGGCAGCTCGAGCCCGCCCACGCGGCTGCGGTGCAGCGCCTCGACCCGATTGCCCGCCGCGCCGACCATGCGCTTGACCTGGTGGTACTTGCCCTCGCAGATGGTCAGCCGCAGCGTGATCGGGCCGACGAGCTCGCAGGCGGCCGCCGCGATCGGTGCGGGCTCGTCGTGCAGTTCGACTCCGGCCACCAGCTGGTCGGCGAAATCCTGCTCCACCGCATGCTTGAGCGTGACCTCATAGACCTTGGGCGTGCGCTTCTTGCCCGAGCTCCACTGGTGGATGAACTGGCCGTCGTCGGAGAGCAGCAGCAGCCCGGTGGTGTCCTGGTCGAGCCGGCCCACGCACTGCACGCCGCGGGTGAGTAGCTGCGGCGGCAGCAAGGTAAAGACGGACGGGTGGAAGGTCGGCTTCTGCGAGCACTCGTAGCCCGCGGGCTTGTGCAGGACGACGTAGGCCTGGGCGCGGAAGCGCCAGGGCTGGTCATCGACGGTGAATTCGAGCCCGGGCGAACCATCGCGGCGACCTGGGTCGAAGTCGGCATTGGGATCGTCGCAGACTTCGCCGGCGATGCTGACGTAGCCGGCACGGATGAGGGCGCGGCAGTCCTTGCGGCTGCCGAAGCCCTGGGCATGGAGGAGGCGTTCGAGTTGCATGGGGCGCATGTTAGCAGGGCGGATCCGCCGCCAAGACCGGCGCGACGCCGTGGCGTCCGGGATCTCCCTGTGCCTCGATGTGCCGGGCACCGGTCGAGCGGGATAAACTGCCGCCCTGCCCGCTCAGGAGATGCACTTGAAATTCGAACACCTGATCGAGGTCAATGATCTCGCCAACCCGCTGCTGACCCCGCTCACCCGCGAAGAGCTGTGGTTCGGCCTGCTGTGCCGCGCGGAGGATGCGCGCGCCTTCCTGCCCGGCCTCGAGGCCTGCCATGTCGTCGAGCGTGGCGAGGACAGCCTGGTGCGCGACCTGCACTTTGGCCATGCGGTGATCCGCGACCGGGTGAGCTTCGACACCCTGCGCTGGATCCGCTTCGAGTCGGAAGCCAACGCGCAGCATGCCGGCGGCAGCCTGACCATCACGATCGAGGAGCCCGAACCTGGTGCGCTCTTCCTGCGTTTCGCCTACTACACCTCGCTGTCCGACCAGGGCGAGGATGCGCGCTACGCGGAGTTCGTGCGCTCGGCCTACCATCAGTCCGACCTCGACACCGTGCGCATCATCCGCATGATCGCCGCGTCGGGCGGGCTCGCGCAGTAGGCGCTGCGCGGAATCGGCACACCGCTGCTGCAGGCGGCCTGCGGAGAGCGGCCCTTGTCCGCGCACGAGGTTCGCCGCAATCCCTTTCGTGGCAGCAAGCCCGCTCCCGTGAATGCTTGCTCCCGCGCATCGTCCATGACGGACATCGCCGCACCCGCTTACCGCCTCGCGTGCGCATCGCGCGCGCGTCGTGGTCGGGACCACGGCGTCGACTTCATCCTTTCACCGACAGGAAACACCCCCTTATGTGGTTCAAGAATCTGCAGGTCTATCGTCTTCCCGCCAACTGGGACATGAGCGCAGAGCGCCTCGAGGAGCAGCTCGCGAAGAAGCCCTTCCACCCCTGCGGCAGCCAGGACATGGAGAGCCGCGGCTGGCTGTCGCCGCTGGGCAACGAGGTGCTGGTGCATGCGGTCGGCGGCCAGTGGCTGCTTTGCCTCGGCTTCGAGCACCGCCTGCTGCCTTCGTCCGTGGTCAAGCAGGAGGCCGACGAGCGCGCCGAGGAGCTGGCCGAGCAGCAGGGCTTCAAGCTCGGCCGCAAGCAGTTGAAGGAGCTGCGCGAACAGGTGACGCAGGAGCTGATGCCGCGCGCCTTTACCCGCCGGCGGCGCATGTTCGCCTGGATCGACCCGATCAACGGCTGGCTGGTGGTGGATGCAGCCAGCCAGAGCAAGGCCGAGGACATGCTCGAGCAGCTGCGCCACACGCTCGACAGCTTCCCGCTGACCCTGCTGCGCACCGAGCTGTCGCCGACGTCGGCGATGGCCGACTGGCTGGCCGGTGGCGAGGCACCCGATGGCTTCACCATCGACCAGGACTGCGAGCTGCGTTCGGTGGCCGAGGACAAGGCCGCGGTGCGTTATGCGCGCCACCCGCTCGAAGGGGACGACGTCAAGGGCCACCTGGAGGCCGGCAAGCTGCCGACCCGCCTGGCGCTGACCTTCGACGACCGCATCAGCTTCGTGCTGACCGAGAAGCTGGAGATCAAGCGCCTCGATTTTCTCGACATCGTGCGCGACCAGGTGGGCGAAGCCGACAAGGACGACGCCGAGGCGCTATTCAACGCCGAATTCGCGCTGATGACCGGCGAGCTCGCCCACCTGCTGCCGGCGGTCGTGGTCGCGCTGGGGGGTGAGCTGGCGGGCACGCCGGCGGAGACCGACGCTGTCAGCGCCGAGCTGCCGCGCCTGCAGGCGGACAAGCCGGTCGCGCAGGCCGCCACCGCGGACGACCCGCCGTTCTGAACGCTGCACGTCTTCGCGCCTGCCGGCGCTCCTACAGGGGGACCACGCCTCCGCAAGCCCCTGTAGGAGCTGCGGCAGCTGCGAATGGGGCGGTGCAGCAGCGATGAGCGTCGGCGATTGTACAGACGCCGTCTTCGCGCCTGCCGGCGCTCCTACAGGGGGACCACGCCTCCGCAAGCCCCTGTAGGAGCTGCGGCAGCTGCGAATGGGGCGGTGCAGCAGCGATGAGCGTCGGCGATTGTACAGACACCGTCTTCGCACCTGCCGGCGCCCCTACATGGACCACCGCGCTTGCGCGGGGCGTCTGCAGGGGTTTGCTTCTTGGTGTACACAGAATTTAAAGATTTAAAAGATCATAAAGATCATGTACGTGCCAATTCTGTGGACAAGCCTCTTTTTCAACGAAAAATCATCGTATTGCATCAAGCAAAACCCGGTGCACGAGCGACGTTTCAGGCAGGGACGGTTTGTGGATGAAAAAACTCCCGTCGCCGCATTCGCGACTTATCCACAATCTCCTGCCCCCTGCGGTCACAGCTTTCCCACCGCCCGATAAACCTTGCACAGGGAGCGATCAGCGCTTGCGAACCCGCTCCCCGGCGAGCTGCGCTAAAGTCTGCCCATGAACGACACGCTGTTCCTCGAATGGTGGCACTGGGAGATCGCCGGCATCGCGCTGGTGCTGCTCGAGCTCGCCCTGCCCTCCTTCTTCATCATCTGGTTCGGGCTCGGCGCGATGCTCACCGGCTTCGTGCTGCTCGCGGTGCCGGATCTGGTGCTGTCGCAGCAGATCGCGGCCTGGATCATTGCCTCGATGGCGATGACCGTGCTGTGGTTCAGCTTCGCCCGCCGTTCGCGCGTGAAGACCCTGATCGGCACCGCCGCCGGTGAGGTGATCGGTGAGGTCGGGCTGCTGGTGAGCGCGGTCGCCCCCTTCGAGCGCGGCAAGGTGCGCTTCCAGCGTCCGCTGCTGGGTGCGGACGAATGGGCCTGCGTGGCCGAGAGCGCGATCGCCGCCGGCGAGCGCGTGAAGGTGGTGAGCGTGGAAGGCAGCTACGTCAAGGTGACGAAGGCCTGATCCGAATTCCAGGAAAATGAAGGCAAGCAGATGATCATGTCGGAAGGACTTGCGATCGCGATCGCGGTGCTGGTGTTCGTGGTGATCACGATCGCCAAGGGCGTGCGCTTGGTTGCGCAGGGCGAGGAGTGGGTGGTCGAGCGCCTGGGCAAGTACCACGCCACGCTGCGCCCGGGGCTCAACATCCTCATCCCCTATCTCGACCGCGTCGCCTACAAGCTGGTGACCAAGGACATCATCCTCGACGTGCAGGAGCAGGAGGTCATCACCCGCGATAACGCGGTGATCCTGACCAACGCGATCGCCTTCGTGAAGGTCACCGACCCGGTCAAGGCGGTGTATGGCGTGACCGACTTCTCCGAGGCGATTCGCAACCTGATCATGACCACGCTGCGCTCGATCGTCGGCGAGATGGAGCTCGACGAGGCGCTGTCCTCGCGTGACAAGATCAAGGCGCGGCTGCGCGAGAGCATCGCCGACGAGGCGGTGGACTGGGGCCTGACGGTGAAGTCGGTCGAGATCCAGGACATCAAGCCGTCCGAATCCATGCAGCGCGCGATGGAGATGCAGGCCGCCGCCGAGCGCGAGCGCAAGGCCGCGGTGACCAAGGCCGAGGGCGCCAAGCAGGCCGCCATCCTCGAGGCCGAGGCACGGCTGGAATCCGCCAAGCGCGACGCCAACGCTCAGGTGATGCTGGCCGAGGCCTCGGCCGAGTCCATCCGCCGCGTGACCGCCGGCATCGGCGACCAGGCGGGGCCGATGATGTACCTGCTCGGCGAGAAGTACATCGGCGCGCTCGAGAAGCTCGGCGAGTCTGGCAGCGCCAAGATCGTGGTGATGCCCGCCGACCTCCAGGAGACCCTGCGCGGCCTCGTCGGTCGGCTGGGGGTACGCGGCTGAGCCGCGCCCATCCAGACCGCCCACCAGGCCTCTACGATCGATTTCCCCCGGATCCGCACCTGAAAAAAGGAAGACAACGATGCTGAAACCCTCGCACACCGTCCGCACCCTGCTCGCCGCCGTCGCGCTCGCCACCGCCTCCGGCGGCGCGCTGGCGCAGAACTTCATGAAGGACAAGGCCGAGGTCGAGAAGCTGCTGACGGGCGCCACCTTCATCGGCGTGTATCTGCGCACCGAAGCGGCCTACACGCTCCAGTTCGGCACCGACGGCACGCTCACCGACACCACCGGCGCCAAGGCACGCTGGTGGGTCGATGATCAGGCGCGCTACTGCCGCGAGTGGCTGGACGGCAAGCTCAAGGGCAACACTGGCTGCATGAACCTCGAGCTCGAGGACGGCCAGGTGGCGCTGTACTCCGAGGGCAAGAAGGTGGTCGAGGGCATCGTCACCGGCAAGTAAGGTGGGCGTCGGGGATGGCGGGACGCTTCGGCAGACCCGCCATTCACGTTGGCAAACACCGGTTGGCCGGGGGCGCTCGAGCGCGCCTTGCGCTCCGGATACGTCCATCCAGGTTACACAATGCGTCTGCTGATCATCTATTCGACCATCGACGGCCACACGCTCGAGATCTGCGAGCGCATCGCAGCGATCGTGCGCGACGCCGGTCACGAGGCGGAACTGGCCGAGGTCGCTGCGGTTTCCGCTGCCCAGCTCGACGCCTGCGACCGTGTCGTGATCGGCGCCAGCATCCGCTACGGCCACCATCGTCCTGCCGTGAAGGCCTTCATCGACCGCCACCAGGCGGCGCTCGAGGCGCGGCCCAACGCCTTCTTCTCGGTCAATGCGGTCGGCCGCAAGCCGCACAAGCGCCAGGCCGACACCAACCCCTACGTGCGCAAGTTCCTCGGCCAGATCCGCTGGAAGCCACAGCAGATCGAGGTGTTCGGCGGCAAGATCGAGTACCCGCGCTACGGTTTCTTCGACCGCAACATGATCCGCCTGATCATGTGGATCACCGGTGGCCCCACCGACCCGCGCTCGGTCACCGACTTCACCGACTGGGCACAGGTCGAGGCCTTCGCGCGGCGGCTGGTCCAGGGCTGATGTCGCTGCGATCGCGGCGGCAAATGGCCTGCGAGGGGGATCGTCGAATCCGGGAGCCAGTTTGAAGAATTCCCGCGATCCGGATACGGAACCGACCCGCTGGGCGCTGTGGCGGCTCGACGACAACGACAACCGCTTCGTGGTGGCGGTGTTTGCGCGCCGTGAGGAGGCCGAAGCGGTCGCGCGCGCCTTCGAGGCGCACGGGCACAAGCAGACCTACTGGGTGGAGCTTGCGCACGGTGCCGCACCGTGACGCGCCCGGATTTGAGAGCCGGCTTTGTAGGAGCGACGCAAGTCGCGATTGCGGCCTTCCAGCCCGCCCCATCACACATCGCGATACCTGGCCGCCGGACCGCCGTATCGCGACTTGCGTCGCTCCTACAGGGCCCCGTACGCTTGCGCAGAAGTCCGTAGGAGCGACGCAAGTCGCGAACCTTCGCAGCGCGAGGCCTCCGCCGGGCGCCGCGCCGCCAGAGACGCAGCCGTAGGGATCAGCCCAGCACTTCCCCGTGCTCGCGCGTGGCGTGGAAGGTGACCTTGGGCCACTTCTCCGCAGTCACCTCGAGGTTGTAGCGGCTGGTGGCCAGATAGACCGGGTTGCCGTCGATGTCCTTGCCCAGGCGCAGCGCCTGCTCGCGCTCGAAGTTGCGGCGGGTGACGTCGTCCGGGAAGGTGAGCCAGCGTGCCGTGTGGATGTCGGCGGGCTCGAAGATCGCATCGACCTTGTACTCGTCCTTCAGGCGCTGGGCGACGATCTCGAACTGCAGCACGCCGACCGCGCCGAGCAGCATCTGCCCGCCCTCGAGCTCGAAGACCTGGATGGCGCCTTCTTCGCCCAACTCCTGCAAACCCTTCTGCAATTGCTTGGATTTGAGCGGATCGCGCAGGCGCGCGGCGCGGAACATTTCGGGCGAGAAGTACGGAATGCCCTTGAAGCCGAGGTTCTCGCCTTCGGTCAGGGTGTCGCCGATCTGCAACTGGCCGTGGTTGTGGATGCCGACGATGTCGCCGGCCACACCATCTTCCATGATCACGCGCTCATTGGCCATGAACGTGAGCACATTGGCGAGCTTCATCTCGCGCCCGGCGCGTACGTGCTTCACTTTCATGCCGGCGCTGTAGCGCCCCGAGCAGATGCGGAAGAAGGCGATGCGGTCGCGGTGCCTCGGGTCCATGTTGGCCTGGATCTTGAACACGAAGCCGGTGAAGGCAGGTTCCGCCGGCTGCACCATGCGCGCGCCACCGTCGCGGGCCTGCGGCGGTGGCGCCCAGTCGATCAGCGACTGCAGGATCTCCTGCACGCCGAAGTTGTTGATACCCGAGCCGAAGAACACCGGGCTCTGCTTGCCGGCGAGGAAGTCGTCGAGATCGAAGGGTGGCGAAGCGCCGTCGATCAGGTCTACATCTTCGCGCAACTGGCCGACTTCCATCGGGAAGCGCTTGTCGAGTTCGGGGTTGTCCAGGCCCTTGATGATCTCGCCGTCGGTGCGCCGCTCCTCACCTGGGGTGAAGGTCAGCACCTGGTGCTGCAGCAGGTGATACACGCCGCGGAAGGACTTGCCCATGCCGAGCGGCCAGGTCACCGGCGCGCAGGTGATCTTGAGCACGTCCTCGATCTCGGCGAGCAGCTCGAAGGGCTCGCGCACCTCGCGGTCCATCTTGTTCACGAAGGTGATGATCGGCGTGTTGCGCAGGCGGCAGACCTCGAGCAGCTTGATGGTCTGCGCCTCCACGCCCTTGGCGGCGTCGATCACCATCACCGCGGCATCCACCGCGGTCAACACGCGGTAGGTGTCTTCGGAGAAGTCCTCGTGACCCGGGGTGTCGAGCAGGTTCACCGTGTGTCCCTGATACTCGAACTGCATCACCGAGCTCGACACCGAGATGCCGCGCTGCTTCTCCACTTCCATCCAGTCGGAGGTGGCATGGCGGGCGGATTTGCGCGCCTTCACCGTGCCGGCGAGCTGGATGGCGCCGCCGAACAGCAGCAGCTTCTCGGTGAGCGTGGTCTTGCCCGCGTCGGGGTGGGCGATGATGGCGAAGGTGCGGCGCTTTTCGACGTCGCGCAGCAGCTCGGGCGGGAAGGGGGTGGTGGTCATCGGGGCTCGTCGGCAGGAAAGCAAAAACCGCCTGCCCGAGGTCGGGCGCGGCGGGACGAGCGGGATTCTATCAAGCAATCAGGGGGATGCCGCGCCGCGGGGTGAACGGCGGGCGGCACCGCGAGGGGACGTGGTGCCTACTTCTGCTTGCCGACCTGGTCGCCGATGACGCCACCGATGGCGGCACCGCCCACGGTACCGAGGATGCCGCCGTTGCTCACCACGGCGCCGGCCACGCCGCCGACCGCGGCGCCGGTAGCCGCGCTCTTCTCGCGCGAAGACAGGTTGTCCCAGGTGGCGCAGCCGCTCGCCGCAAAGGTGATGAGCAGGGCGGGGATGAGGGTACGGGCTTTCATGATGGCCTCCTTGTGATGGTCGGTGCGCGGTGGAAAGGGGATTCCGCCGCGCTGTCGGGGTGTGCGCAGTATGAGTGCGGGATCGACCCCGGGATCCCGGCACAGCGTTGCGAATTGTTTCTCACCCGCGAGAGGGTGGGGACCCGCGCACAGCCGCCATTCGGCGCCCTTGCCGCAGCCCTGCCGGGTGCGCGTGCGCGTGCTCGAGCGATCACGATCACATCCGGATGCAGCTTTCAGCTGCCGAGCATGTCCTGCGCCCGCACCCAGGCATCGAACTCCTCCGCGGTCGTGAAGCCGAGCGCGAGCGCCGCAGCGCGCAGCGTGGTGCCTTCCGCCCACGCCTTCTTCGCGATCTGCGCCGCCTTGTCGTAGCCGATGTGCGGGTTGAGCGCGGTGACCAGCATCAGGCCGCGATCGAGGTGCTCGGCCATGCGCGTGGTGTCGGGTTCCAGGCCGGCTACGCAGTGGCGCTGGAAGCTGCGGCAACCGTCGGCGAGCAGGCGGATGGACTGCAGCAGGTTGTGGGCGATGACCGGCTTGAACACGTTGAGCTGAAGCTGTCCCTGGCTGGCGGCAAAGCCGATCGTGGCGTCGTTGCCGAGGACCTGGCAGGCGAGCATCGACAAGGCTTCGCACTGCGTCGGGTTGACCTTGCCGGGCATGATCGAGCTGCCCGGCTCGTTGGCCGGCAGCCTGAGCTCGGCGAGGCCGGCGCGCGGGCCCGAGGCGAGCAGGCGCAGGTCGTTGGCAAGCTTCATCAGCGCGACCGCCAGCGTCTTCAACGCGCCCGACAGCGCCACCAGCGGCTCGTGGCCGGCGAGCGCGGCGAACTTGTTGGGTGCGCTGGTGAGCGGCAAGCCG
The DNA here is from genome assembly GCF_000310225.1 of Thauera phenylacetica B4P. Classification (GTDB taxonomy): domain Bacteria; phylum Pseudomonadota; class Gammaproteobacteria; order Burkholderiales; family Rhodocyclaceae; genus Thauera; species Thauera phenylacetica. The sequence goes on from NZ_AMXF01000010.1 coordinate 11,110, forward strand.
GTGAGCGCAGCCAGTTCTGCAGCGATCGCATTGGCGAAGCCGGCCGGCGCGTTGAGCCCCGTGCCGACGGCAGTGCCGCCCTGGGCGAGCTCGTACACCGCGGGCAGCGTCGCGCGGATCGCATGCGCGGCGGTGTTCAACTGGGCGACGAAGGCCGACAGCTCCTGGCCGAAGCTGATCGGCGTGGCGTCCATCAGGTGGGTGCGTCCGGTCTTGAGCACGTCTGCATGGCGTTCGGCCTGGATGGCGAGCCCGTTCGACAGCTCCGTTAGCGCCGGCAGCAGTTCGTCGTGCACTGCGCGTGCGACGGCGATGTGCATCGCGGTCGGGAAGCAGTCGTTCGAGCTCTGCGCGCGATTCACGTGGTCGTTGGGATGCACCGGCGCCTTGCCGCCGCGGCCCTGCCCGGCGAGCTCGTTGGCGCGTCCGGCGATGACCTCGTTGACGTTCATGTTGGTCTGCGTGCCGCTGCCGGTCTGCCACACCACGAGCGGAAACTGCGCGTCATGCTCGCCGGCGAGGATCTCGTCGGCTGCGTGTTCGATCCGCTCGGCAAGGTCCGCCGGGAGCTCGCCGCTGCGGGCATGCACGCGCGCCGCCGCCTTCTTGATCAGCGCGAGCGCCTGCACGATGGCGAGCGGCATGCGCTCGTCGCTGATGGCGAAGTGGAGCAGCGAGCGCTGGGTCTGTGCGCCCCAGTAGGCTTCGGCGGGGACTTCGATCGGGCCGAGGCTGTCGGTTTCGGTGCGGGTCATGTTCGGCCTCCACGGGCGGGCTGACGGGAAATTCCGGACCCTGCACGTCGGACGCCGCCGAAGCCGCTCTTGTTCCGCGGCACGCCGCGCGGCAGCATGTGGCCGGTTCCCGTCCAATCCGTCACCGGCGCACCGCCATGTTCCTGCTCGATGCCTCGCTCGCCCAGTCCATCGTCGATCGCGCGATGCAGATTCTGCACACCAACGTCAACGTGATGGACGAGCGCGGGCTGGTCATCGCCAGCGGCGACCGCGCGCGCCTCGGGACCCGCCACGAGGGTGCGCTGCTGGTGCTCGCGCAGGGGCGGGCGGTGGAGGTCGACGAGGCGGTCGCGCAGCGCCTGCACGATACCCGACCGGGCATCAACCTGCCCCTGCGTGCGGAAGGCAGGGTGGTGGGGGTGGTGGGCCTGAGCGGCGAACCCGATGCTGTCCGCCAGCACGCCGAGCTGGTCCGACTGGCGGCCGAGACCATGCTGGAGCAGGCGCAATGGATGCAGATGCTCGCGCGCGACCAGCGCCTGCGCGAGGAGCTGGTGCTGCAGCGGATCGGCGTGTCCCCGCCGGGCGCCGGGCTGGACGACTGGGCGCGCCGCCTCGGCGTCGATCTCGCCCGACCGTGCGTCGCCTTGCTGATCGACATCGCCGACGCGGGGCTGGCGGCCGATGCCGTCCTCGCCGCGCAGCAGCGCCTGCGCCGGCTGCTTGCCGAGCACGAGCCCGGCCTGGCCTGTGCCCCGGTGACGCTGCGCGAGCTGGCCGTACTGATGCCCTTGCCCGCTGCGGCATCCGATCTGCGGGGCCGCCTCCAGAGCCTGCACGAACGCCTGCGCGGTGAGGGCAGCGGGCAGCCCTGTCTTGCCCTCGGTGGGTATTTCGGTGGCGACGATGGCCTCGTGCGTTCCTGGCAGTCTGCGCGCGCCACGCTGCAGGCCGGGCGCCGCCATCGCCCGCAGGCGGCGATCCACTGCTACGACGAACTCACCCTGCCGGTGCTGCTCGCCGGCCTGGGCGAGGGCTGGCGGGCCGACGAACTGCGCCTTCCATTGCGCCGCCTCGCGCGGCACGACCGCGACGGCCAGTTGCGGCGCACACTGGCGGCGTGGTTCGCGCACGACATGAAGGCGGCGCCGAGCGCCGGCGCGCTCCATGTGCATCGAAACACCCTCGAGTACCGCCTGCGCCGCATTGGAGAGATCACCGCACTGGACCTCTCCCGTCTGAACGACTGCCTGCTGCTGTTCATCGGCCTCGAACTGGATGTTGGTGAGGCATAGTCGGGTTTGACAATAAAACCTGTATTCAAGGTACTTTGTTTGTGCAAACAGACGATTGATTGTCGGCCGGCTGGGAATAAGCTCCACTTCAGCGGGCATTCGACCCGCAGCGACCGGAGACCCTGCCAATGAAAAAGATCGTCATCGCCCCCGATTCCTACAAGGAGAGCCTGTCCGCGCTCGAGGTCGCGCAGGCGATCGAAGCCGGCTTTCGCCAGGTCTTCCCCGCCGCCGAGTACGTGCTGGTGCCGGTCGCCGATGGTGGCGAGGGTACGGTCGACGCCATGGTGGCCGCCACCGCTGGGCGCAGAGAGGTCGTCGCCGTGAGCGGCCCGCTCGGCGAGCCGGTGGAGGCCTTCTACGGCCTCACTGGCGACGGCGACACCGCGGTGATCGAGATGGCGGCCGCCAGCGGCCTGGCGCTGGTGCCGCCGGACCGGCGCAATCCGCTGGTGACCACCTCGCGCGGCACCGGCGAGCTGATCCGCGCCGCGCTCGACGCTGGCGCGCGCGGCTTCATCCTCGGCATCGGCGGCAGCGCCACCAACGACGGCGGCGCCGGCATGGTGCAGGCGCTGGGCGCGCGCCTGCTCGACGCGCAGGGGCTCGAGCTCGGCCCGGGCGGTGGTGCGCTCGCCGACCTCGATCGCATCGACGTCTCCGCGCTCGATCCCCGCCTGAAGGAGTGCCGCATCGAAGTCGCTTGCGATGTGGACAACCCGCTCACCGGCGCGCGCGGCGCCTCGGCGGTGTTCGGCCCGCAGAAAGGCGCCACGCCCGAGATGGTGCAGGCGCTGGACGCCAACCTCGCCCGCCTCGCCCGCATCGTCGAGCGCGACCTCGGCGTGGCGGTCGACACGGTGCCCGGCGCCGGCGCGGCCGGCGGCATGGGCGCGGCGATGCTGGCCTTCTTCGGCGCGACGCTCAAGCCCGGCATCGAGATCGTCACCGCGGCGGTGGACCTCGACACGCAGGTACGCGACGCCGACCTGGTGATCACCGGCGAGGGCCGCATCGACTTCCAGACCGTGCATGGCAAGACGCCGATCGGCGTCGCCCGCGTCGCCAAGCGCCATGGCAAGGCGGTGATCGGCATCGCCGGTTCGCTCGGCGCCGACGTCGGCGTGGTGCACGCGCACGGCATCGACGCGGTGTTCAGCGTGCTGGGCAAGCCGTGCACGCTGGACGAGGCGTTGCGCGACGCGGCCGCCAACGTGGAGCTCACGGCGCGCAACGTCGCGGCGGTGCTACGGCTCGGCTCGGCTGCCCCGTCCGGCGCCTGAGCGCGCGTTCGCACCGCATGCCGGGCAGGCGGCCCCGTGCGGCCGCCCTTGCGCTGCGGTCAGCGTGCCGGCTCGGGATGCTCCCCGACCCGCACGATCTTCATCGTGTTGGTGCCGCCGCTGCTGCCGATCGGCTCGCCGATGGTGAGCACGATCAGGTCGCCCCGGTCGACGATGCCGCGACGCAGCAGCAGTTGTTCCGCTTCCCACAGCAACAGGTCGCGGTCGTCGGTCCGCTGCTCGATCAGCAGCGGGCGCACGTCGCGGTACAGCGTCATCTGGTCGTGGGCGCGGGGTTCGGGCGTGAGCGCGTAGATCGGCACGCCGGCATTGAGTCGGCTCATCCACAGTGCGGTGGAGCCGGTCTGGGTGAGCGAGGCGATCGCCTTCACCTTGAGGTGATAGGCGGTCCAGATCGCTGCCATTGCGATCGATTCGTCGATGCGGGTGAAGACGCGGTTCAGCAACTCGCGATCGAGCCCGATCTCGGCCGATTTTTCCGCTTCCTCGCACACCCGGCTCATCGACTCGATCACTTCGACCGGGTATTTGCCGGCGGCGGTCTCGGCCGACAGCATCACCGCGTCGGTGCCGTCGAGCACCGCGTTGGCCACGTCCGAGACCTCGGCGCGGGTGGGCACCGGGCTGGTGATCATCGACTCCATCATCTGCGTGGCGGTGATGGTGAGCTTGTTGCGGTCGCGCGCGGCGCGGATCATCTTCTTCTGCAGCGCTGGCACCGCGGCGTCGCCGACCTCCACCGCGAGGTCGCCGCGCGCCACCATGATGCCGTCGGAGGCGTCGAGGATCTCGTCGAGGTTGGCCACCGCCTCGGTGCGCTCGATCTTGGCGATCAAGAGCGCGGCGCAGCCGGCGGCGCGCATGAGCTGGCGCGCCATGTACATGTCGGCCGCGCTCTTGGGGAAGGACACCGCGACGAAGTCCACGCCGATGAGCGCGGCGGTGCGGATGTCGTCCATGTCCTTGGCGGTGAGCGCGGGCGCGGTGAGCCCGCCGCCCTGGCGGTTGATGCCCTTGTTGTTCGACAGCTCGCCGCCGACCTTCACGAGGGTGTGGATCTCGTGGCCGACCACGCGCTGCACGGTGAGCTTGAGGCGGCCGTCGTCGAGCAGCAGCACGTCGCCCGGCTTCACGTCCTTGGGCAGGTCCTTGTAGTCGAGGCCGACGCGCTGGGCGTTGCCGAGCTCGCAGCGGGCGTCGAGGATGAAGGGCGCGTCGCGGGTCAGCGTCACGCGGCCTTCCTCGAACTTGCCGACGCGGATCTTGGGCCCCTGCAGGTCGGCGAGGATGCCCACCGGGCGGCCGGCGTTCGCGGCCGCCTTGCGGATCGCCTCGGCGCGCGCGATGTGGTCGCTGGCCTTGCCATGGGAGAAGTTCATGCGCACCACATCGACCCCGGCCTGTACCATGCGGGCGAGGATCTGCGGGTCGGACGAGGCGGGGCCGAGGGTGGCGACGATCTTGGTCTGGCGGGTCATTGCGAGCGTTCTCGGGGCAGGTTTCGGGTACGGGATTGAGAGGTGGTGGGCGGGTCAGGGCGCCTCAGTGCGAGGGCCCGCCGGTCTTGCGGGTGGTTTGCGGTTGCTGGATCGGCGCCGACGCAACGGTGAGCGAGGGTGTCTTCTCGGTGGTCACCCACCAGATGCCGGCCGACACCATCGCCAGGGCGAGCGCATTGCGCCACTGAAGGATGTCCTCGCCGAGGAAGATCGCCGACAGCAAGGCTCCGAACACCGGGATGAGGAAGTTGTACACCGTGACCATGCCGACGCGGTTGTACTTGAGCAGGGTTGCCCAGAGGGCGAAGGCTGCCGAGGACAGGACCACCATGTAGGCCAGCAGTGCCGTGGAGGCGAGGGTGAAGCCCTCGAGCGTGCCGCCGCCGCCATAGCCCATCAGCAGCAGCACCGCGCCGCCGATCGATAGCTGATGACCGGTCATCACCATCGAATCCATGCGCTGCGAGATGCGCTTGCCGAAGATCGTCGCCGCAGACAGAACGAAGGCCGCGATGACGATGAAGCCCTCGCCGAGCAGGGTGAACTCGAAATCCAGCCCGGCGCCGCCCCCGGCGAGGTTCACCACCATGACGCCTGCGAAGCCCACCGCGCAGCCGAGCGCCTTGCGATAGCTCAGGCGGTCGTTGTGGTAAATGAAGTGCGCCAGCAGCACGCTGAAGAAGGTGCCGGTGGCGTTCAGGATCGATCCCTTCACCCCGGTCGTGTACGCGAGACCGATGTAGAAGAAGACGTATTGCAGTGTGGTCTGGGTGACGCCAAGCAGGGCCAGTGCGCCAAGATCACGAGCGCCGAAGCAGAACACCGGCTTGTTCATGATCCGGGCCAGTACCAGCAGCACCCAGCCGGCGAAGAGGAAGCGCCAGCCGGCGAACACGAGCTTGCCGGGGATGTCGTCGGCGGCGATGCCGAACATCGCGTAGCCGTTCTTGATCGCGGGGTAGGCGCTGCCCCACAGCAGGCAGCACAGGGTGGCGAGCAGGAAGACGGCCTTCGGGCCGGAGAACAAGTTGCGGCTATCCACGAGATCGGGCTCCCTGAAAAGTGGCTTGCGCGCAGCTTCCTCGCGGAAGGCGCGCGCGGGGGCAAAGCGGGGGATGAAGGATCAGGTCACCGGCGCCGGGTTGAACAGCACCAGCGCATTGGCGAGCTTCCAGTGTTCGGCCCAAGTCTTGCGGCCGCTGGCGACGTCGAGCATCCGGTGGAAGAGCTCCCAGCCGATGTCCTCGATCGTCGCCTCGCCGGTGGCGATGCGACCGGCGTCGACGTCCATCAGGTCGTGCCAGCGCCGCGCCAGGTCGCTGCGGGTGGCGACCTTGATCACCGGGCATTCGGCCAGGCCGTAGGGTGTGCCGCGGCCGGTGGTGAACACGTGCAGGTTCATGCCGGCGGCGAGCTGCAGGGTGCCGCAGATGAAGTCGCTGGCGGGGGTGGCGGCGTAGATCAGGCCCTTCTGCTTCAGCTTCTCGCCCGGCGCCAGCACGCCCGAGATCGGTGCCGTGCCGGACTTCACGATCGAGCCCATCGCCTTCTCGACGATGTTCGAGAGGCCCCCCTGCTTGTTGCCGGGCGTGGTGTTGGCGCTGCGGTCGACGCGCCCGCGATCCAGGTAGGCATCGTACCAGGCCATCTGCGCGATCATCGCCGCGGCGACCTCGGCATCGATGGCGCGCGCGGTCAGCTGGTCGATGCCGTCGCGCACCTCGGTGACCTCCGAGAACATCACGGTGGCACCGGCACGCACCAGCAGGTCGGTGGCGAAGCCGACCGCCGGGTTTGCGGTGACGCCGGAGAACGCGTCGCTGCCGCCGCATTGCACGCCCACCACCAGCTCGGAGGCGGGTACGGTCTCGCGCCGGCGGGCGTTCAGGCGCTTGAGGTGTTCCTCGGCGCTGTTCAGGATCGAGTCGATCATCGACAGGAAGCCGACGTGGCGCTCGTCCTGCAGGCAGACGACGTCGAGCCCGGCATCGGTGCCGGTGCCCGGGGCGCGTTCATCCACGATCGGGATGCTGCCCGGTGGCAGCAGGCGCTCGGGCTGCAGCTTCTCGCAGCCCAGACTCACCACCATCACCTCGCCGCCGAAGTTCGGGTTGAGGCTGATGTTGCGCAGGGTGCGGATCGGCACGACGGCGTCGGGCGCGTCGATGGCCACGCCGCAGCCGTAGCTGTGTTCGAGGCCGACGACGTCGTCCACATTCGGGTATTTCGGCAGCAGCTCGGCCTTGATGCGCCGCACCGCGAAGTCGAGCACCCCGGCCACGCATTGCACCGTGGTGGTGATGGCGAGGAGGTTGCGCGTGCCGACCGAGCCGTCGGGATTGCGGTAGCCCTCGAAGGTGTAGCCCTCGAGCGGCGGCAGTGGCGCGGGCTTGCGGGTCGCGATCGGCAGGCCGTCGAGTTCGCGCGCAGCGGGTATGCGAAGCAGGCGCTCATGCACCCAGCTGCCGGCCGGGATGTCCTGTACGGTGTAGCCGATGGCGACGTCGTAGCGCCGCACCGCGGTGCCGGCAGGGAGGTCGATCAGCGCGACCTTGTGGGCTTGGGGGATGTTCTCGCGCAGCACGAGGCCATCGGGCAGGACCGTTCCCGCGGCCAGACCGCCGTCGTTGGCGACGATGGCGACATTGTCGGCGGGGTGCATGCGGATGGTGAGCGGTGATTGCATCTGGATCCTCCTTGTGCGGTTGCGCCTTCCGTTCGAATGTCGGGGCGAGCCGGCAGCATCGGCCCGCCCCGCTTGCCGCGTCAGTAGCTCAGACCGAAGCCGAACGGATACAAGGTGTTGGCTTCCGGGTAGCCCGGTGCGTCGGGGTCGTTGTCGATTACCGCCTGCAGGTTCTTGGCGAGCGCGAACGGGAGCTTGCCTTGCGGGGCGATCGATGTGCCGGTCGCCAGGATCTTGCCGGTCAGCACGTCGAGCAGCGCGGTGTTGCTCACACCGAAGCCGGCCACGATCGCACCCGCATCCTTCAGGCCGCTGGCGTCATCGAGCACGTAGGGCTGGCGGAAGTAGACGCTGAGCACGGTCTTCTCGGCGCCGATCTCGTTCATGACCGCCTGAATGTCGGCGAGCGCGGGCGAGATCTGCCAGGACTTCGACGAGGCCATCGTGGAGAACGACAGATTGTTCGCCTCCCAGGGCAGCGCACCGCCGAAGACCAGGCCGTTGGCGACCGGGCCGCCAAGGTAGCCGTCGTCCACGCACTGCGGGTTCTGCGCGGGATGCGTGACGCAGGGGTCCTGCGCGCCCCAGACGGCGCCGGTGAGCGGATTCAGGAAGGACGGGTTCGCCCCCGTTGCCGGATCCAGGGAGCGATAGCCGTTGGTGCCGACGTTGCGCACTTCGACACGGATGATCGCGCGGTCGTATCCGGCGGCCGAGGGGCGGCCGTCGACCCTGCCCTGGGCATCGCGCGGGAGGGCGGCACCGGACGGATCGGCCTCGCCGTTGGTGACGTCGGCGAAGTAGTTGCGCAGGTCGGCGGTGTCGATGCCCATCGCATAGATGCGTGCGCCCGCCGGTACCGGCAGCGTCTTCGCGCCCGCGTCCCCCTGATTCTGCAGCAGCACGACGGACTTGCGCTGGACGTCCAGGCCGGCGGTGCGGTTGGCTCCGGTTCCCACGCTGGCGGTTGCAGCTGCTTCGGCGACGTACGGGTTCTCGAACAGGCCGAGCTCGAACAGCGGCTTCAGCAGGCGGCGCGCGGCTTCGTCCACGCGCTGTTCGGTCACCAGGCCGGCAGCGACGAGATCGGTGATCGTCTTGACGTCGTTGAAGCCGGATAGCGTGTCGGTTCCGCCGTTGATCGCCGCGGCGACCCGCTCGGGTACCGTCTTTCCCTCCAGGCCCCAAGCACGGTCGTTGATGATGCCGGTGTCGGAGTTGACGTAACCGTCGAAGCCGAGCTTGCCGCGCAGCAGATCGGTCACGATCTGCTTCGAGAAAGCCATGCCGGTCTGGTCGTAGGTGACGCCGTCGTAGGTCACGCTGATCGGCACGCCGTAGTAGGGCATGATCGAGGAGACACCGGCGTCGATCGCGGCCTGCCAGGGCTTGAGATGATAGCCGAACTGGCCCGCCGGATAGACCTGGTTCTTGCCGAAGGCGTAGTGCGGGTCGAGTCCGAGCTCCTGCGGACCGCCGCCGGGGAAGTGCTTCATGGTCAGCGCGACCGGGGACTCGGGCTTGAGTGGTCCGCCCTGCAGATGAACGACCAGCGTCTTCATGATGTTGGCGGCGAGATCGGCATCCTCGGTGAAGGTCTCATGTACGCGATACCAGCGTGGTTCGGTGCTGAGGTCGGCCATGTAGCCGTACATGCCGCGCAGGCCGATCGCCTTCCATTCCTCGCCCATTACGCGGGAGAACTGCTCGACCACCGCCATGTCGCCGACCGTGGTCGTTCCCTTGTTGCGAAACTCCTCGCCCAGCGCGGCGGCGGCGATGCCGGCCTCCTTGGGGAATTCGGTCATCACGCCCGACGAGTTGTTGATGCCGGTGCGGGCATCGCGCTCGAAGTGGTTGCGGGCGTTCGACTTGAACAGCGCGGGGATGCCGAGCCGGGTGGCCTCGGTCATCGCCTGGATGGTGTTCATGTATTTTGCTGCTTCGGCCGGGGTGAGCCGTGACCCCGCGCGGATGCCGCTGTCCGGTGCGCAGGTGCCGACGGCGTCGACCACGTTGCGGAAGATGAAGCGATGCATCATCTGCACGCCGATGTAGTTGTCGGCGAGGGCGGGAGCCGCGCCGGCGCAGCCGCCATTCAGGGTCTGGATGAGCATGAGCCCGGCCTTCTCCTCCAGGGTCATGCGGGCGACGAGGTCATCGACCCGGGCGTCGATCGGCTTGCGCCAGTCCTCGTAGGGGTCGACGCTGCCGTTGCCGTTCAGGTCGCGAAATTCGTAGCCGCTCTCGCCGACGATCTTCTTTACCCGGACATCGAGGGTGGGTTGCTCGTAGGACGGATCCGAGTCGCCGAAGCAGCCACCGAGCAGGCTGGTCATTGCTGCGGCCACCGCGAGGGCGAGCGGGCGGCTGCGGGGGAAGTTGGGTTGCATGGAGGGTCTCCTGGAGTCGTTGCGTACTTTTTCGTGTGCTTTTTGTCCCGCATTGCCGGAGGGTTGCCGGAAATCGGGGGCGCGTCGAACCGCCAGGACGGGGTCTTCCGCCTGCACGATCCGGGTGCGTCGCAATGGACTCTGCCCGTTCGGCTGAGTCCGTTGGAGCGGAGCCGGGGGCTCCGGGTAGTGGAGAAAATCTCAGTCCGGGGGCTCGTGACCGCGCAATTCGACGATCTCCACCCAGTTCGGATTGCGCCCCACTGGCAGCGACTGCACCGCTTCGAGCATGCCGCTGGCAGGGTCGATGGCGTACCGTGCAAGACGGTTGGAAAGCTGGCCGACGGTGAGGAGGAAGCGGCCATCCGGGTCGATCGCGAAACCGCGCGGTTGCGTCTCGGTCGCGATATGGCCGAGCGGCACCAGGCGCGTGCCGGCGTCCTCTACGCGGAAGGCGGCGAGCGTGCTCGAGCGCCGCTCGCTGGCGTACAGGAAGCGGCCGTCGGGGGTGATCTGCAGGTCGGCGGCCCAGGGTTCGCCGGTGAAGCCGGGCGGCAGGGTGTCGACGGTCTGTACTGGACGCAGCGTCCCGCTCCTTGCATCGAAGGCGAGCACGTCGAGGGAGGCGTCGAGTTCGTTGAGCAGATAGGCGACTCCGCCATCCGGATGAAAGCGCAGGTGGCGCGGGCCGGCGCCGGGCCGGATCGGCAAGGTGGCGGGTTCGTTCGGATCGAGCCTGCCGCGGTCGGGGTCGAACGTGAACTGCATCACCACGCCTCCGCCCAGGCTGGTGGCCAGGACGTGGTGGTTGGAGGGGGCGGGCAGGACGGCGTGGGCGTGGCGGCCGGTGGGGATCGATTGCCGTACCGGGGCAACGATGCCGTCGGGGCCGATGGGGCTCACCGTGAGCACGTCGCCCTGGTAGGACGCGCCGAACAGCCAGCACCCGCTGCGGTCGGTGGCGATGTAGGCCATGCTCGCCGGCAGCGGTGCCTCGCCCAGCCGGCTCAGCGCGCCATCGGCCGGATCGATGGCGAAACTGACGACCGCCATCGGTTCGCTGCGCCGCGCCGCATACAGGAAGCGGCGGCAGGGGCTGACCGCGAGCGGCATCACCGTGCCGCCGACTTCCGCCGTGCCGAGCGGCGCCAGGGTGCCGTCGGCCGCCATCGACAGCAGCGAGAGGTCGCCGCTGTCGGCGTTGGAGACATAGACCACGGTGCTCATCGCGGGCTCACAGGCCGAGGGCGCGCGGCAGCCACAGCGACAGGCCGGGCACGTAGGTGACGAACAGCAGCACGATGAAGAGGGCGAAGAAGAAGGGCATCGCCGCCTTCGTCACCACGCCGATCGGCAGCTTGGCGACCGCGCTGCCCACAAACAGCACCGTGCCCACCGGCGGCGTGATCAGGCCGATACCCAGGTTCACCATCATGATCATGCCGAAGTGCACCGGGTCGATGCCGAGTCCGGTGACCACCGGCAGCAGGATCGGCGTCAGGATCAGGATCAGCGGCGCCATGTCCATCAGCGTGCCGAGTGCCAGCAGCATGACGTTGATCAGCGCCAGGATCACGTAGCGGTTGTCCGAGAGCGCGGTGAAGGCGGCCGTGACCTTCATCGGGATCTGCATCAGCGTCATCAGGTAGCCGAAGGATGCCGCGAAGCCGATCAGGATCATGACGATGGTCACGGTCTTGACGGTGCGGTGCATCAGCTTGGGCAACTCGCTCCACTTGTAGTCGCGATAGATGAACATGGTGACGAAGAAGGCATACACCACCGCGATCGCCGCCGACTCGGTGGCGGTGAACACGCCGCTGAGGATGCCGCCGAGGATGATGACGATGGTGAGCAGACCCCACATCGCCTCGCCGACGATCTGCAGCGCCTGGCGCAGCGGGATCGGGTCGCCCTTCGGGTAGTTCTTCTTCTTGGCGATGAAGAGGCACATGATCGCCAGGGTCAGCCCGAGCAGCAGGCCTGGGACCACACCGGCCATGAACAGGCTGGCGATCGACACCGTGCCGCCGGCGGCGAGCGAATAGATCACCGCGTTGTGGCTGGGCGGGATCAGGATCGCCTGCACCGAACCGCTGACCGTCACGGCGGCGGCGAAGGCGCGCGGGTAACCCTTGCGTTCCATCTCGGGGATCAGCACCGAGCCGACCGAGGCGGTGTCCGCGACCGACGAGCCCGAGATGGCGCCGAAGAAGGTCGAGGCGAGGATGTTCACCAGCGACAGGCCGCCGCGGATGAAACCTACCAGCACGCCGGCGAAGGCGACCAGGCGGCGCGACATGCCGCCCTCGGCCATGATCGCGCCGGCGAGCACGAAGAAGGGGATCGCCAGGAGCGAAAATTTGTTGACCCCCGAGGCCAGCTGGATCATCACCGCCTCGAGTGGCAGTTCGATCCACATCGCGCCGACCAGCGCCGCGAGGCCGAGGGAATAGGCGACCGGGACGCCGATCGCGATGAAGATGGCAAGACTGCCGAGCAGGACCAGGGCGTCCATCATGCGCCTCCTTCGGCGGGTTCTTCGTGGTGTTCGTCGAAGCGCACGATCGGCCGCGTGTGCTGGCTGCCGAAGACGACGCGTTCGATGACGAACAGCAGGGTGATCGCGCTGCCGACCGGCAGGGCGAGGTAGGTGTAGCCGACCGGCATCGACGGCAACTCGGCGACGGTCTGTTCCATGGTCGCCAGCACGAGATCCATGCCGTACCAGGCGACGAACACACTGATGCCGCCCATCAGCAGATCGACCAGCTTGGCGCACACGCTCTGGAGGCTCGCGGGCAGGCGTTCGGTCAGCATGGCCACGGCGATATGCCCGCCGGCCCGATAGCTGGCCGCGGCGCCGATGAAGGTGAACACCACCATCAGCATGATCGAGATGGGTTCCGGCCAATGCGAGCCGGTGCCGAGCACGTAGCGTGAGAAGACGCCCCAGGGAATGATCAGGGACATGGCCAGGATGGACAGGCCGGCGACCCAGATGCAGGCGTGATAGACGTGGTCCATCAGCCGGATGAAGGGATGACTCATTTGGAGAGGACTCCGGAGGTAGGGCCGATGCCCATGCGGTACATCGACCCCTGGGAGAGACGTCTTGACGCTTACTTGACCGCTTCGATGCGCTTGATCAGGTCCGCGTACTTCTCGCCGTACTTGGCGCGCACCGGTGCGGTGGCGTCGTAGAAGGGCTTGTTGTCGACGTCGATGAACTCGACGCCCGCGGCCTTCAGCTTGTCGGTGCTCTCGGCCACGCTCTTGTTCCACAGATCGCGCTGTTCCATCTGCGCCTCGCGGCCGAGTTTCTTGAACATGGCCTGGTCTTCCGCCGACAGCTTGTCCCAGGTGACTTTCGACATGACGATGATCTCGGGAATCATCAGGTGCTTGGTCTGGGTGTAGTACTTGGTGCCGGTGGTGTAGTGGTTCGAGGTGAGCAGGCTCGGCTCGTTGTTCTCGGCGCCGTCGATCACGCCGGTCTGCAGTGCGGTGAACACCTCGCCGTAGCCCATCGAGATGCCGTTGCCGCCCATCGCGTTCATGGTGTCGATGAACAGCGGGTTGCCCATCATGCGGATCTTCTGGCCCTTGAGGTCGTCGGGCGTGCGCACGGGCTTCTTGGTGTACAGGCTGCGGCTGCCGGCGACGGTGAAGGCGAGCGCGACCATCTTGGCCGACGACGCGCTGATCTTGTCGAGCATCTCCTGACCAATCGGGCCGTCGAGCACGGCGTGCAGGTGGGCCTCGTCACGGAACATGAAGGGCATGTTGAAGACGTTGACCTCGGGCACCACGTTGCCGACCGGGCCGAGCGAGGTGCGCAGGATCTGGATCGCGCCGAACTGGGTCTGCTCGATCATGGTCTTCTCGTCGCCGAGCACGCCGCCCGGGAACATCTGGAACTTGATGCGGCCGTTGGTGGCGGCCTCGGCTTTCTTGCCCATGTTCTCGACCGCTACCACCGTCGAGTAGCCGGTGGGGTGCACGTCGGCCGCCTTCATGACCGTCTGTGCGTTCGCACCCATCGGGGCGAAACCGGCGAGGCCCAGCGCAGCCATCAGGGCGCCGGTGGCGAGGAATTTCCTGCGAGTTTTCATGTGAGTCTCCTTCCTGTGGATGGGGTGCTGCGGGCCGCTTGCCGCCGCTGGCGGCTCGAGGCCGGTGATGAAAGAAGCCGGTCGGATCAGTCGAAGGGCCCCTTGGCCACGAAGCCGCCGCCCTGGTAGAGCGCGACCGGGTCCTTGCGGTCGATGGTCTGCTGGCGGGCCTCGACCTCCTCGCGGAACACGTCGGAGCTGTCCAGCGGGCGGTAGCCGATATGGCGGGCATGGGTGTTGTCCCACCAGGTGGTGGCGTTGTCCGACATGCCGTAGATGACGGTGTGGCCGACGATCGGTGCGGTCAGGCCGGCGACCACGAGGCGCTCGAGGTCGTCGAAGCTCATCCAGGTGGCGAGCATGCGGCGGTCGACCGGGGCGGGGAAGGACGAGCCGATGCGCAGGCTGACGGTCTCGATGCCCCAGCGGTCGAAGTAGAGCTGTGCGAGGTTCTCGCCGAAGGCCTTCGACAGGCCGTAGAAGCCGTCCGGTCGGACCGGGGCCCGCGTGTCGATGACCTCGTCCTGGCGGTAGAAGCCGGTGACGTGGTTGGAGCTGGCGAAGATGATGCGCTTGACGCCGTTCTTGCGTGCCGCCTCGTAGAGGTTGTAGGCGCCGACGATGTTGCCGGCCAGGATCGGCTCCCAGGGCTGTTCGGTGGATACGCCGCCCATGTGCACCACGGCGTCGACGCCGTCGAGCAGCGCCAGCATGGCGTCCTTGTCCTCGAGCGAGGCCGTCATCACTTCCTCGCCGGCGCCCGGCGCACCGAGGTCGGAGCGATGGCTGACGCGCAGCACGTCGCAATAGGCGCGCAGGCGGGGGCGCAGCTCCTTGCCGAGGTTGCCGGCCGCGCCGGTCAGCAGCAGGCGCTTGAAGCGGATGGGAGAAGCGGGCTTTTCGAGCATGGTGGTCGTCCGGGTGTGAGTCGTTGGATCAGGCCTTGAAGCGCTGCACCAGGGCCTGCGCGCCATCGCGCAGCACGTTCTGGTCGGCGCCCACGGCGACGAAGAGGCAGCCGAGCTCGACGTAGCGCTTGGCCAGGGTCTCGTCGCCGGTGAGGATGCCGGCGGCCTTGCCGCAGGCCTGGATGCGGCGGATCGCGTCCTCGATCGCGGCCAGCACCTCGGGGTGCTTGGGGTTGCCGAGGTGGCCGAGCGCGGCGGAGAGGTCGCCCGGGCCGATGAAGACGCCGTCGATGCCTTCCACGCTGGCGATCGCCTCGATGTTCTTCAGGCCCTCGACGGTCTCCACCTGCACCAGCACGCAGATCTCGTCCTCGCAGCGGTGGGCGTAGTCCTTGATGCGGCCGTAGTTGGAGGCGCGCGGGGCGCCGGCGTAGCCGCGCACGCCGCGGTTCGGGTAGCGCGTGTAGGCGACCGCGTTGCGCGCCTCTTCCTCGGTCTGCACGTAGGGCACGAGCAGGGTCTGCACACCGATGTCGAGCAGGCGCTTGAACAGCACCATGTCGTTCCAGTAGGGGCGGATGATCGCCGTGGCGCTGCCGCCGTTCATCGCCTGCAGCTGCGACAGGATGGTGCCGACCTCGTTGGGCGAGTGCTCCATGTCGAGCAGCAGCCAGTCGTAGCCACAGTGGGCGAGGATCTCGGTGCTGATGTTGCTGCACAGGTGCGACCACAGGCCGATCTGCTTCTGGCCGGACTGGATGGCGTGCTTGAAACGGTTGATGGGCAGGTCCATGGTCGTTTCCGATGCGCTAGGCAAAAAGGTGGCGGGCACTGCGGCGACTTGCGTCATCCACGGCGCCCGCCGTGGGAGAGCGGTGGGATCGGGCGCGGCTCAGTTGCCGGCGATCTTGTGGTTGGCGGCGATCTCGAGCGCCTGCACCAGGCCGGAGTGGTCCCAGCCGGCGCCGCCGTGGGCCGCGCAGGCGTTCATCAGCTGCAGCGCGCTGGCGGTGTGCGGCAGCGACAGGCCGAGCGCGCGCGCGCCTTCGAGGGCCAGGTTGAGGTCCTTCTGGTGCAGCTCGATGCGGAAGCCGGGGTTGAAGGTGCGATTGATCATGCGCTCGCCGTGCACCTCGAGGATGCGCGAGGAGGCGAAGCCGCCCATGAGCGCCTGGCGCACCTTGGCGGGGTCGGCGCCGGCCTTGGAGGCGAACAGCAGCGCCTCGCCGACGGCCTCGATGTTGAGCGCGACGATGATCTGGTTGGCGACCTTGCAGGTCTGCCCGTCGCCGTTGCCACCGACCAGGGTGATGTTCTTGCCCATCAGCTCGAACAGCGGCTTGACCTTTGCGAAGGTGGCCTCGCTGCCGCCGACCATGATCGTCAGGCTGGCGGCCTTGGCGCCGACCTCGCCGCCGGAGACCGGGGCGTCGAGGTAGTCGCAGCCCAGCGCGTTGATGCGCTTGGCGAAGTCCTTGGTGGCGATCGGCGAGATCGAGCTCATGTCGACCACGGTCTTGCCGGCGGACAGGCCTTCGGCCGCGCCGTTGGCGCCGAACAGCACGTCGGCGACGTGCGGGGTGTCGGGGACCATGACGAAGACGATGTCGGCCTGCTGCGCGACTTCACGTGCGTTGGCGCAAACCTTGGCGCCCTTTTCCTGCAGTTCGGCGGGCACGCCGCCATGCGACTGCGCGAAGAGTTCGTGGCCGGCGGCGAGCAGGTGGCCCGCCATCGGTGCGCCCATGATGCCGAGGCCGATGAATCCGAGTTTCATGTGAGTTCTCCGTGATCGTTGAAGCGGTTTCGGGGTGGAGGGCAGGGCTCAGCGCACCATGCACGGGCGCTTGTTGTCGAAGATCCAGCCCGGGATCAGGTACTGCATGGCGACCGCGTCGTCGCGCGCGCCGAGACCGTTTTCGAGGTAGCAGCGGTGCGCCTGCTCGAGCTGGTCCTCGTCGAGCTCGATGCCAAGCCCGCCCTTCTGCGGCACGGCCACCTTGCCGTCGACGATCTGCAGCGGCTCGCGGGTCAGGCGCTCGCTGCCTTCCTGCCAGATCCAGTGGGTGTCGATGGCGGTGATGCGCCCGGGCGCGGCGGCGGCGCAGTGGGTGAACATCGCCAGCGAGATGTCGAAGTGGTTGTTGGAGTGCGAGCCCCAGGTCAAGCCCCATTCGTGGCAGATCTGCGCCACGCGCACCGAGCCGGCAAGCGTCCAGAAGTGCGGGTCGGCGAGCGGGATGTCCACCGACTGGAGCTGGATCGAATGCCCCATCTGGCGCCAGTCGGTGGCGACCATGTTGGTGGCGGTGGGCAGGCCGGTGGCGCGGCGGAACTCGGCCATCACCTCGCGGCCGGAGAAACCGTTCTCGGCGCCGCAGGGGTCCTCGGCGTAGGCGAGGACGCCGTGCAGGTCACGCAGCAGACGCACCGCGTCTTTCAGCCGCCAGCCGCCGTTGGGGTCGAGCGTCACGCGCGCCTGCGGGAAGCGCTCGTGCAGGGCGCGGATGGCTTCGACCTCTTCCTCGCCGCGCAGCACGCCGCCCTTGAGCTTGAAGTCGTTGAAGCCGTAGCGCGCGTGGGCGGCTTCGGCCAGGCGCACGACGCCTTCGGGCGTCATCGCGGCTTCGTTGCGCACGCGGAACCAGGCATCCTCGGCGTCGAGCTCGCTGCGGTACTTGAGATCGGTCTTGCTGCGGTCGGCGACGAAGAACAGGTAGCCGAGCATCTCGACCTCGCTGCGCTGCTGGCCTTCGCCGAGGAGCGCGGCGACCGGCACGCCCAGGTGCTGACCGAGCAGGTCGAGCAGCGCGGCCTCGACCGCGGTCACGGCGTGGATGGTCACGCGCAGGTCGAAGGTCTGCAGGCCGCGGCCGCCGGCGTCGCGATCGGCGAAGCGCTGGCGCATGGCGTTGAGGATGGCGTTCCAGTTGCCAGTGGGCTGGCCGACGATGAGGCTGCGCGCGTCTTCCAGGGTCTGGCGGATCTTCTCGCCGCCGGGCACCTCGCCCAGGCCGGTGTTGCCCGCACTGTCCTCGAGGATGAGGATGTTGCGGGTGAAGTACGGACCGTGCGCGCCGCTCAGATTAAGCAGCATGCTGTCCCGACCGGCGACCGGAACGACGCGCATGGAGGTAACGACCGGGGCCTTGAGGCTGGATCTGGAGGAAGTCATGTCTTTATCACGCCTGCTGAAGATGTATGACATCCTATAAATCGAAAGACGGGAATGCAAGTGCTTTTTTGATCCTCAGAATGATTTTTTCTATTGCAGTGCAGCACGGAAGACCCTGAATCTCGGCTTTCACGCTCGTTTTTAGTGAATAAGTCATTGTTGCAGCGCGCAATTCGGGGAGGACTTGGTTTCGATGTGGTCCGATGACTCTTCAGGTTTGGAGGTGCGGGCTTCGGATGTCTGACAATCAGGCGGGGCATTAGCTTGGCTCAAGACGTCAGACAACATACAATCAACCGCAAGCTGTTCTAGCCCGGCTTGCCACGTCACTTCGTTCGGGCCTTGCGAAACCCTCGACCAGGAGCGCATCGCGCGCTTGTTGCCATGAACCCCGCACCTGCCGCCGCACCCGACACCGTCCGCCCGCGCCGCCGTCCCGCACGTGGTCTCGCTCATGAGTTGATGGCGGAACTGACGCGGAGGATCCAGGCTGGCGAACTCAGCGCCGGCGACAAGCTGCCCACGGAGTCGGAGATCGTCCGAGAGCGCGGGGTCAGCCGCACCGTGGTGCGTGAGGCGATCTCGCGCCTGCAGGCTGCCGGACTGGTGGAGACGCGCCACGGCATCGGCTCCTTCGTTCTGTCAACGCCGTCGCAGACGCAGGGAACCCTGCGGATCGATCCTGCGACCCTCAACACGGTGCGCGACGTCATCGCGATCCTCGAACTGCGCATCGCCCTCGAGACCGAGGCGGCTTCGCTTGCTTCCCTGCGCCGCAACGATGCGCAACTCGACGAGATGCGGGCGGCGCTCGATGCCTTCCAGTCGGCGGTCGGTACCCAGCAGAGCTGCATCGGCGCCGACATTCGCTTCCATCTCGCGATCGCGGACGCTACCGGCAATGCGCATTTCTCCGACTTCATGAAGCATCTCGGCGAGACCATCATCCCGCGCTCGCGAGTCAACACGGCACGCCTGGCTGGTGACGACTTCGCCGAGTACCTCTACCGCGTAAACCGCGAGCATGAGGACGTCTACAACGCGATCCGCCGCCAGGACCCGGAAGCCGCGCGCGCAGCGATGCGCACGCACCTGTCGAACAGCCGTGAACGCCTGGCCAGGGTCCAGGAAGAGGCGGAACGCGGCCGAGCTGAATAGCGCCCCGCCGACGTCGGTGGCTGTCGGCCGCCCGTTCGCCCGATCATCACGCGCGCTTTTCCAGGGGACGCAATGGACATCATCTTCGGCATCATCCTGCCGGTCTTCGGCACGCTCGGCCTCGGCTACGCCGCCGCACGCCACGGCGCCTTCGACGAGGCGGCCAACCGTGGCCTGTCGCTGTTCGTGTTCAACTTCGCGCTGCCGCTGATGCTGTTCCGCGCGATCGCGCAGGCCGAGCTGCCGGACGCGATGCCCTGGGGCTATCTGCTGTCGTACTACATCGGCGCCTTCGGGGTGTATGCGCTGGCGATGATCGGTGGCCGGGTGCTGTTCGGGCGCCGGCTCGACGAGCAGGCGGTGCTCGGGCTCGGCGGGGGCTTTTCCAACACCGGCATGCTCGGCATCCCGCTGGTGATGACCGCCTACGGTCCGGATGCGGCGCTGCCGCTGTTCGTGATGATCGCCTGCCACAGCCTGCTGCTGCTGCCACCCACCACCGCGCTGATCGAGG
The DNA here is from genome assembly GCF_000310225.1 of Thauera phenylacetica B4P. Classification (GTDB taxonomy): domain Bacteria; phylum Pseudomonadota; class Gammaproteobacteria; order Burkholderiales; family Rhodocyclaceae; genus Thauera; species Thauera phenylacetica. The sequence continues at coordinate 30,894 of NZ_AMXF01000010.1, forward strand.
CCGCGCAGGGCAAGGGTGAAGGGCGCGGCGCGATGCCGCTGAAGCTGGCGAAGAGCGTGCTCGGCACCCCGATCATCTGGGGCCTGTCCAGCGGGCTGGCCTTCGCGCTGCTCGGCATCGAAATCCCCGGACCGCTCGACGCGGTGGCCAAGGGCCTGGGCAGCGCGGCGACGCCGTGCGCGCTGTTCGCGCTCGGCGCCTCGCTGACGCGCTACAGCCTGGGCGGCAACCTGCGCGAGCCGGCGCTGCTGGTGGGGCTGAAGACCGTGCTGCACCCGCTCATCGTGTGGCTGCTCGCCACCCAGGTGTTCGACGTGCCGCCGCTGTGGGTGGCGACCGGCGTGCTGCTGGCGGCGCTGCCGGCGGGTATCACGCCCTACCTGTTCGCGCAGCGCTACGGCGCCTGCCAGTCCACGGTGGCCTCGGCGGTCTTCCTGTCCACGCTGGTGTCGGTGGGCACGCTGTCGGCGCTGCTGTTCGTGCTGCGGCCCTGATGTCCGGTTTCCTCGAACTGCTCGACTTCTCGCTCGGCGTCACCGGGCCGATCTTTGCCCTGCTCGGCCTCGGCGTGCTGCTGCGCCGGGTCGGGCTGATCACCGAGGGCTTCATCGCGGCGGGCTCGCGGCTGGTGTTCGTGGTCGGCCTGCCGACCATGCTCTTCGTCAACATCGCGCGCACGCGGCTTGCGGACTCGGCGAGCGCCGGCATGCTGGTCTACGGCTTGGTGGCGACGGTGGCGATCTGGCTGCTGATGGAGATCGTGGCGAGCTTCGTCGTGCACCCGGAGCGCGATCGCGGCGTGGTGGTGCAGGGCGCCTTCCGCTCCAACTTCGGTGTCGTGGGCCTGGCCTACTGCGGCAACGCCTACGCCGAGCCGGGGCTGGCGATGGCCTCGCTCTACGTCGGCGTGCTGACGATCCTGGTCAACATCCTCGGGGTGATCACGCTCAGCCGCTCGCTGCACCGCAGCCAGGGTCCGGGCAAGGTCCTGCTCGGCATCGCCACCAACCCGCTGATCCTCGGCATCCTGCTCGCGCTGCCGGTGTCGGCGTTCGCGATCCCGCTGCCGGCGGTGGCGATGAAGTCGGCCGGCTACATCGCCGACATGACGCTGCCGCTCGCCCTGTTGTGCGCCGGCGCGACGCTGGATTTCCGCAGCCTGCGGGCCGAAGCCGGCAACACCGCGCTGGCCGGCTTCGGCAAGCTGGTGGCGATGCCGCTGGTGTTCACGCTCGGCGCGTGGGCGGCGGGCTTCCGCGGCATGGAGCTCGGCGTGCTGATGCTGATGGCGTCCTCGCCCTCGGCGGCGGCGAGCTATTCGATGGTGCGGGCGATGGGCGGCAACGCCACGCTCGCGGCCAACATCATCGCGCTGACCACGCTCGGCTCGCTGCTCACCACCAGCGCGGGGGTGTGGCTGCTGCGCGGGCTCGGGCTGATCTAGGGTAAAAGTGCGCGGCGTGCTCCCGCCACTGTTTTCGCGCCTGCCGGCGCTCCTACATGAACCGCCGCGCGTCCCGGAGCCGCCTGTAGGAGCTGCGGCCGCTGCGAACCCGGCGGTCCGGCAATCACACGCACGCGTCACGGCCGTGCGGGTGGTCGCGTTTCCTCGGAGCGTCGGCACTGCACCGGCGCGACCTCCACCAGGTTGCCCGTCGCGGCGTGGAACAGAGAGCCCAGGGCGCGACCGTTCTGCCAGCTTTCATGCAGCGCGAGCGAACCGCGCAGGCCTTCGAGTTGCACCGCGTCGGGCTCCGGTGCGCCGAAGTCGAGCAGGCGCAGCTCGCCCGTCGCGTCGATGATCGCCTCGAAGCGCAGCGCGCCGGCGAGGTCGGGCGAGGCATCGCTCTGGCCGGCAGGAAAGCGCGGCGTCTCGGGCTGGCCGGGAATGTTCCACAGGAAATCCGGCGTGACGATCTCGAAGCGGGTCACCCGGCGTCCGTCTGCGGCCAGGCCGAGCAGCAGCCGGGTGTCGTTGGCGTCGTCCGTGCTGCTGCACACCACGAGCCAGCGCGTCGCGAGCGGCGCGGCATCGGAGCGCGCGGCACCGGCCGATGGCGTGCGGGCGTCGCAGCCACCCGCGAACACGAGGCTGGCCAGCACGCACAGTGTGGCGGCGGCGATCCTGGGGGTCGAGCGCGAGGGCATGGAGAACATGGGCATCGCCTCCGTCCGCGAGAGCGGGATGAACGGATTATGGCCGACTTTCCCGCCGGCTTCGTCCGCCGTTCGCGTCGCCCAACGCCGTCCGGGGCGACAGGTCTTGAAAACGCCGACCCCATGGGCTTAAGTGAAGGCAGGAATGCCTCCCAGGGAGAATGCCATGTTGGTCACGCGCGAACTGCTTACCCGGATGGGGGCCTCGGCGGCGCATGCCGATCGGCACCTCGATGCGCTGAACGCGGCGATGGCGCTGCATGGCATCGACACCGAGCTGCGCATCGCCCACTTTCTCGCGCAGGTGATGCACGAATCCGGCTGCCTGCGCCTGACCGAAGAGAACCTCAACTATTCCGCCGAAGGCCTGCGCAGGGTCTTCCGCAAGTATTACCGCAGCGACGCCGAGGCGGCAGCCCACGCGCGCCAGCCCGAGCACATCGCCAACCGCGTCTACGCCAGCCGCATGGGCAACGGCCCGGAGTCCAGCGGCGACGGCTTCCGCTATCGTGGCCGCGGCCTCATCCAGCTCACCGGCAAGGACAACTACCGCAGCTTCGCGCAGTGGTGCGGCGCCGACGTGGTGGCCAACCCGGACTGGGTGGCCGAGCGCTACGCGGTCGAGTCCGCGGTGTATTACTGGGATCGCAACGCGATCAACGCGCTCGCCGATGTCGACGACCTCGGCGCGATCACGCGCCGGATCAACGGCGGCTTGATCGGATACGAGCACCGTCTCGAGCTCTTGCGCACGGCCAAGCGCACCCTGCGCGAGCTGACGGCGGCCGGCACGGTCGACACCGTCGCCCAGCCCGCGGTGCTGCAGCCCTCGCATCGTGTCGGCGCTACCCAGCTCATGCTGCGCAGCGCGCCGGTGGTCGCCGATCGCACGCGGATCGGCGTGCTGAACCAGGGCAAGGAGGTGCAGGTGCTCGGGCCCGCCGGCGAGCCCGGCTGGGTGCGCATCCGTGTGTCCCTGAGCGGGCTGCTGCGCGAGGGCGTGGTCGCCGAGCGCTATCTCAAGGCGTTGCCGACCAGCCGTGGTGCGGCAACCGTGCCCGCCGCCCCGGCGCAGGCCGCCGCGCTTCCTGCGGCACACATGCAGCAGGATCGCGCCGACATCACCCGCCGCCGCGACGGCGGTCGCGCCTATCCGCTCGGCGAAGCCGGCCGCCCCGCGCGTGCGGGCGGCGACGCGGCGAGCCTGGCGGCCTCGGTGTCGGCGATCGTCGATTACCTGGATGTGGCCAACCCCGCCCATCTGCGCTACAAGCCGGCGGGCAGCACCACCTACTGCAACATCTACGCGACCGACCTGGCCTACCTGTGCGGCGTCTATCTGCCGCGGGTGTGGTGGACCGACCGCGCCCTGCTGCAGCTGCGCGAGGGCGCCCAGGTGGCGGTCGAATACGGCCGCACGGTACGCGAGCTCAACGCCAACTCGCTGTACGACTGGCTCGAGGACCACGGTCCCGCCTTCGGCTGGAGGCGCGAGGTCGAGCTCACCGCGCTGCAGGCGGCGGCCAATGCCGGCCAGGTGTGCGTGATCGTCGCCCGCCGGGTGGACCTCAACCGCCCCGGCCACATCACCGCGGTGGTGCCCGAAACCGGCGACGCGAAGGCGGTGCGCAGTGCGGAGCACGAGGTGCTGCGCCCGCTCGAGTCGCAGGCCGGTACGCGCAACGTGCTGCGTGGTACACCGGCGAGCGCCTGGTGGCAGGGCAGCCGTTTCCAGGCTTTTGCGTTCTGGCGCCATCCCTGAGGCGCGGCCGCCGTAGCGCAGACCTGCATTGATCGGCGCGCGCCGGGATGACGTGGGTATGGCCTCGTTGCAGTGCCCAGGCTGCACGATACATCCAGTCTGCCGCCGTGTATGGTTGGGGGGTCGCCGTTCGGGCCCTGTGCGGGGCCGGATCCACCGTCCCTCTCCGAATGCCCCGAGTTCCGGATGCTTCCCCGCGTCCAACTGCACGTCCTCATCCTGCTGGTGTTCTCCGTTGTCGCCGTCGTCGCGCTGCAGCGCATGCGCATGCCCTCCAGCCTGGGCTATCTGCTGGTTGGTGCGCTCGTCGGGCCGCACGCGTTCGGACTTGTACCCGATGTCGAGCACAACCGCGTGCTGGCCGAATTCGGCATCGTCTTCCTGCTGTTCACGATCGGGCTGAACTTCTCGTTGCCGCAGATCCTTGCCATGCGCAACCTGGTGTTCGGCCTCGGCACCGCCCAGGTCGGCTTCACCACCATCGTGGTCGGCGTCGGTGCCTGGCTGCTCGGCCATGCGCCGGAGACGGGCTTCGTGATCGGTGCGGTGGTGGCGCAGTCCTCGACCACGATCATCAGCAAGCAGTTGATCGAACAGGGCGAGGACCAGAGTCGGCACGGCAGGCTCGGGGTCGCGATGTCCGTGTTTCAGGAGATCACCGCCGTCCCCTTCGTGGTGGTCATTCCGGTGCTCGGCATGGCCTCGGGGTCGGTCGCGGCGCCGCTCGGGCTGGCCCTGTTGAAGGCGGGCGCGGCCTTCGTGCTGGTCTTCCTGGCCGGACGCTGGATGCTGCGGCCGCTGTTTCACGAAGTCGCGGGGCGGCGCTCGGCCGAACTGTTCACGCTGACCGTGCTGCTGGTGAGCCTGGTCGCCGCGGCGATCACGCAGAGCCTCGGCCTGTCGATGGCGCTGGGTGCCTTTCTGGCCGGCATGATGCTGGGCGAGACCGAGTTCCGCCACCAGATCGAATCGACCATCCGGCCGATTCGCGATGTGCTGCTCGGCCTGTTCTTCGTCACCATCGGCATGCTGCTCGACGTCTCGGCGCTGCCCGAGATCTGGCACCTGGCGCTGGCGGGTGCGGTCGCCATGCTGGTTGCGAAGGCGGTGCTGGTCTTCTTCATCGTCCATTCCGCGGGGGTCAACCGGGCGACGGCGGTGCGCACCGGCGCGGTGCTGGCGGTGGGTGGCGAGTTCGGCTTCGCCTTGCTGGCGATTGCGCTCGACAGCCAGGTGCTGGCTTCCGATGTGGCGCAGGTGGTGCTGATGGCGGTCCTGTTCCGCATGCTGATCGCCCCCTTCCTCATCCGCTACAACGCGGCCTTCGCCAGTCGCCTGGTGCGGCGACCGGTGCTGGCCACCAATGGGGTGGCGCATGCCGGGGACGCGCCGCCCGGCCAGCGTGGCCACGTGGTCATCTGCGGCTATGGTCGGATCGGTCAGAACCTCGCGCGTTTTCTGGAAGTGGAGCGGATTCCCTTCATCGCCCTCGACATGGATCCGGCGCGGGTGCGCGACGCCCATGCCGCAGGCATGCCTGTGTTTTATGGGGACGCTTCCGAGCGCGACATCCTGGAGGCGGTCGGGGCAGACCATGCGCGGCTGATCGTGATCTCGCACGACGACCTCGGTGCGGCACGCAAGGTGCTGCAGCAGGTGCGCGCGAGTCGCTGGCCGGTGAAGGTCATGGTGCGTACCCGCGACGAGGCCCCGCTCGCCGAACTGCTCGAACTCGGCGCGACCGAGGTGGTGGCCGAGACGGTGGAGGCCAGCCTGATGATCGCCGCCCATGTGCTGCTCATGGCGGATGTGCCGACGCCGCGTGTGCTGCGCCGCATTCGCGCGGCGCAGGCCAACCGTTACCAGCACCTGCACGAGCTCTACCGTTCGGACGAACCCGCGCTGGGCGAGGCGGATCAGGATCCGGGCCAGGATCGGCTGCATGCGGTCGAAGTCGTCGCCGGCTCGGCCGCGCTCGGACAACTGCTCGGCGCGCTGGCGCTCGGCGACTGCCGGCTGCAGGCGCTGGTGCGGGCGGGCGAGCGCATGCTCCACCCCTCGCCCGGCCTGAAGCTCGAAGCGGGCGATACGCTCGTGCTGTTCGGTACGCCGGACAGCCTCGGCAAGGCCGAAGCATCCTTGCTGGCGCGGGTGGCATCGACCGAGCCCGAATCCGCCCCGATGCGGGAAGACACCCAATGACGAGAGGAGGTCGGCAATGACACGGATCGACAGCGTATTGGCCCTGACCGATTTCTCCGCGCCCGCGCGCCATGCAGCCGAGCGCGCCGCCATGGTTGCGCGCGACACCGCAGCCGCGCTCGATCTGCTGCACATCCAGGTGCCGGGCGCGCTCGATCGGCTGCGTGCCGCATTCACCGGCCTGCCCGCCAATTTCGAGCAGACGCTGGTCGATGAGGCGCGCCGCGAACTTCACGAACTCGCCACCCGGGTGCAGGCCCGGCACGCCATCACGCCCGGCACCCACCTCGCGTCGGGGCCACTGCTGGCCGAACTGATCGCCTTCGCCGACGTGCGCAATCCCGATCTTCTGGTGTTGGGCGCGCGCGGCAGCAGCCATCTGCGCCACCGGCTGCTCGGCTCGACGGCCGAGCGCATGGTGCGCACCACCCGGCGTCCGCTGCTGGTCGTCAAGGGCATGGCGCACGAGCCGTATCGCCGGGTGCTGGTGGCGGTCGATTTCTCGGCCCATTCGCGCCCGGCGATCGCGCTCGCGCGGGCGATCGCGCCCGGCGCCACGCTGTTGCTGCTGCACGCCTTCGAGGTCCCCTTCGAGGGCAAGCTGATCCAGGCCGGTATCGACACGGCGGAGATCGAGCACTATCGGCAGCTGACATCGCAGCAGCACCGCGCCCGCCTGGTTGATCTTGCGCGTGAGGTCGGGCTGGACGACGCGGACTGGTTGCCACGCGTGCTGGTCGGGGCGCCGCGGCACAACATCCTCGAGCAGGAGCAGGAAGGCGACTGCGACCTGATCGTGGTCGGCAAGCATGGCGAGAGCACGCTCGAGGACCTGATCCTGGGCTGCGTCACCAAGCAGGTGCTGACCGAGGCGCAGGCTGACGTGCTGGTGGCGGTCTAGGCGCCCCCTGGTGGGGCGCCGGCGTTACGTGCTGGGGTTTATGCGCCTGCGGCCAGGGTTGGATAGTCGGTGTACCCGTGCGGTCCCGGTGTGTAGAAGGTCGCCGGATCCGGCGCGTTGAGCGCGGCGTTGCGGCGGATGCGCTCGGGCAGGTCGGGGTTGGCGAGGAAGGCGGTGCCGAAGGCGACCGCGTCGAGCTTGCCGGCGGCGATCGCGGCGTTGGCCTCGTCGGCCTTGTAGCCCATGTTGCCGATCAGCACGCCGCGGTAGGCGGCGCGCACCGGCGTCACCACGTCGCCTTGCTGCTTGCCGAAGAAGTCGCCGCGCATCAGGTGCAGGTAGGCGAGGCGGTAGTCGTTGAGGCAGCCGGCGAGCCATTCGACGAGGCCCACAGGGTCGCTGTCGACCATGTCGTTGTAGCTGTTGAGCGGTGACAGGCGCACGCCGACGCGGCCGCTGCCCCACACCTTGCACACCGCCTCGAGCACCTCGAACAGCAGGCGGGCGCGGTGCTCGCGCGGGCCGCCGTAGGGGCCGCCGCGCTGGTTGCTGCCGTCACGCAGGAACTCGTCGAGCAGGTAGCCGTTGGCGCCGTGCACCTCCACGCCGTCGAAGCCGGCGGCGCGGGCGTTCTCGGCGGCGCGCGCGAAGCCGGCGACGATGGCCGGCAGCTCGTCGTCGCGCAGCTCGCGCGGCACCACGTAGGGCTGCTTGCCCTTGGGCGTATGCACCTCGTCGCCGGTGATCGCGAGCGCGCTCGGCGCCACCGGCTGGCGGCCGTCGTTGAGCAGCGGGTGGCAGGCGCGGCCGCCGTGCCAGACCTGCAGCACGATGCGCCCGCCGGCGGCGTGCACCGCATCGGTGACCTTCTTCCAGCCCGCGATCTGGGCCTCGGAGTGGATGCCGGGCTCGTGCCAGAACGCGGAGTTGCCCTCCATCGCCATCGTCGCCTCGGCGATCAGCAGGCCGGCGCTGGCGCGCTGGGCGTAGTGGGTGGCCATCAATTCGCCGGGCACGTGGCCGGCTTCGGCGCGGCAGCGCGTGAGCGGGGCCATCAGGATGCGGTTGGGCAGGGCGAGCTCGCCGGCCTGGAGCGGGGTGAAGAGATCGGTCATGGGGTCTTGTCCTCGGGGTCGAGCGGATCGAAAAGGTGTGCGAATGCGCTGCGCGCCGCAGCCTCGGCGAGGTCGGCGAGCTGCGCGGCGTGCGCCTCGCGTTGGCCAGGCGCTGGCTCCATCACGGAGCGGGCGAGCGCGCGGAGGTTCCCCGGCGCGGCCAGGTGATGGCGTTGCGGCGGGTACCAGGTGTCGAGCCAGGCGCGCAGCTTGGCGGCCTGCGCCGTGCCGCAGGCGATGCTGATGGCGGGGCGCGCGAAGGCGTCGGCGACGATGCGTGCGTGCAGGCTGCTCGCGCAGCATAGCGCGGCGCTCGCGATCAGCGCGCACAGGTCGAGGAGGTGGCGGGACTCGGCCACCACCGCGGATGCCGCGTCGGGCAGGCGGCGGCGCAGGCGCTGCAGCGGTTCCGGGTCGTCGTGCCAGGGTGCGCGTCCGGCGCAGAACAGCACGACGCCCAGACCGTGCGCGCGGGAGATCGCGGCAAGGTCGTCCGCGAGCGCGGCGAGGGTGGTGTCGTCGCCGAGTTCTGCCGCGAGCTGCACCGCCACGTAGCCCTGTGCGAACCGCGCCCGCAGCACCGCGGGTTCGCCCAACGCGGCGTGGCGTGCCACCTCGGCGCCGAGCAGGCGCTCGACCAGTACCGCCGGGTCGGGGACGAGTTCGGCTTCGATGCCCGCCGCGGCGAGTGCGTCGCGAGTGCGCCGGTCGCGCACCTGGACGCAGGCGGCCGCGCGCAGTTCGTCGAGGGCCTCGGCACGCAGCGCCGCGGGCAGGCTCGCGAAGTCGACGCCGCCGATGCCGGTGTGCACGATGCGGGTGCCGGGCGGCAAGGCGGCATGCGGGGCGAGGTAGGGCAGCCCGAGTACGTTGCCGAGCACGCCGCGTGCCCAGGCCTCGCGCGCGCTCGGGTCGCGGTCGTGCAGCGCGATCGCGTGTGCGGCGCCGGTGGCGTCGAGCAGCATCACCGCCGCCTCCCCGGCGCTGCAGCCGAGGATCTCGCCGCCCACCTGGAGCAGCGCGGGGGGCGATGCGGGCGGCCATGCGGGTGCCCCCTCGCGCGGGGCGGGATTCCATTCCCGGGCGAGTTCGGCGAGCACCTGAACGCGGGCACCGCCGTCCGTCCTCAGGTCGCGCGCGGCGAGGCCCGCGAAGCGCACTTCCCGCCCGGGCAGCAGGCGTGTGGCCAGCTCGGCGGCAATGCGCCCGAGCAGCAGGTCGCCGAGGTTGTGGCGGTCGAAGGCGCCGAAGAGGAGGAGCGCGGAGCGTCGGGCGCCGGCATCGGCGGTTTCCATGGCGGCGACACCGGTCGGCGCGACGTGCGTGCCGGCGACGCCTGCGGCCGTCGAGGCGGGGGCGGCCGGGCTCATCCTGCGCGTCCCCGTCAATCCGCGCTGGTGTGCAGGCGGTCGAGGCGCAGGCGCTGGCGCTCGTCGAACAGCCGGCGTGCGCCCAGGCTCACCGCCACCACGGTGCCGAAGCCGGTGCCGCCGGCGATCAGGAACATCACCAGGATCTGGTACTTCACCGCCTCCACCGGCGGCGTGCCGGCGAGGATCTGGCCGGTCATCATGCCGGGCAGGCTGACGATGCCGGCCGCGGCCATGGCGTTGATGATCGGGATCATGCCGACGCGGATCGCCTCGCGCCGGGTGTCGGCGATGGTCTCGTCCCAGTCCTGGCCGAGCGCGAGCCGGGCCTCGAGCACCGCGCGTCGCGTGCTCGCCTCGTGGGTCAGGCGGTCCAGCCCGAGGGCGATGCCGTTCATGGTGTTGCCCAGCACCATGCCGAGCAGCGGGATCGCGTACTGCGGCGTGTACCAGGGCGTGTTGCCGATCACCACCAGCAGCGCCAGCACGCTCACGGTGAAGGAGGACACGAACATCGACAGCGTGCCCAGCCCGAAGCCCCACCACCCGACGAAGCGGCGCTTCTGCCGTGCCATCACCTCGCGCCCGGCGGCGGTGATCATCACCGCGGCCATCGCCGCGACCCACAGGAAGTGCACGTTGTCGAACAGCAGCTTGAGCACCAGGCCGATCAGCAGCAGCTGGATCGTCGTGCGCGCCGCCGACACCACCAGGCGCTGCCCGATCCCCAGCCCGAGGCGCAGCGACACGCCGGCGAGCGCGAGGATCAGCAGCGCGGCGAGCGCGAGGTCGAGGACCGTGAGCTCGATCACCATGCCGCGTCCCCTGCGCCAAGAGACCTGGCGTGGCCGACGCTTGCGGCCTCGCCTCCGTCTTCTTCGCCTTCCTCGACCAGCCGATCGTCCTCGAGCACGAAGCGGCGCTGCGCCACCCGCGCGGCCTGGCGCGGGTCGTGGCTGACCCACAGCAGCGCGGCGGCGTGCTCGCGCCGGTAGTCGCCGAGCAGGGCCTCGACGCGGGCGGTGCTGTCCTCGTCGAGGTTGCCGGTGGGTTCGTCGAGCAGCAGCACCGCGGGCTGCTGCATCAGCGTGCGCAGCAGGGCGAGGCGCTGGCGCTCGCCGGTGGAGCAGCGCGCCACCTGCCAACCGAGCGCGTCGGCGGGCAGGCCCAGGCGGTCCAGCCAGGCGGGCGTGCAGCCGCCGGGGAAGTGCTCGCCCACGCGGTCGGCCCACCACTGGCCCTCGGCCATCACCAGCGCCACTTGGCGCCGCCAGGCCGGCCCCGGCATGGACGCGCACGCGCGCCCGTCCAGCACGGCCGCGCCGGCGTGCGGGTCGAGGTCGGCGATCGCGCGCAGCAGCAAGGACTTGCCGCTACCCGAGGCGCCGCGGATGCAGACGCATTCGCCGGCGGCGATGTCGAGGTCGATCGGGCCGACGTGGCGAGTGCGGAGCTGTTGCAGGGAGAGGGTGGGCATGGCGGGATGTTCGCGTGTCCGGGCGAGGTTTTCAATGCGGCAGCGCCGGCGGGATCGCACGTTCGCCCCCCGAAGCCGCGGCGGTGTCCTGTAGGAGCGCCGGCAGGCGCGAATGCGGCGTCGGCACGACCGCCTTCGCCCGGCGTCGGCGCAACCACCCTCGCTCATTGCCGCCGCACCGCCTCCTTCGCTGCTGCCGCCGCTCCACAGGGGGGGCTCGCGAGCGGTGCACTCGGCAAGGGCGGTCCGCTTGGGCGAGAATGTGTAAGCAATCCATGCGCGCATCCGCCCGCGTGGAATCTTTTTTCCGGCGGGGGCTCACACTTCCGCATGCGGCGCGGATGGTCCGCGCCCCCCGACAGGACTGACTCATGTACAGGGATCCCCGATTCTCCGGCCTCTTCCAGACCCTCGGCGGGCCGGCCGCCAAGCCGCCCACGCTGCTGCAGAAGGTGGTCGGCGCGGTCGTCATGGCGGGCGTCTTCATGCTCGCGCTGACCTTCTCGGTCGCTTTCTTCGCGGTGCTGCTGACCGCCGGCGTGGCGATCTGGGGCTGGGTGTGGTGGAAGACGCGCGCCCTGCGCAAGGCGATGCGCGCGCAGATGGATGCGCAGGCTGCCGCACGCGGCGCGCGCGCGGAGGGCTACGGCCCGGCTGGCGGCAACCGCGGGCTGATCATCGAGGGCGAGGTGATCCGCGAGGTGGAGGTCGAGGACGAGGGGCGCAGGGAAGGCCCGGGCGGCCGTACGCCGTCGTGACGCCCGTCCCCGTCGTCACGCCGCCAGCCACGCAGCCGACCGCGGCGATGCCCGACGCCAGCGCGGGCGAATGTTGCGCCCGTGCGCAGGCCGAGTCGTGGGCGCGCGCGGAGGCGCGCCGCTTCGCGCCTCGCCCGTCGGGCCCCCTCGTGCGTCTGGGTACCCTGCTCGCGCGCCTGGCCCGCCGCGCGCGCGG
>NZ_AMXF01000011.1 GCF_000310225.1 Thauera phenylacetica B4P
CGTCACCGAGGCCTTGCCATCGGCCAGCGTCACCTTGGAGGCGAAGGTCGCCTGCGGCCAGCCCGCGAGCGCGGCGAGCATCTGCCCGGTCTGGTTGGCGTCGTCGTCGATCGCCTGCTTGCCGCAGATCACCAGCTGCGGCTGTTCCTTGTCGCACACCGCCTTGAGCAGCTTGGCCACCGCCAGCGGCTGCAGCTCGACGTCGGTCTCGACCAGGATGCCGCGGTCGGCACCGATCGCCATCGCCGCGCGCAGGGTCTCCTGGCAGGCGCCCACGCCGCAGGACACCGCCACCACCTCGGTGGCCACGCCCGCTTCCTTCAGGCGCACCGCCTCCTCGACGGAGATCTCGTCGAAGGGGTTCATGCTCATCTTGACGTTGGCCAGGTCCACGCCGCTGCCGTCGGCCTTGACGCGAACCTTGACGTTGTAATCGACCACGCGCTTGACCGGTACGAGGATCTTCATGTTTCGCGCCTCCGCTCAGTACGTGCCGAAAAGGGCTTCGCCATGCTTCATCGCGCTGCGTGCGATGACCATGCGGTGGATCTCCGAGGCACCGTCGAAGATGCGGTAGATGCGGGCGTCGCGGTACATGCGCTCGATCGGCATCTCGGCGCAGTAGCCCATGCCGCCGAACACCTGCACCGCACGGTCCGCCACACGGCCGAGCGTCTCGGCGGCGAAGACCTTGACCATCGCGATCTTGTCGCGCGCATCGCGACCGGCGTCGATCGTCGAGGCGGCATCGAGCACCATCAGGCGTGCGGCGTTGATCTCGATCACGCTGTCGGCAATCATCTGCTGGACCATCTGGAAGTCCCCGATCGGCTTGCCGAACTGCTTGCGCTCCTTGGCGTAGCCGACCATCAGATCGAGCAGCCGCACCGACTTGCCCACCGCACGCGCGCCCACCTGACCGAGGCGCACGCGCCCCAGGGTCTCGAGGATCAGTCGGAACCCCTGGCCTTCGCCGCCGAGCAGGTTCTCGGGGCCGACCGGGACCTCGTCGAAGGCAAGCTCGACATGGCTGGTGCCGGTCAGCCCCATCATCTTCTGGTCGCGCCCGATGGTGAAGCCCGGCGTGCCCTTGTCCACCAGAAACAGCGAGATGCCCTTCGGGCCCTTGTCGGGATCGGTGACGGCCGAAACCATGAAGAAGTCGGAGAACTCGCCGTCGCTGATGAAGTGCTTCGTGCCGCTGATCTTCCAGCCCCCCTGCCCGTCGGCGACCGCCCGGGTCTTGATGCTGGCGGCGTCTGAACCGGCGCCGGGCTCGGTGATCGCGATCGAGAAGGTGCGCTCGCCGCGCACCGCCGGCTTCAGCCAGCGTTCGTGCTGGGCCGGGGTGCCGACTAGGAGGGTTTCATAGACGTTGCCGAAGGCGCGGCGGATCAGGATGTCCTTGGCGTGACCGAACTGTTCCTCGCACAGCATGGTGTCGACCGCGGACAGGCCGCCACCGCCGAACTCTTCAGGGATGTTCATCGCGTACAGGCCGTTGGCCATCGACTTCTCGAACAGCGCACGCGCCTTCTCGGGCGCGAGGCGGCCGGTTTCCTCGATTTCATCCTCGAGCGGCAGCAGTTCGTTCTCGACGAAGCGGCGGACAGTCTCGACGAGCATCTTTTGTTCGGAACTCAGGTTCATATCCATTTCTTGCGGTCTCCAGGTGTACCCTCGGTGAGGCGGGACTGAGGCGGGAACGGGTGGGGCGTGCGGACAACGTGCGGGTCGGGCCTTCGCGGCCGCTCACCGCATGGAAGCGGGCCGCGGCGGCGCCGGATTGATGCTCTCGAGGTAGTCGGCCAGCGGCGCGAACGCGGAGAGCTCCTCGGCCGCCTGACGCAGTTCGGGAATCAGGGCCTCGATCGCCGCCTCGGTCAGGCGCACGCTCGGGCCGGCGACACTGACCACACCGCCGACGCGATCGGAACCCGGCGCGGCCACCGCGACAGCGCAGGACGACATGCCTGCCGCCCAGGTCTCGATCGCGCAGGCGTAGCCACGACGCCGCGTCTCGGCGACCTGGTGCATGACCTCGGCGATGGTCCTGGGGACGCGCGCGCCACGCTGCTCGAGCTGGGTGAAGCCCTGGCGGACGACATGTGCGATCGCCTCGTCCGCGGGAAGACTGGCAAGCCAGGCCATGCCGCTCGCCGAGCAGAACAGGGCTGCCTCGCCGCCCATGTCCGGATCGAAGCGCAAACCGCTGCGCGCACCCTGCGCCTTGGCGACGAAGGGCAGACGACCGTTGTCCACCACCGCGAGGCGAACCAGCTCGCCACAGGACTGCGCAAGGCGATTCAGCACCGGCTGCACCACTTCCAGGATGCCGCTGCCACCCAACAGGCGGAAGCCGAGCGACATCAGCCGGGTGGTCAGCAGATAGCGCCCCGATTGCTCATCCTGGGCCACATAGCCCAGCTGGATGAACTCGGCGAGCAGGCGATGCACGCCGCTCTTGGGGATCTCCAGGCGATCCGCGATGTCCTGCAGGGGCAGTCCATGCGGACACTCTGCCAGGAGCTCCAGCACATTCATCGCACGCAACAGCAGACTCCCCGCCATCGAACACCTCATTTCTTGAACTTAGTTCCATTTTTGAACCTGAGTCCGATTTTGTCAATGTTTTTTTGAGCAGAACTACAGTTCGCCTGACGAAGCCTTTCTACCAAAAAAAGTTGCATTGAACAGAACTAAATTCTATCTTAACGAAAACCGGCGGCCATCAAGCACCACCACCGCCCACCCTCGACAAAGAAAGAGCGCTCCCCTGCCGCATGAGCAGGATCACGCCCCTGCACGGAAACGGAGACATGGCGCACCGATTCTCCCTGGCTCGACCGGACGACCCACCCCACTCGCCTGCGGAGACCCTGCGGATCGCGATGCGCGCGGGTTACACCCACGCGAGTCTGCGGCTTGCCGACCTCGCGGCTGCCGCGTGGCCCTTCCTGCACCGCGACCGCGCCGGGGCCAACGGGGAGGTCCGCGCCATCCTCGAGGACAACGGGATCCGGGTGCTCGATCTGGAGGGTGCGCCGATCGACGCCTTCAGCCCGCTCGACACCTTCCTGCCACTGCTCGAGACCGCAGCCAGGCTGGGCGCACGCCATGTCGTCGCGCGCATCGACGACACCGAACGCGAGCGCGCGACCGAGGCCTTCGCCAGACTGTGCGACCGCGCGCTCCCGTTCCGGCTGACGGTGGAGTTGTCCTGCGTCCATGGCAGCGCCACCCCCCGACTGGCCGCCGCCGCGGCGGTGGTCGGCGCGATCAACCGCCCGAACGCCGGCATCCTGATCGACACGCTGGACTTCACCCGCGCCGGCGACGAGCCCGAGGAGCTGCGCAGGCTGCCCAAGGAGTGGTTCCATCTGGTCCGGGTGCGCGACGCCGCCTCCGCCGGATCGACCACCAACTGCCCCGCCGTGGTGCTCCCGGGCGAAGGCTCGGTCGACCTGCGCGGCATCCTCGATGCACTTCCCGCCGGGCTGCCCTACGCGCTGGTGCCGCCGCGCGCCGCGAACGCAGGCGCCGAGGAAGGGTGGGCACGCCGCTGCATCCTGGCCGCGCGCGACTGCATCGACGGTCTGCACGGCATCCGGGACCTCCAGGCGGCATGAGTTTCGACGCGCGCGCGACAATGCGACACCCTCCTCCCTCCCTCTTCGTCGCGCGCGCCCTTTTCTTCCCGACGGCCGCGAGGCCTGCGCCGCAGTCGTGGCGCAGGCCTCGCCCCGGCACCGGCCGCCCATCGCGCTCGCCAAATGGACGCGACGCCAGCGGGCCACTATCGTCATCAGGATGGCGGCGGACACCTCGTGTGGCGCCGTCGACGCAGCTCCCTTCACCCGAGCGGATCAGACCATGAAACAGGAATTTTCTCTCGCCCACCTCACCGTGCTGGGCTGCGCGCCCCCCGAGATGGTGTACATCGCGGCGCGCGCCGGATATGACTACGTCAGCATCCGCCCGATCTTCATGGGCCTGCCCGGGGAGCCGAACTACGCGCTCGCCGAGAACCGGCAGATGCTGGCGCAGACGCGGCGCGCGCTGACGTCGACCGGCGTGCGCGTTCACGACATCGAGCTCGCGCGCATCTTCGACGGGGTGACCGTGCGCGACTACCTGCCGGCGATGGAGGTCTCCGCCGAGCTCGGCGCCAAGGCGGTGCTGTCGTCGATCTGGGGTGGCGAGCGCGAGTACTACATCGAGAAATTCGCCGAGCTGTGCGACCTGGCCAAGCCCCTGGGCCTGAGCGTCGACCTCGAGTTCGTCCCGATCGCCGCGGTGCGCGACCTCGCCGGCGCGGCGGACGTGCTGCGCACGATCGACCGCGACAACGCCGGCCTGATGATCGACATGCACCACTTCCATCGCGCAGGCGACGACCCGGCGGCACTCGACGCGCTGCCGCGGGAGTGGTTCCATTTCGCCCATTTGTGCGACGCGCCGGCCGTGATCCCCACCGAACGTCAGGAGATGATCCGCATCCTGCGCGAGGCACGCATGTATGTCGGCGAGGGCGGCATCGACGTCGCCGGCATCCTCGCCCACATTCCGCACTGCGTGTATTCGATCGAGCTGCCCAACAAGGCCGCGCACGAGGAAATGGGCTACGCCGAACACGCCACCCGCTGTCTCGAAACCCTCAAGGCCTACCTCGCGCGCGACGCTCGCGCTTGAGGCGCGGCACATCGAAACATCCACAGGTTCTGGAGCGCATCGCATGAAACACCCCCTGGTGCTCGACCCCGCCGGCCGCAAGCCCGGCGGCGAAACCCCGCTGATCTGCACCCCGCTGATCGGTCGCAGCAAGGAACGCCTGCTCGGCGAACTCGCCACCATCCTGCGCAAGAAGCCCGACATGCTGGAGTGGCGCGTCGACTGCTTCGACGCGGTCGCCGACACCGCAGCGGTGCTCGATGCGGCCGTCGCGCTGCGCGCCGCGGCCGCAGGCCTGCCGATGATCTTCACCTGCCGCAGCGCCGGCGAGGGTGGCCAGCCCACCGCCCTCGACGAGGCCGGCGTAGTCGCCCTGCTCGAGGCGGTGTGCGAAGGCGGGCTCGCCGAATGCATCGACTTCGAGCTCGGCAATTCGCCGGCCCATGTGCGCCGCGTGCGCGAATTCTCGCGCAAGGCCGACGTGAGCCTGATCCTGTCCTACCACCAGACCAGCTACACGCCCGGGCAGGAATTCCTCATCGACCGCTTCCTGGAGGCCGAACACCTCGGCGCCGACGTCGCCATGGTCCAGGTCCGGCCGCGCGACCGCGCCGACGTGCTGCGCCTGCTCGCCGCGACCTCAGAGGCCGACGCGAAGACCCGCATCCCGCTGATCTGCTCGGCGATCGGCCCGCTCGGTTCGGTCAGCCGCATGGTGGGCGGGCTGTTCGGTTCCTGCCTCACCTTC
Source organism: Thauera phenylacetica B4P (assembly GCF_000310225.1). Taxonomy (GTDB): domain Bacteria; phylum Pseudomonadota; class Gammaproteobacteria; order Burkholderiales; family Rhodocyclaceae; genus Thauera; species Thauera phenylacetica. The sequence goes on from NZ_AMXF01000011.1 coordinate 5,420, forward strand.
GCCGTGGGCGAGCACTCCTCGGCGCCCGGGCAGATTCCGGTAGGCGATCTCGTCAGCGTGTTCGACGTGATTCGTCGCGCGCGCGGTGGCGAGATGTTCTGAGACCGTGCCGAATCCGGACGGCAAGTCGGGCGTAACCCCCGCGGCGGAAGCGGGCGCCACGCCCGGGTTGCTCGAACTCTTCCTCGCTTGCAGCCGCATCGGCCTGTCCGGCTTCGGCGGCGTGCTGCCCTTGCTGCGCCACATGCTGGTCGAGCAACGCCGCCTGCTCGACGGCCCCGAATTCAACGCCCTCCTCGGCCTGTGCCAGTTCCTGCCGGGCTCGAACGTGATCAACCTCGCGGTGTGCGTGGGCGCGCGCCTGCACGGCGTGCGCGGCGCCATCGTCGTGACCGCGGGGCTGCTGATCGCCCCCTTCGCGCTGATGATGGGGCTCGCCGCCCTCTACGGCCTGTGGGGCCATCTCGCCATCGTGCAGGACATGCTGCGAGGCATCGCGGCCGCCGGCGCCGGGCTGCTGTTCGCCACCGGGCTCAAGATGGCGCAGGCCATGCATGAACGCTGGCTTTACCTGCCCTTCGCCGTGCTCATCCTGGTGGCCATGGTGGTGCTGAAGCTGCCGCTGCCGCCGCTGATGCTCGCCCTGCTGGCCGTCACCGCCGGACTGGCATGGTGGCGCGCACGCCGCGCGCTGGCGGAAGCCGGGAAGGTGCCGAGGCCATGATCCTGCTGCTGCTCGACCTGTTCGTCCAGTTCGCGATCCTCAACGTGATCGCCTTCGGTGGCATCACCGCGCTGCTGCCGGAGCTTCACCGCCTGGTGGTGGAGCAGCGCATGTGGATGGACAGCACCACCTTCGCCCATCTGTTCGCGATCGCCCAGTCGGCACCCGGGCCGAACCTGCTCGTGGTGTCGCTGATCGGCTGGAAGGTCGCCGGCATTCCCGGCGCGATCGTCGCCACGCTGGCGATCAGCCTGCCGATGAGCGTCTTCATCTACGTCTTCTACCGCCACTGGGAACGCTTTCGCACCGCACCCTGGCGCGCGGCGATCCAGGTCGGCGTCGCCCCGCTCGCGGTCGGCCTGGTGTGCGCCAGCGGCTGGCTGATCGCCGCCTCGGCCGGGCTCGACTACCGCGGCGTCGCGCTCGTCGTGGTGTGCACCGTGCTGATGTTCTACCGCCACTGGCACCCGCTGTGGTACATCGCCGCGGGCGCCGCGGCGGGGGCGGCGGGCCTCGTCTGAAGGCACGGCGCCCCCACGGGCAAGCCCCCCGGGGTGCAAGAGCACGGACAAAGCCCGCCCGATCTGTCGACCGGGCGGGCTCCGAAGCGGATTCACGCAGGCTGAACGCGGGCCCTGGCGGGCCCGCGTCGCGATCGCGCTCAGTCCGTGCTGACGTGCGATACGCCGCCGTCGGGCGAGTAGATGTCGAGGATGTTCCAGTGGCCGGTGGTGGGCACCGGGTTGTTCTTCATCGCGACATCGATCACGAAGGGCTTGTTCGACTTGACCGCACGTTCCAGCACCTCCTTGAACTCGGCGGCCGATTCCACCTTGACGCCCTCGGCGCCGTAGGCGCGCGCGACGGCGGCGAAGTCGGCCTGGTAGGGCTGGTCGTCCTTGCGGAAGAGCGTGCCGACGGTGGTGCCGTAGTGCGCCTTCTGCAGGCCGGCGATCGTGCCGAACGCGAAGTTGTTCATCACGATCCAGATCGCAGGGATGTCCTCTTCCACGGCGGTGGCGAGCATCGCCGGGTTCTGGCCGAAGCCGCCGTCACCGACCAGGGAGACGACCACGCGATCCGGGCAGGCGACCTTGGCACCGAGCGCGGCCGGGGCGCCGAAGCCCATGGTGGCGTAGCCGCCCGGGGTGAGGATGCTGCCCGGAGTGTAGATCGGGAACTGCTGGCCCACGCCGTTCTTGTTCCAGCCGACGTCGGTGGTGATGATCGCGTCGCGCGGCAGCACCTCGCGCACGACCGAGAGGATGCGCTCAGGCATCATCGGGAAGCAGTCGTCCTCGACGAACTTCTGGTTGCCGGCGACGAAGGTCTTGCGGAACTCGGCGATCTCCTGGCGCAGGGCTTCATTGCGGCGCGGCTGCGGCAGCATCTCGCGGGCGACGCGGTTGAGCACCTTGAGCGCTTGCTTGAGATCGGCCACGGCGCCGATGGCGACCGGATAGTTGCGGCCGATCTCGGACGGGTCGATGTCGATGTGGATCAGCTTGCTCTTGTCGAAGTCGAAGGTGAACTCTTTCTCCCAGGAGCTGCAGTCGGCCTCGGCGAAGCGGGTGCCGACGCCGAACACCCAGTCGGCGTTCAGGCACTTGCCGTTGACCAGCTCGGTGCCCCAGAAGCCGGTCATGCCCAGGACGAGGTCGTGGTCGTCGGGCAGCACGCCCTTGCCCATCAGCGAGTGCGCGACCGGGATGCCCATGTGGTCGACGAAGGCCTTCAGCTCCTCGGCCGCGTCGGCGAGGATCACGCCACCGCCGGCCTGGATCACCGGGGCCTCGGCGTCGAGCAGGGCCTGCACGATCTGGCGTGCGGTCTCGTCGTCGATCGAGGGCTTGTTGAGCGCGCGGGTGTGTCTGGAGACGCGTTCGAACAGCGCGGGATCGATCTCGCGCGAGAAGAAGTCCATCGGCACGTTGACCAGCACCGGGCCGGGGCGGCCGCTCTCGGCGAGCTGGAAGGCCTTCTCCATGATCTCCGGGAACAGCTCCGGGGTGTCGACGCGCCAGGCGCGCTTGACGAAGGGGCGGTAGATCTCCCACTGCGAGGCGTCCGCGTGCAGGTTGATCTCCTGGTGCGGGTGCTTGCCGTAGTAGTAGCTCGGAATGTCGCCGGCGATGACCACCATCGGGATCGAGTCGAGGGCCGCGTTGGCGACGCCCGTGGAGGCGTTGGTGAGGCCCGGGCCGAGGTGGCTGAGCACGACCGAGGCCTGCTTCTTCGCGCGTGCGTAACCATCGGCGGCGTGCGAGGCGATCTGCTCGTGGCGGGTGTTGATGAAGCGGATCTTGCTGCCCTCCAGCGCGTTGAGCACCGCGATGTTGGTGTGGCCGCACAGACCGAAGATGTGCTCGATGCCGCGGTTCTCGAGGTACCGGACGAGCTGGTGAGAGATCGTTTGCTTTTTCATGTGTCGCCTCCTGGTTGGGATAGGGCTGCTGCTCGAATCTTGCGCCGTGTCTCGGCCGACGCTGCCTGGGGTACTGCGTTCGCGAATGCGCGGTGCGCGATCAATCCTGCGGCGGCAGGCTGCGCCGCGCCGGACCGGCATAGGTGTAGGGAATGCTCTTGGGCATCGGGCCCTTGATGCGGCCGCCCTGCTGATGCTGCTCCCATGCGTGCGACAGGATGCCCACCGAGCGCGACAGGATGAACAGGCCGCGACCGAGCTCCGGCGCGAAGCCGAGTTCGGCGTAGATCACCGCGGTCGCACCGTCGATGTTCATCGGGATGCGCTTGCCCTTGCGGCGTTCGAGGACGCGCTCGACCTCGCGGCCGATGTCGACGTAGCGCCCGCTCACCGCCCCCTTGTCGCGCGCAGCTTCGGTGAGCGCCAGCAGACGGCCCGAGCGCGGGTCGATCGGATGGAAGCGGTGACCGAAGCCGGGGATGACCTTGCCGTTCTCGGCCACCCAGGCGTCGAGCGCGAGCTCGACCGCCTGCCCGATCGGCTCGCCCGCGTCCATGCGACGCGCCACGTCGGCGTAGATCTCCATGCACTGCTGGCCGGCGCCGCCGTGGATGCCGGCGAGCACATTGACCGCCGAAGCCATGGCGTTGTTGAGCTCGACGCCGCAGGTGACGGCCATGCGCGAGATCGAGATCGACGGCGCCTGCGGGCCGTGATCGACCGCCGCCACCAGTGCGGCCTCGAGCAGGCCGGCCTGCTCGGGCGTGGGCAGATCGCCGCGCACCATCAGCCAGATCATCTGGGGGAAGCTGATGTTGCCGATCAGCTCCTCGATCGGATAGCCGCGGACGGCGATCTTGCCCGGGTGGATGTCGATGATCTCGGTGGTCCACCAGGCCTTGGCTTCCTGGACGATGTCTTCTGCGCTTTTCATGGTCAGACCGCCTTGGCGTCGTGAAGTTGGGCGATTTCCGCAGCCGAGTAGCCGAGTTCCACAAGCAGGGAGTCGGTGTGCTCGCCGAGCTGCGGCGGCGGCGTGGCGACGTCGGGGTTGCCACCCGCCATCTTGAAGCCGGCGCGCACCAGGCTGATGTCGCGGCCGACGCCGGGCACCTGCTCGAAGTGCGCGAGCAGGTCGCGGGACTGGATCTGCGGATGGCCGAGGACCTGCGGCACGCTGAGCACCCGCCCGGCCGGCACGCCCAGCTTGGCGAGGATGGATTCCCACTCCGCGGCCGACTTGCCGGCGAGCCCGGCCTCGACCTCGACCTTGAGCGCCTTGCGATTGCGCTTGCGCGTCTCGCGCTCGGCGAAGCGCTCGTCGGTGGCGAGCTCGGGGCGACCGATCGCCTCGGCAAGGGCGACGAACTGCTCCTGCTTGTTGGCGGCGATGTTGAGCAGCCCCTCGCCGGTGCGGAAGGTGCCCGACGGCGCGGCGGTGAAGTTCTCGTTGCCCATGGGCACCGGCTCCTTGCCCGCGATGAGATAGTTCGAGACGATCCAGCCCATGGTGACGATCGTCGAGTCGAGCATCGACACGTCGATGAACTCGCCCTCGCCGCTGCGGCTCTGGCGCACCAGCGCGGCCGCCACGGCGAACGCGGCGGTGATGCCGCCGATGGTGTCCGCCACCGGGTAGCCCACGCGCAGCGGCGCGCTTTCGTGGTCGCCGGTGATGCTCATAACGCCGGACATGCCCTGCACGATCTGGTCGTAGGCCGGCGCATGACGCATCGGCCCGCCCTGGCCGAAGCCGGAGATGGCGCAATAGACCAGCTTGGGGTTGGCTTTCTTGAGGATCTCGTAGCCGAGGCCGAGGCGGTCCATCACGCCGGGGCGGAAATTCTCGACGAGCACGTCGGCGGTGCGCACCAGGCGCAGCAACACTTCCTTGCCGGCATCGGACTTGAGGTTGAGGGTGAGCGACTTCTTGCCACCGTTCTGGGCGAGGAAGGAAGCGCCCATCTTCTTCTTGTTCAGTTCGGCATCGGCGCCGAGCTGGCGCGCCAGGTCGCCCGATTCGGGCACCTCCACCTTGACCACATCGGCGCCGAGCAGGCCGAGCTGATAGGCGCAGAACGGCCCGGCGAGCACGTTGGTGAGGTCGAGTACGCGGACTCCGGAAAGTGCAGCGGTCATGTGCTACCTCTTCTTGTGAGGATTCATCGATGAGGAACAGGTCTCCTGAATCCAATAATAGAACGCAATTCCCGATATCGCAACTATTTTTGGAACTGCGTTTTGTCTGACAGACCGATGCCGGCAAACTCCCGTGCGGTATGCCCGCCGCAGAAAAAAGACCGCCCGCAACGAGAGCGCGCTCTCGCCGCGGGCGGTCTTCTCCAAGGCGCGAACCTGCCTTGCCGGCCTGCCGAATCCGGGCTCAGCGGCGGATGAAGGGATTGGGGACGTCGAGGTCGGTCGAGATCCACACGCACTTGGTCTCGAGGTATTCCTTGATCGTCTCGCTGCCCGACTCGCGACCGATGCCGGAGCGCTTGAAGCCGCCGAAGGGCGCGGTGAAGCTGGTGGCGCGGTAATTGTTCACCCAGATCGTGCCGGCCTTGAGCTTGTCAGTCACCAGCATCGCGCGGTGCAGGCTCTGGGTCCACACGGCGCCGGCCAGGCCGTAGAGGACGTCGTTGCCGATGCGGATGGCGTCTTCCTCGTCCTTGAACTTGATCACCGACAGCACCGGGCCGAAGACTTCTTCCTGCGCGATGCGCATGCTGTTGTCGACCTCGGTGAAGATCGTCGGCTCGACGAACAGGCCTGCACCGAGGTCGGGACGCGCCTTGCCACCGAGCACGCATTTCGCACCCTCGGACTTGGCCACCTCGATGTAGCTCAGCACCTTCTCGAACTGAGGGCGGGTGGCGACCGGGCCGATCTGGGTGTCCATCTGCGTCGGGTCGCCGAGCTTGGCCTTGCTGACGAAATCGATCAGGCGGGCGATCAGCTCGTCGTGGATGGATTCCTGCACCAGCAGGCGCGAGCCGGCCTGGCAGCTCTGGCCGGTGGCGGCGAAGATGCCGGACACCACGCCCTTGACCGCCTGGTCGAGGTCGGCATCGTCGAACACGATGTTGGGCGACTTGCCACCGAGTTCGAGGGTGACCGTCTTGAGGCCCTTCGCGGCCTGCTCGTAGATCATCTGGCCGGCGATCTCGCCACCGGTGAAGCCGATGTGGGCGACGTCGGGATGCGCCACCAGCGGCTCGCCGACTTCCTTGCCGAAGCCGGTGACGACGTTGACCACACCCTTCGGAAAGCCGGCCTGCTCGAACAGCTTGCCGAGCTCGACCGCCGAGGCGGAGGTGAACTCGGACGGCTTGATCACCGCGGTGCAACCGGCGGCGAGCAGCGGCGCGAGCTTCCAGCTCGTGAGGGTGAGCGGCGAGTTCCACGGCGTGATCACCGCGACGACGCCCTTGGCCTCGTACTTGGTGTAGCAGAACACGCCCTTCTTGTCGGTCGGGATGACCTGGCTCTGCACCTTGTCGGCGAGACCGGCGTAGTACTGGAAGTACTGCCCCATGTAACGCACCTGGGCGACGACCTCGGAGGCCAGCTTGCCGTTGTCGCGCATCTCGATGTCGGCCAGGTGCTGGGCGTTGGCGATGATCAGGTCGCCGAGACGCCACAACAGGCGGCCGCGCTCGCTGGCGGTCATCTCGGGCCAGGCGCCCTTCTCGAAGGCGCGATGCGCGGCGGCGACGGCAGCCTGCACGTCGTCCTTGTTGCCGCGGGCGATCATCGCCCAGGCCTCGCCGGTGTAGGGATTCTCGGTCGGGAAGTACTCCCCCGAGGCCGGCGGCACGATCGCGCCGTCGATGTAGTTGCCGTAGTGCGGAAGGGTCGCGGTGTTTGCCATTGATGTCTCCAGTCACGAATCGAACAGGCGCTCTTTCAGTCTCATTCACGCTGCCGCGAGAAGCCTGGCGCGGTTTCGTGTTTCGCTTATCAGAACTTGGTTCTAGTATGGAGTATCATCTCGAGGGTTTCAAGCCGAATCTGTATTTTTTTTGGCCTGTCAAGCAGACGCACTCGAAGCGGGCTTCCGCCACGCCCGAGGCCCCTCGAAGCCGCGTCCGAACGCTGAAGGAGGGGCCGAATCCGGGCTATCATCCACAGCGAAACAGGAACACTGTTCAACTAATTTGGCGCAAGAACATGAGCACAGAAGGTGTGGCATCGGTAGAGCGTGCGCTCTCCATCCTGGACGTTTTCACCGACCGCGAGAAAAGCCTGACCCTGACCGAGATCTCCAAGCGGGCCGGGTTCTACAAGAGCACCACGCTCCGCCTGGCCGAGTCGCTGGAGAAATTCGGCTACCTGCGCCGCTTCGAGGACGGCACCTACATGATCGGCCCCAAGCCGCTCTTCCTCGGTTCGCTGTACCAGCGCCACTTCAGCACGCACGACTTCATCCCGCCGCTGATGCGCCGAATGTCCGAGGAACTGCGCGAGGGCATCTCCTTCTTCATTCGCGACGACAACCATCGCGTCTGCCTGCACCGGGTCGAGGCGCCGCGCTCGATCCGCGACACGATCCACGAGGGCGATGCCTTGCCGCTGACCGTGGGCGCCTCCGGGCACGTGCTGATGGCATTCAGCGGGATGAGCGGGGAACGCTACGACCAGGTGCGCGCGCGCCTGTACGCGATCTCGCTCGGAGAGAGGGATCCCGAAACCTCGGCCGTCGCCGCCCCGGTGTTCTCCGGCGGGCAAAGGCTGGTGGGCGCGCTGACCGTTTCCGGGCCGCGCTACCGCCTGGACCAGGCCGCGCTGGAGGCGATCGTGCCGGCGCTGCAGCGTTACGCCGCCGAACTCACCGAAACCCTCGGGGGAGCCTGGCCGGGCAAGAGCGACGCCAAGCCGGCCGGCGCCGACTGAAAGCGGGGAAAGCGCACCCCTGCCGCCACGCGGGAGAGATGCGCGCGCGGGCTCAGGCGCGGACGGCCGCGGGGATGCGGCGGCGCGGCAGATCGATGTGGCGCAACTGGTCGATCAGCCAGAGCAGGGATTCGCGCGCCTGATCGGCGACGAGCTCCGGCGGCAACTGGGCGAAATCGTCGTTGCAGGCGTTCAGATAGAAGCCGCCATGGAAACCGATCACGCGCAGGCGGCGGATCAGCTCGAGCAACGACTCCGCATGACTGCCGTCGCCGGGAAAAACCCGGACGAAATCGCGCTCGCCGCGGGTCTGCTCTTGCGGATGAAGTGCGATCGCGTCACTGAGCCCGACCAGGAACAGGCGATCCCCGTAACACCGGTCCAGGGCATCGAGCCCGCGATCGGCGACGAAGAGGTGGCCGGTATCGATCGCCAGCCCCAGGTTCGCGCGCTCGGCGGCATTGACACGCTCCTCCGCACTCACCACGTCGCACGCCACCGCCGAGCCCGGGCGCCCCTGATAGGCGATATCGACCCCCTTGGGCACGGCGAGTGTCGCCAGCTTTGCGAGATCGCGCGCGACACGAACCGGATCGGCCGCCGCCTCGGGCACGCCGCTGGCCGAGACGAGCAACATCGGCGCGCCAATCGCACGACACAGCCCGAGGAGTCCCTTCGCAACCGTCACCTTGTACTCGTGCAGTGGTCCTTCGAGTCCCTCGAAATCGCTCAGCTGGCGCAGCGCCTGCACGCGCACCCCGGCGCCGCGCACCAAGGCCACGGCGGCCTCCACGCCCTGCGGATGCCCCACCAGGTCGGACGCCGCGAACACCATGCGCCGGAACCCCCGGCTCACCGCTGCGTGCAGGCGCGCTTCCAGCGGGCCCGCCATCGAACTGGCATCCAGCGCGACAGAATCGAAATCCAAGCTTCCCTCCTGGAATCATTGCGAACGACCGCATCCGGGCGCCACACGCCCGGGCGGGGTTCAGACCTCGGTCGGCTTGCTCGCGACCAGCTCGAAAGTGGCGGAGCCGAGATACACCTGGGTGAGCGCACCGCGTTCACCCGGATGCAGATGCCCCTCGTCGATGAAGACCAGCCCCCGCTCGCGCAGCAGACGGGTCGCCTCCGGGACGTCGGGTGCGCCGAAGCCGATACGCACCAGGCCTTCGTCCCAGTGGATGTCCTCGGCCCCCTCGGGCGGCTCGACGAGTTGCACGTAGAAACGACCACAGGGGCTGCGCAACAGCGTGCCCTTGGGAAGGATGCCGACGAAGCTGCCCGGCGGCAGTTCGACGAAGCCGAGCAACTGACTGTAGAAATCCACCCACTCGCCGGTGCGGAAGGCCCCCACCGCCTGCACCAGTCCGAAATAATGCAGGCCGGCGATCGCGGGGGGGTTGGGATCCATGCCCGGCAAGGGCACGAAATCTACGTCGTAGATGGAAAAATCCTTGTAGCGATCGACGAAGTAGATCGTGCTGTCGCCGCTGCCCAGGATGCCCGGGATGTTGAGCTCCATCGCAGCAGCCCGTCGCGGGATCTCCCAAGCGCCGGCGTCGAGCGAGTGACGCATCGCATGCGCCGCATCACGAACCCGGAAGGCCACCGCGGAGAGGTAGGTCGCGCCCGGCTCGGCGCTGGCCCCGTCGGCGTTCACGATCAGGTTCATAGCCCCCTGGCGGTACAGCACCACCTCGCGAGAACGATGGCGCGCCACCGGCGCGAAGCCCATGAGCTGGAGCACACCACCCAGCGCCTGAGGCTTGCCGGTGACGAACTCGATGAACTCCACCCCATCCATGCCCAGGACATTCCGGGGTTCGGGAACCAGATCCAACGCAGTCATTGCCGATACCTTGAGGAGAGAGCACGTCCGCAGCGGGTGCGGAACGCGTGCGTGCCCGGCTGCGGCCGGACGATAGCTCGAATCTACTCGAAACGCGCAGCCCGGCCAAGCAAGGGACGGTTGGCTGGATCCGCCCGGACCGATCCCCCCTCGATCGTCCAGGCCCGCCTCAGCGCAGCTTGCTGGCGATGAACTGCAACGCGAGGTTGTAGCCCATCGTCCCGAAACCGGCCATCACCGCCTCGGCGATATCCGAAAGATAGGAATGGTGGCGGAAGGGTTCGCGCTTGTGCACGTTGGAGATGTGCACTTCGACGAAGGGCAGGGCCACGCCATTGAAGGCATCGCGGATCGCCACGCTGGTGTGCGTATAGGCACCGGGATTGATCAGCGCGAACTTCACGCCCTCGCTGCGCGTCTGGTGGATGCGCTCGACGATCGCACCTTCGTGATTGCTCTGGAAGCAGAGCACTTCGAGGCCGAGCTCGCCGCCCTGGGCGACCAGGCCGCTCTCGACGTCGGCCAGCGTGGTGGCGCCGTAGATATGGGGCTCGCGGGTGCCGAGCAGGTTGAGGTTGGGGCCGTTGATGACGAGGACCTTGCTCATCGGGAATCTCCGGTGGTTCGTGCAATGGGTAGGACGGCAAATGGGTACGACTGCAAAAGCGAAGGGCCCGGCCACGCGGATGTACCGACGGCCAGGCCCGGATGGAACGAGCCTTGCTGCGTTCCGGGCTTGCTGCGGATTACTTCGTCCGCAGCTTGGCGAGTTCCGCCTGCAGCTCGGTAACGACGTCGGCACCGACGGTGGCCGAGTGCTTCTCGATCACCGGCTTCATCTTCTCGCGCAGCTTTGCGACCTCTTCCGGCGGCAGCTCGGTGACCTGCATGCCGGCCTTCTTGAGCGCTTCGAGGGCGGTCTCGCTTTGCTCGCGCGAGACCTTGCGCTGATGGGCGATCGCCTCCTTGGCCGCATCCTGGAACACTTTCTTCTCATCCGCGCTGAAGGTGTCCCACACCTTCTTGCTGATGATCATCGATTGCGGGTTGTACTGGTGGCGGGTCAGCGCGAGATGCTTCTGCACCTCGGCGAACTTGTTCGCGAGGATCACGGTGACCGGGTTCTCCTGGCCATCGACCGCGCGCTGCTCGAGTGCGTTGAACACCTCGGGGAAGGCCAGCGCCACCGGGTTGGCACCGAGCGCCTGCACCCAGTCGAGGTTGATCGGGTTGGGGATCACGCGCAGCTTCAGGCCGGCGATGTCTTCCACCTTGTTGATCGGACGCACGTTGTTGGTCAGATTGCGGAAGCCCAGCTCCCAGTAGCCGAGGGCGACGATGCCCTTTTCCTCGAGCCTGGCATGCAGCTTCTGGCCGAAGGGGCCGTCGACGACCGCGTCGACCTCGTCGGAGTTGTTGAACAGGAAAGGCAGGTCATAGACGCCGAGCGCCGGCACGTGCGAGGCGAGGATACCGGAGTTGAGCGCGGTCATCTCGATGGTGCCGCCCTGCAGGGCCGAGACCGTCTGCTGGTCGCCGCCGAGCACGCCACCCGCGAACACGCGCACCTTGATCTTGCCGCCGGTCTTCTCGCCGACCAGGTCGGCAAACTTCTGCGCGCCGACCTCCGCCGGGTGTCCCTTCGGGTTCTGGATGCCGAGGCGAAGCGTGCGCTCGGAGAAGCTCTGGGCATACGCGCCCATGCTGGCCACTCCCATCGCCAACGCAGCGGCAGCGGTCATTGCGGTCTTGATGAACATCCGTTTCTTCATGGTCGATCTCCTCAGTGCCGGGACGGCGGGTACGCAATTGTCTTGCACGACTGCGTGCGTACCGGACGCAGTCGCACTGTATCTCAGACGGGACGCGCCGACCGCGCCCCGATGCGGCGGGCCGGTGGAGCCTCAACCGAGGCCGAGCGCCGCGACCGCCTTCTCGGCGTGGAGCACACCGTCGCGGACCATCGCCTCGATCTGCTCGGGGGTATAGCCGAGTTCCGCAGCGAGCTTGCGGTTGTGCTGTCCCATCAGCGGCGCCGGCGTCGTCTGGGTGGTGTCGCACGCCGAGAACCGGAAGGGGAGGTTGGGCAGCCTGACCTTGCCGAGCACCGGATGATCCTGCTCGATCAGCATCCCGCGGGCCTGGATCTGCGGGTCCGCCAGCACTTCGTCGATACGCTGCACCTTGGCGCAGGGCACGTCGACCGCATCGAGCGCCGCCAGGCACTCGGCCGCGCTCATGCCGGCCACCCATGCACGCACCACGGGCAGGATCTCGAGGCGATGCTCGTTGCGCCCCGCGGCGGTGTGGAGGCGCGCATCGGCGGCAAAGGCCGCGTTGCCCGTCTGACCGGCCACCAGGGCAGCGAAGCGCCTCCAGGCGTCGTCGACCTGCGCCGCGATCACCAGATGATCGCCGTCCTTCGCGGTGAAGACCCCGTACAGTGTCGAGGTCGGCAGATCGTGCCCGGTCTGCTGCGGGATCTCCTTGCCGCCCGACAGGGTGTAGCACTGCACCGCATATTCGTGCATCGACATCAGCGTGTCGTACAGCGCCATGTCGATGTGCTGGCCGCGGCCCGATTTGACCCGCCCCAGCAGCGCCGCACACACCGCCGCCACGCCATGGATGCCGGTGTACAGGTCACCGAGGGCGACCCGCAGCAGCGGCGGAGCCTCGCCCGGCTCGCCCACCATGGCCATGATGCCGCTCTTGGCCTCCGCGATCAGGCCGAAACCCGGTCGATGGGAATCGGGGCCGGTATGGCCGTAGGCGGAGATCGAGCAATACACCAACCCCGGATTCTGCTCGGCCAGTTTCTCGTAGCCGAGCCCCAACTTCTCGAGCGCGCCCGGGCGATAGTTCTCGACGAAGACGTCGGCCGAACGCACTAGCTTGTGCATCATCTCGAGCCCGCGCGGGTCCTTGATGTTGATGCAGACGCCCTCCTTGCCCATATTCTGCTGCAGGAAGTAGCCGCTCTGGCCCTGGATGAAATAGGGATGGTCGCGACCGGCGTCGCCGGAGGTCGGACGCTCGATCTTGATGACCTCCGCACCGAGCGCTGCCAGGCACCGGGTCAGGTAGGGGCCCGCGAGGAAGTGCGTGTAGTCGATGACACGAATGCCTGCGAGCGGAAGCTGCTGAGTTGCCATGATGTCGAAGTCCGGTTCGGGTCCTGGATCACCTGCGCCGAGCACTTATCCGCACATCGGCCAGACTGATTTGCAGCGCAAAGATAGGCCTCGCTTGAGCCCGCGTAAATGCAATGCCTGACATATAGTTCATTGCGCTTCGCAATAGTATTGCTAAAATCCAGCGTATTCAGGGCCTTGACCGAAACACGGTTCCGCATGACGCACCCAAAAGAGATCGATGCCACGCTGATCGACGTCAAGCTTCTGCGTCTGCTCGACCTCCTCTACGACACCCGCAGCGTCACCCGCTGCGCCGAGCTGCTCGAACAGAGCCAGCCGACGATCAGCATCTGGCTGTCACGACTGCGCCGGGAGCTGCACGACCCCCTGTTCGTCCGCAGCGCCGAAGGCATGCTGCCGACGCCCCGCGCGGACGCCCTGATCGTCCATGTCCGCGACGCGCTCGCCGCGCTGCGCCGGCTCTCGGCACCGGAGCACGGCTTCGATCCCGCCAGTTCCGAGCGTCGCTTCCGCATCTGCATGACCGACGCCAGCCATGTCACGATGCTGCCGCAACTGTTCGCCCATGTGCATGCGCTCGCCCCCTCGGTGACGCTCGAGGCGCTCGGCATCGCCGGCGGAACCGCCGGCCTGCTGCAGGCGGGCGAGGCGGACCTCGCGCTCGGCCTCGTGCCGGAGCTGGAATCGGGCTTCTACCAGCAAGCGCTGTATCCGCAGGACTGGATCTGCCTGGTCAACCGCTACCACCAGCGCATCGGCGAACAGTTGAATCTGGAGAGATATGGTCGCGAGGGACACGTCGGAATCCTTTCCGGGTCGGGCTCCACCCTCCTGCGCGAGACGCTCAAGGCGCAGCAGGTCGAGCGCCGAGTCGCGATCGAACTCCCGGGCTTTCTCGGGCTGGCCGCGATCGTGTCCACGACCGACCTGATCGCCACCGTTCCCCGCCACATCGGCAATGCGCTCGCCCGCAGCGCCAGCCTGAGGATCCTCCCCTGCCCGCTGCCGATCCCGCCCTTCATCGTCAAGCAGTACTGGCACGCGCGCTTCCACCACGACAGCGGCAACCGCTGGCTGCGCGAGATGTGCGTCTCGCTGTTCCAGCACGAGCCGCTGGCTGCGGCGTGCTGAACCGCGCGCGGCGCTCGCCTAGCGGAGATCCACGCCGGGGAACAGCGCCGAGCGGCTCGCCACCCAGATCCACAAGGTGATGCTGAAGAAGGACACCACCGTGGTCAGCACCAACGCCGCGGCCGCCTCGCGCTCCAGCGCATATTGCTGGCTGAGGATCGGATAGATGCTGAACATGGGCATGCACCCGAACAGCACCGCGGCCATGCGCACCGCGGGCTCGATTCCCGGCACCAGCATCACCGCGGCCAGCACTGCGAGCGGGTGCACGCAAAGCTTCATGAAGCTCACCAGCGCCACACCGCCCAGCAACCCGCCCAGCACGACGCCGGCCAGGCTTCCGCCCACCACGAAGAGCGAGATGCCGGCCGAGCCCAGCGCTAGCATGTCGATCGCCTTCAGGACGGGCGCCGGCAGGGCGAGGCCGCTCAGCGAAGCGACAAACCCCGCGCTGATCGCCAGGATCATCGGGTTGCGCAGCAGGCGGCCGAGCGTGCGCGACAGTGCGCGCCAAAGCGTGGCGTCCCGGTTACCGAGCGTTTCGGCCGCCGCCAGCAGCAAGGGGAGCATCAGCAGGTTCTCGACGATGACCACCATGGCCACGGCCAGCGAGGCGGTCGGCCCGAGCACCTGCAACACGACCGGCAGGCCGATGAACATGCTGTTCGACATCGACGACCCCATGCCCACGACCACCGCCGCAAGGGAGTTGCGCCCCAGCACGAAGCGGGCCGCCGTCACTGCGACGGCAAACGCGAGCAGCGAGCCGATCAGATAGGCGAACAGCAAGCGCAGATTGAGAATTTCCGCCACGCTGCTGCGCGTGAGGGTCAGGAAGAGCATCGCCGGCAAGGCGAACTGGATCACGAAGCGCCCGAGCACGCGAATCTCGACGGACGAGAACAGGCCGGCACGAACCGCGATGAAGCCGAGACCGATGATCAGGAAGATCGGCGTAGTGATGGCGAGGATGTCCAGCATGCGCTCGGGAGGCCCCAAAAGAAGAAAGGCGGCCCGAAGACCACCTTTCGTGAATCGCTCTGCCGCGGAGAATATCAGCGCTGCCAGCCAGTTTGGTAGACGCGACGCGACGCGACGCGACGCGAGTCGCGATGGCAGCGCCTCGCCCGCGCTTACCGCGGCAGCAGGCTCTCACCCATCAGGAACTCATCGACCGCGCGGGCGCACTGGCGGCCCTCGCGAATCGCCCACACCACCAGCGACTGCCCGCGGCGCATGTCGCCGGCGGCGAAGACCTTGGGCACGTTGGTGGTGTAGGAGCCGGCGCCGTCGGTCGTGGCCTTGGCGTTGCCGCGCGCGTCCTTGTCCACACCGAAGGCCTCGAGCACGCCGCCCACCGGCTGGGTGAAGCCCATCGCGAACAGCACCAGGTCGGCCTTGATCTCGAACTCCGAGCCCGGGACCTCGGCCATCCTGCCGTCCTTGAACTCCAGGCGACAGGCCTTGAGCGCCTTGACCTTGCCGTTCTTGCCGATGAACTCCTTGGTGGCGACGGCGAAGTCGCGCTCGCAGCCTTCCTCGTGCGAGGACGAGGTGCGCAGCTTGGTCGGCCAGTACGGCCACACCAGCGCCTTGTTCTCCTGCTCGGGCGGCATCGGCATGAGCTCGAACTGGGTCACGCTGGCCGCGCCGTGGCGGTTGGACGTGCCCACGCAGTCGGAGCCGGTGTCGCCACCGCCGATCACCACCACGTGCTTGCCCTTGGCCGAGATCGGGTTGGGCTTGTCGCCGGCGACCTGCTTGTTCTGCGGGATCAGGAACTCGAGCGCGTAATGCACGCCGCCGAGCTCGCGGCCGGGCACCGGCAGGTCGCGCGGGATCTCGGAGCCGCCGGCGAGCACCACGGCGTCGAAGTCCTGCTGCAGCTGCTCGGCGCTGACCACCTGCTTCGCATCATTGACGATGCCGGCGGGCACGTTGGCGGCGCCGACCAGCACGCCGGTGCGGAACACCACGCCCTCGGCCTGGAGCTGCTCGACGCGGCGGTCGATCAGCGACTTCTCCATCTTGAAGTCGGGGATGCCGTAGCGCAGCAGGCCGCCGATGCGGTCGTTCTTCTCGAACACGGTGACGTCGTGGCCGGCGCGCGCGAGCTGCTGCGCGGCGGCCAGCCCCGCCGGGCCGGAGCCGACCACGGCGACCTTCCTGCCGGTCCTGGCCTCGGCCGGCTGCGGCACCACCCAGCCCTCTTCCCAGGCCTTGTCGATGATCGCGTGCTCGATCGACTTGATGCCCACCGCCTCGGTGTTGATGTTCAGCGTGCACGCCGCCTCGCAGGGCGCGGGGCAGATGCGGCCGGTGAACTCGGGGAAGTTGTTGGTCGAGTGCAGCACCTCGATCGCCTCGCGCCAGTGGCCGCGATACACGAGGTCGTTCCAGTCCGGGATGATGTTATTGACCGGGCAGCCGTTGTTGCAGAACGGGATGCCGCAGTCCATGCAGCGCGCGCCCTGGACCGACGCCTGCTCGTCGGTGAGGCGGACGACGAACTCCTTGTAGGTCTTCAGGCGCTTGTCGACCGGCTCGTAGGCCTCGGACAGACGCTGATATTCCATGAATCCGGTGGGCTTGCCCATTTATGCGGCCTCCTTCTCAGCTTCGCGCTGCTGCGCCATCTCGGTCAGCGCGCGACGGTACTCGTGCGGGAACACCTTGACGAACTTCTTCCGCCAGACGCCCCAGTTGTTCAGGATCTCGCGCGCGCGCACGCTGCTGGCGAAGCGGACGTGGCGCTCGATCAGGCCCTTGAGGATGAGCTCGTCGCCCATCGTCAGGTGGTCGATATCGACGCGGCCGTGGGCCTCGAGCTCGTCGCCCGACTCCGAGCCCTTGCGCGCGGCGATCTCGTCGGGCAGCGGCTCGAGCGCGACCTGCGCCATGTTGCAGCGCTGCTCGAACGTGCCGTCCTCGTCGAGCACGTAGGCCACGCCGCCCGACATGCCGGCGGCGAAGTTGCGCCCGGTCTCGCCGAGCACCACCACGGTGCCGCCGGTCATGTACTCGCAGCCGTGGTCGCCCACGCCCTCCACCACCGCGGTGGCGCCGGAGTTGCGCACCGCGAAGCGCTCGCCCGCGACCCCGGCGAAGTAGACCTCGCCCTCGGTCGCGCCGTAGAGCACGGTGTTGCCGACGATGATGTTCTGCGGCGTGTCGCCACGGAACTCGGCCTTCGGGCGCACGATGATGCGACCGCCCGAGAGGCCCTTGCCGACGTAGTCGTTGCCCTCGCCCACCAGCTCGAGGGTGACGCCGCGCGCCACGAAGGCGCCGAAGCTCTGACCGGCGGTGCCGTTCAGGCGGATGTGGATGGTGTCGTTGGGCAGGCCGGCGTGGCCGTAGCGCTTGGCCACCTCGCCCGAGAGCATCGCGCCCACGGTGCGGTTGATGTTGCGCACCGGCAGGTCGATGTTCACCTTCTCGCCCTTCTCAAGCGCCGGCTTGGCGAGCGCGACGAGTTGGCGGTCGAGCGCCTTGTCGAGCCCGTGGTCCTGCGTCTCGCTGTGCAGGCGCGGCACCTCGGCGGGCACGTTGGGCAGGTAGAAGATGCGCGAGTAGTCCAGGCCCTGCGCCTTCCAGTGCGCGATGCCCTTCTTCATGTCGAGCAGGTCGGCGCGGCCGATGAGCTCGTCGAAGCTGCGCACGCCGAGCTGCGCCATGAGCTCGCGCACTTCCTCGGCGACGAAGAAGAAGTAGTTGACCACGTACTCGGGCTGGCCCGAGAAGCGCGCACGCAGCACCGGGTCCTGGGTGGCGACGCCGACCGGGCAGGTGTTGAGGTGGCACTTGCGCATCATGATGCAGCCCTCGACGACCAGCGGCGCGGTGGCGAAGCCGAACTCGTCGGCGCCGAGCAGCGCGCCGATGACGACGTCGCGACCGGTCTTGATCTGGCCGTCGACCTGCAGGCGCACGCGCCCGCGCAGGCGGTTGAGCACCAGGGTCTGCTGGGTCTCGGCCAGGCCGAGTTCCCACGGCGAGCCGGCGTGCTTGATCGAGCTCCACGGCGAGGCGCCGGTGCCGCCGTCATGGCCGGCGACGACGATGTGGTCGGCCTTGGCCTTGGCCACGCCCGCGGCCACCGTGCCGATGCCGATCTCGGACACCAGCTTGACCGAGATGCTGGCCACCGGGTTGGTGTTCTTGAGGTCGTGGATGAGCTGCGCGAGGTCCTCGATGGAGTAGATGTCGTGGTGCGGCGGCGGCGAGATGAGGCCGACGCCCGGGACCGAGTGGCGCAGGAAGCCGATGTACTCCGAGACCTTGTGGCCGGGTAGCTGGCCGCCCTCGCCGGGCTTGGCGCCCTGGGCCATCTTGATCTGGATCTGGTCGGCGTTGACCAGGTACTCGGTGGTGACGCCGAAGCGGCCCGAGGCCACCTGCTTGATCGCCGAGCGCAACGAGTCGCCGGCGTTGAGGTCGAGGTCGCGCGCGATGCGCTTCTCGCCGATCACCTGCGACAGCTTGATCGCCTCGGTCAGCGGCTTGAAGCGCATCGGGTCCTCGCCACCCTCGCCGGTGTTCGACTTGCCGCCGATGCGGTTCATCGCCACCGCCAGGGTGGTGTGCGCCTCGGTGGAGATCGAGCCGAGCGACATCGCGCCGGTGGCGAAGCGCTTGACGATCTCCTTGGCGGGCTCGACCTCGTCGAGCGGCACCGGGGTGGTCGCGGCCCTGAGCTCGAACAGGCCGCGCAGCGTCATGTGGCGGCGGCTCTGGTCGTTGATGATGCGGGCGTATTCCTTGTAGGTGTCGGCCTTGCCCGAGCGCGTGGCGTGCTGCAGCTTGGCGATCGCGTCCGGCGTCCACATGTGCTCTTCGCCGCGGATGCGGAAGGCGTACTCGCCGCCGGCGTCGAGCATGTCGTGCAGCACCGGGTCGGTACCGAAGGCGGCCTTGTGCAGGCGGATGGACTCCTCCATCACCTCGAACACGCCGATGCCCTCGACCTGGCTGGTGGTGCCGGTGAAGTACTTGTCGAGCAGCGCCTGCTTGAGGCCGACGGCCTCGAAGATCTGCGCGCCGGTGTAGGACATGTAGGTCGAGATGCCCATCTTCGACATGACCTTCATGAGGCCCTTGCCGATCGCCTTGACGAAGTGCTTGACGTACTTGGCCGCGGCCTCGGCGTCGTCGGCCAGGTGGGCCAGGGTCTCGAGCGCGAGGTAGGGGTGCACCGCCTCGGCACCGTAGCCGGCGAGCACCGCGAAGTGATGCACCTCGCGCGCCGAGCCGGTCTCGACCACCAGGCCGGTGCGGGTGCGCAGGCCTTTCTCCACCAGGTGCTGGTGGATCGCGGACAGCGCCAGCAGCGCGGGGATGGCGACGCGGTCGGCGGCGAGCTTGCGGTCGGAGACGATGAGGATGTTGGTGCCCGCCAGCACCGCGTTCTCGGCGTCGGCGCACAGCGAGGCGAGGCGCGCCTCGACGCCCTCGTTGCCCCACTCGGCCGGGTAGCAGATGTCGAGCTCGGCGGAGCGGAACTTGTTCTGCGTGTAGCGCGCGATGTTGCGGATCTTGGCCATGCCCTCGAAGTCGAGCACCGGCTGGCTCACCTCGAGGCGGAAGGGCGGGTTGATCTCGTTGATCTCGAGCAGGTTGGGGCGCGGGCCAATGAAGGACACCAGCGACATCACCATCTGCTCGCGGATCGGGTCGATCGGCGGGTTGGTGACCTGCGCGAAGAGCTGGCGGAAGTAGTTGAACAGCGGCTTGTTCTTCGAGGACAGCACCGCCAGCGGCGAGTCGTTGCCCATCGAGCCGGTGCCCTCCTCGCCCGCCTTGCCCATCGGCTCGAGGATGAACTTGATGTCCTCCTGGGTGTAGCCGAAGGCCTGCTGGCGGTCGAGCAGCGGCGCGACGCGCTCGTCGGCGGCGGCGGTGTCGAGCATCGCCGGGGCCTCGAGGGTGTCGAGCTTGATGTTGATGCGGCGCAGCCAGTCGGCGTAGGGGCGCGCGTGGGCGAGGGACTCCTTGATCTCCTGGTCGCCGATGATGCGGCCCTGCTCCATGTCGATCAGGAACATCTTGCCCGGCTGCAGGCGCCACTTCTTGACGATCTTGCTGTCGGGGATGGGCAGCACGCCGGACTCGGAGGCCATCACCACGAGGTCGTCGTCGGTGATCAGGTAGCGCGCCGGACGCAGGCCGTTGCGGTCGAGGGTGGCGCCGATCTGGCGGCCGTCGGTGAAGGCCACCGCCGCGGGGCCGTCCCAGGGCTCCATCATCGCCGCGTGGTACTCGTAGAAGGCGCGGCGCTTCTCGTCCATCTGCGTGTGCGATTCCCAGGCCTCGGGGATCATCATCATCATCGCGTGGGCAAGCGAGTAGCCGCTCATCACCAGCAGCTCGAGCGCGTTGTCGAAGGAGGCCGAGTCGGACTGGCCGGGGTAGATCAGCGGCCAGATCTTCTGCAGGTCGTCGCCGAGCAGCGGCGAATGCACGCCCTTCTCGCGCGCGCGCATCCAGTTGTAGTTACCGCGCAGGGTGTTGATCTCGCCGTTGTGCGCGATGTAGCGGAACGGGTGGGCGAGGTTCCACTTCGGGAAGGTGTTGGTCGAGAAGCGCTGGTGCACCAGCGACAGTGCCGACACGGCGCGCTTGTCGAGCAGGTCGGGGTAGTACTCGCCCACCTGGTCGGCGAGCAGCAGGCCCTTGTAGTTCACGGTGCGCGCCGAGCACGACACCATGTAGAACTCCTTGGCGTGCTTGAGCTTGAGCGCACCGATGGCGTTGGCCGAGCGGCGGCGCACGACGTAGAGCTTGCGCTCGAGCGCCTCGGTGACCATGACGTCGGGGCCGCGGCCGATGAAGATCTGGCGGATCACCGGCTCCATGGCCTTGACCGTCGGAGACATCGGCATGTCGCGGTTGACCGGCACGTCGCGCCAGCCGAGCACGACCTGGCCTTCGGCCACGACCGCGCGCTCGATCTCCTGCTCGCAGGCGAGGCGCGAGGCGGCCTCCTTGGGCATGAACACCATGCCGACGCCGTACTCGCCGGGCAGCGGCAGGCTCACGCCCTGCGCGGCCATCGCCTCGCGATAGAGCTGGTCGGGGATCTGGATCAGGATGCCCGCGCCGTCGCCCTGCAGCGGGTCGGCCCCCACCGCGCCGCGGTGGTCGAGGTTCTTCAGGATCTCGAGGCCCTGCAGAATGATGTCATGACGTTTCTCGCCCTTGATGTGGGCGATGAAACCCACGCCACAGGCATCGTGTTCATTGGCGGGGTCGTACAGACCCTGCTTTTGGGGCAGATCCATCTTCGATTCCTCAAACGACACTCAAGATCACGCGCCCGGCGTCGGAAAAAATCGGCCACAAGGCCATCGCCGACAAACCGAACGCGCACAAAAAAGCCGGGCGCGCGCGCACCGGCTTTGTAGTCTGCACCAATCTGGTGCAGAAACAGCGACTCGACGGGGTCGAAGGGCAGCCTTTTCAGGCCTCATGCACCATTTTGGACATCACCGTCCTGCTCGCTGCGGTCGAAAAAACTATACCCCCCAAAGCTCGCCGGATTCAACAGTTTTTTTGCACTGCGGCACGCGATGAAAACCCCAGCCGCGACGGTTCCTGCAGGCCCGCCGGCAGGCGCAAAGGCGGCGCGAAGGCGGTGCGAAGGCGGCGGCGGAGTTCTGGGCTCGCGTCGATCGCGGGGCCGCCGTGTTCGCAGCTGCCGCAGCTCCTACAGGAGGCGGGCGCGCGGTGGTTTTGTAGGAGCGCCGGCAGGCGCGAAGGCGGCGGCGAAATTCGGCGCTCGCGTCGATTGCGGGGTCGCCGTGTTCGCAGCTGCCGCAGCTCCTACAGGAGGCCGGGACGCGCGGTGGTTTTGTAGGAGCGCCGGCAGGCGCGAAGGCGGCGGTGGAATTCTGGGCTCGCGTCGATTGCGGGGGCGCCGTGTTCGCAGCTGCCGCAGCTCCTACAGGGGGCGGGGGCGCGGTGATTTTGTAGGAGCGCCGGCAGGCGCGAAGGCGGCGGCGGAATTCGGCGCTCGCGTCGATTGCGGGGTCGCCGTGTTCGCAGCTGCCGCAGCTCCTACAGGGGGCGGGCGCGCGGTGGTTTTGTAGGAGCGCCGGCAGGCGCGAAAGCGGCGGCGGATCCTGGGCTCGCGTCGATCGCGGGGCCGCCGTGTTCGCAGCTGCCGCAGCTCCTACAGGGGGCCGGGACGCGCGGTGGTTTTGTAGGAACGCCGGCAGGCGCGAAAGCGGCGGCGGATCCTGGGCTCGCGTCGATTGCGGGGTCGCCGTGTTCGCAGCTGCCGCAGCTCCTACAGGAGGCCGGGACGCGCGGTGGTTTTGTAGGAGCGCCGGCAGGCGCGAAGGCGGCGGCGAAATTCGGCGCTCGCGTCGATTGCGGGGTCGCCGTGTTCGCAGCTGCCGCAGCTCCTACAGGGGGCGGGCGCGCGGTGGTTTTGTAGGAGCGCCGGCAGGCGCGAAAGCGGCGGCGGAATTCTGGGCTCGCGTCGATTGCGGGGGCGCCGTGTTCGCAGCTGCCGCAGCTCCTACAGGGGGCCGGGGGGCGCGGTGATTTTGTAGGAGCGCCGGCAGGCGCGAAAGCGGAGGCGGAATTCTGGGCTCGCGTCGATTGCGGGGGCGCCGTGTTCGCAGCTGCCGCAGCTCCTACAGGGGGCGGGGGCGCGGTGATTTTGTAGGAGCGCCGGCAGGCGCGAAAGCGGCGGCGGAATTCTGGGCTCGCGTCGATTGCGGGGGCGCCGTGTTCGCAGCTGCCGCAGCTCCTACAGGGGGCGGGGGCGCGGTGATTTTGTAGGAGCGCCGGCAGGCGCGAAAGCGGCGGCGGAATTCTGGGCTCGCGTCGATTACGGGGCCGCTGTGTTCGCAGCTGCCGCAGCTCCTACAGGGGGCGGGGGGCGCGGTGGTTTTGTAGGAACGCCGGCAGGCGCGAAAGCGGCGGCGGATCCTGGGCTCGCGTCGATTGCGGGGGCGCCGTGTTCGCAGCTGCCGCAGCTCCTACAGGGGGCGGGGGGCGCGGTGGTTTTGTAGGAGCGCCGGCAGGCGCGAAAGCGGAGGTGCCGGTGGCGACGGGCGGCGGTGTCAAGCACGAGGCCCCGCCTCACCCCTCACCCCTCACCCCTCACCCCTCAATAAATCTCCCCCACCGCGAACAGCCGCCGGTGCTCCTTCATGGCGTAGCGGTCGGTCATGCCGGCGATGTAGTCGGCGATGGCGCGCGGCTTGTCCTCGCGCGCCATCGCCTGGTACTGCGGCGGCAGGATGTGGGGGTCGTCGGTGAAGGCGGTGAACAGGTCACCGACGATGCGGCGGGCCTTGTTGGTCATGCGCAGCACCTGGTAATGGCGATAGAGCTTGTCGCGCAGGAAGACCTTGAGCTCGCGCAGGCGCGGCAGCAGCGCATCGGAATACGCCACCAGGCGCGGCGCGGCGTGGACGTCGGCGAGCGTCTCCACGCCCTCGGCGGCGATGTTGGCGCGGGTCTGCTCGATGAGGTCGATCACCATCAGGTGGATCATGCGCCGCACCGTCTCGTTGATCAGCTTGCGCCCCGACAGCCCCGGCCAGCGCGCCTCGGCCTCGCGCCGCTGCACGGCGAAGATCGGCACCTCGTCGAGCTGCTCGAGGGTGATCAGCCCGGAGCGCAGGCCGTCGTCCACGTCGTGGTTGTTGTAGGCGATCTCGTCGGCGAGGTTGGCGAGCTGGGCCTCGAGCGAGGGCTGGGTGCCGTCGAGGAAGCGCTGGCCGAGCTCGCTGAGGCGCTCGGCGTTGGCGCGCGAGCAGTGCTTGAGGATGCCCTCGCGTGTCTCGAACATCAGGTTGAGCCCGTCGAAGCCGGCGTAGCGGTCCTCCAGCAGGTCCACCGTGCGCAGCGACTGCAGGTTGTGCTCGAAGCCGCCGAAGTCCTTCATGCAGGCGTTGAGCGCGTCCTGCCCGGCGTGGCCGAAGGGGGTGTGGCCGAGGTCGTGGGCGAGCGCGATCGACTCGGCGAGGTCCTCGTTGAGGCCGAGCTCGCGCGCGATGCCGCGGGTGAGCTGGGCGACCTCGATGCTGTGGGTTAGCCGGGTGCGGAAGAGATCGCCCTCGTGGTTCACGAACACCTGGGTCTTGTATTCCAGGCGGCGGAAGGCGGTGGAATGCACGATGCGGTCGCGGTCGCGCTGGAACTGGCCGCGGGCGACCGGGGCGGGCTCGTCATGGACGCGGCCGCGCGAGGCAGCCTCGGTGACGGCGTAGGGGGCGAGTTGCAGCATGCGGGCTCCTCAAGTGGCGCAGCAAGACAAAGACAGGCGGACCCTTCCCGCGGCTCGACTCGCGGGCGAGCCCGCCCCCACGGCAGCGCATCCCGCGACGAGAACACCCTCGCCCGCGCTCGCGCCTGCCGCGAGTTCAGCGGCAGCGCGCCTCGATCGCCGCGGCGATCTCGCCGGCCGGCGCCTCGCCGTGCATCACCGCGCGCCCGAGCGCGCGCAGCAACACCAGGCGCAGCTTGCCGGCCTCGACCTTCTTGTCGTGCGACATCAGCTCGACGTAGCGCTCGACGCCCATGCGCGGCCCCCACACCGGCAGGCGGGCACGCTCGAACAGCGCCTCGATGCGGGCCACCGCGGCGGTATCGATCCAGCCCAGGCGGCGCGACAGCTCGGCGGCCATCATCGTGCCGGCGGCGACGGCCTCGCCGTGCAGCCATTCACCGTAGCCGAGGCCGGTTTCGATGGCGTGACCGAAGGTGTGGCCGAGGTTCAGCAGCGCGCGCTCGCCCTGCTCGGTCTCGTCGGCCGCCACCACCTCGGCCTTGTTGCGGCAGGAGCGCTCGATCGCCCACGCCAGCGCGTCGGTGTCGCGCGCCACCAGGCGGTCGAGGTTCGCCTCCAGCCAGGCGAGGAACTCGGGGTCGCGGATCAGCCCGTACTTGATCACCTCGGCCAGGCCGGCGGAGAGCTCGCGGTCGGGCAGGGTGTCGAGCGTGTCGATGTCGGCCAGCACCAGCCTGGGCTGGTAGAAGGCGCCGATCATGTTCTTGCCGAGCGGGTGGTTGATCGCGGTCTTGCCGCCCACCGAGGAGTCGACCTGCGACAGCAGCGTGGTCGGCACCTGGATGAAGGGCATGCCGCGCTGGTAGCACGCCGCGGCGAAGCCGCCCATGTCGCCCACCACCCCGCCGCCGAGCGCGACCAGGGTGGTCGAGCGCTCGCAACGTTCGGCAAGCAGCATGTCGAAGATACGATTGAGCGTCTCCCAGTCCTTGTGCGCCTCGCCGTCGGGCAGCACCACCGCTACG
Organism: Thauera phenylacetica B4P; assembly: GCF_000310225.1. Classification (GTDB taxonomy): domain Bacteria; phylum Pseudomonadota; class Gammaproteobacteria; order Burkholderiales; family Rhodocyclaceae; genus Thauera; species Thauera phenylacetica. Next base: position 30,877 of record NZ_AMXF01000011.1, read on the forward strand.
GTGCGCACGCCTGCGGCCTCCAGCCCGGCGCGCAGGCGCTCGAGGTAGAGTGGCCCGACCACCGTGTTGGTGACGATCGCGACGCGCTGCGTCTTGAGGTGGGGCAGGATCAGGTCGGCGCGCCCGAACAGGCCGCGGCCGATGTGGATGGGATAGGCGCGCTCGCCGAGCGCAACGTTCAGGGTCTGCATGTATCGGCCTTGTAGCGCGCGAGCGCCTCCTCGATCTGGCGCACCATGTTGCCCGGGTTGCCGCGCCCGCCGGCGAGGATGATGTGGGCGGTCTCGCGATAGAGTGGGTCGCGCGCGCGGTGGAGTTCCTCGATGCGCTGGCGCGGGTTGTCGACCTGCAGCAGCGGGCGGTTGCGGTCGTGGCGGGTACGCTCGAACAGAACCTGCGGAGGCACGTCGAGGTAGATCACGATGCCACGCTCGCGCATCAGCTCGCGGTTGAGCGGCGTGGTGACGACCCCGCCACCGGTGGCGAGCACGAGGTCGGGCTCGCGGGTGAGTGCGTCGATCATCTGCGTCTCGCGGCGGCGGAAGCCGGCCTCGCCCTCGAGCTCGAAGATGGTCGGAATGCTGACGCCGGTGCGCGCCACGATCGCCTGGTCGCAATCGGCGAAGCGCATCCTGCGCCTGCGCGCCAGTTCCTTGCCGACCGTGGTCTTGCCGGCGCCCATCATGCCGATCAGTATCAGACAGCTCACGCGTGACTCGCCGGAAATCCAGATGAAAAAGGGCGGGCATCCATGCCGGATGCCCGCCCCGCGGATTGTATCAGCAGATGCGCCGGACTCAGCGCAGCGTGAGCGCGTCGGAGACGATGCGCGGGGTGATGAAGACGAGGAGTTCGCGGCGCTCGGAGACGCGGGAGTTCGACTTGAATAGATGTCCCAGAACAGGAATATCCCCAAGGAGCGGCACTTGCTGAGTGCTGTTGGTTTCGTTCTCCTCGTAGATACCGCCAATCACCACGGTTCCTCCGTTTTCAATAAGTACTTCGCTCTTCACTTTCTTCGTGTCGATTGCTGGCCCGGACCGCGTGTCTTCGCCACGCGAATCCTTGTTGACCTCTATCGTCAACTGGAGCCGGCCGTCCGGAGTGATCTGTGGCTTGACCTTCAGCGACAGCACCGCCTTCTTGAACGTCACACTGGTTGCACCGGAACTGGTCGCCTCTTCGTATGGAATTTCCGTTCCCTGCTCAATCAGCGCCTCCACCTGGTTGGCCGTCAGCACCCGAGGACTGGATATAAGGCGCCCACGCCCATCGGCGTCCAGCGCACTGAGTTCAAGATTCAGAAACCTCGTTGCGCTGTTGTTCCACAGCACCATCGACAACAGGCCGGGATTTGAGGCGCCCGCCGGCAGGTTGAGGTTCAGACCCGCCGGGTTCGCGTCGTCGACGCCGGCGACCTGACCCGCCATCGTCCGTGTGGCGCCGAGGCCGCCACCGAGCGTGCTGCGACGCACCGGCGCGCCATCCTCGGTGTAGCCGACGATGCGGCCGAAGGCCCCGCCCACGCCCAGGCGCACGCCGAGGTCGCGAGCGAAGGTCTTGCTCGCCTCGACGATGCGCGCCTCGATCAGCACCTGGCGGGGCGCCACGTCGATCTCCTGCACCAGTCGGCGCAGCGCCTGCAGCCGCGAACCGACATCGGTCACGAAGACCTTGTTGCTGCGCTCATCCACCACTACGCTGCCGCGCTTGGACAGCATGGTCTGGTCCTTGGCCTTGAGGAAATCGAAGATCTCCTTGGCCTTGTGGTAGTTGATCTGGAAGCTCTCGGTCTGCAGCGGCTCGAGGTCGTTGATCTGCGCCTTGGCCTCGAGCTGCAGCTTCTCGCGCGCGGCCAGCTCGTCACCCGGGGCGATCCAGATCACGTTGCCGTTCTTGCGCATGTCCAGGCCCTTGGCCTGCAGGATGATGTCGAGCGCCTGGTCCCAGGGCACGTCCTTCAGGCGCAGGGTCAGGTTTCCCTGCACCGAGTCGGAGGTGATGATGTTGAAGTCGGTGAAGTCGGCGATGACCTGCAGCACCGAGCGCACGTCCACGTTCTGGAAGTTGAGCGAGAGCTTCTCGCCCTTGTAGTCGCTGCGCCCGCCGCCGAGCTTGGTCGGGTCCTCGGCGACGCGACGCACCTCGAGCACGAAGCGGTTGTCGCTCTGGTAGGCGTTGTGCTCCCACAGGCCGTTGGGCGTCACGGTCAGGCGCACGCGGTCGCCCACCTGCTGGGCGGTCATCGAGGTGACCGGGGTGGCGAAGTCGGTGACGTCGGAGCGGCGGCGCAGGTGCTCGGGCAGCGCGGCGTGCAGGAAGTCGATGACGAGGTTCCCGCCCTGCTGGCGGATGTCGATGCCGGTATCCGGGGTCGACAGGTCGACCACCACGCGGCCTTCGCCGCCGGTACCGCGGCGGAAGTTGATGTCACGCACCGCCAGGCCGCCCGTCGCCGCCGCTACGGCGCGCGGCTCGGCGAAGTTGGCGGCGGCTTCGCTCACCACCGAGCCCTGCGCCGCGCGCGATGCGGCCGGCGAGAGCGCGATGATCAGGTCGCGACCCTGCACGCGCGCCTCGTAGGGGCTCATGCGGGTGAGGTTGAGCACCAGGCGGGTGCGGTCGCCCGCCTGCACGATGTTGGCGCTGCGCAGGTCGCCCTGGTCGATGGCCTGCACGTTGCGCCCGAGCGCATTCCCGGTGCCCGGAAAGTCGAAGGCGATGCGCGCCGGGTTGGCGACGCTGAAGCTCGCCGGCGGACTGGCGAGCGGTTCGCGCAGGGTCAGGCGCACGTAGATCGCACCGCCTTGCTCGGCGACCTCCAGCCCCTCGATCTGGTTGCTGAAGCTCTGCGTCTGCGATGCGTCCTGGGCCAGCACGGCGGGCGCGGGCGCCAGGCCTGCGAAAGCGGCTGCGATCAGCAGCACTCCGATGCGGTGTCTCATTTTCCGGCCTCTCCGCGCTCCTGCAATTTCAGGTCGCTGACTTTTTCCACCCAGTCGCCATAGACATCCTCGACCAGTTCACGCAGCTTGATCTCGTTCTCGGTGACTTGCGTGATCACGCCGAAATTCTGTCCCATGTAGTTCCCGACCTTCACCTGATGCAGCACGGTCCCCGCCTTGACCAGCGCGTGGGTGTTGTTTCCCTGCATCAGCACGCCCACCATGTGCAGGGATTCGAGCGGAAAGGCCTCAAGCGGCTCGCGCCGGCGCTCGAGGTCGGGGCGCAGCGCACTGCCCGAGGCACGCCGCTCAGGCTCCATGCGTCCGATACGGAAGGGGTCGTCGCCCTGCGTGCCGGCATAGGCCACCACCGACACCTGGCGCAGCTCGGGCAGTGGTCGTACCGCCCCCCGCATGGTCTTCGCCTGCCCGTCCATCCAGGCCTTCAGGTCGTCCTGGCTGCCCCCCGTGCATCCGGCGAGCAGCACACAGGCGCCGATCAACGCGGCCCTGTTCATCATTTCTTCCCCTGCTTCGCGGCTTGGGCCGCCTGCGCCGCCTTGCGCTGCTGGGCGAGCTCTTCCTCGTCGAGGTAGCGGTAGGTCACCGCCTTGGCCTGCAACTTGAGCCGCCCGTCCTTGTCCGCCTCGATGCCGACATCGTTGAGGGTCACCATCCGCGGCATGCTCGCGAGGTCGGCGACGAACTCGCCGAGGTCGTGATAGATACCGGTCACCCGCACGTCGATCGGCATCTCGGCGTAGAACTCCTTGATCACGTCGGTCCCCGGCTTGAACAGCTCGAACTGGAGCCCGCGGCCCAGGCCGGCCTGGTTGATGTCGGAGAGCAGGGAGTCCATCTCGGCGCGATTGGGCAGCTGTTTGAGCAGGGCGCCGAACTGCCGGTCGATCTCTGCGAGCTGGCGACGGTGCTCCTCGAGATTCACCGCCTGGCGCTTCTTGGTATGCCAGCTCTCGCGCAACTGCACCTCTTCAGCCTCGCGCGCCGCCAGGGTCTTGACCTGATCCTGCCAGTCGAACCACCAGAATCCGGCCACCGTGAGCACCAGCAACAGGACCGCGACCACGATGCGGGGCGCGGTCGGCCACATGCCCGGGTCCTGCGGATCGAGCCCCTTGAAGTCTTCCGCCAAGCGGCGGAAATCGATACCTTCGCGCAATGCGGCGAGATCGAAGCTCATTTCTGCGCTCCCTTCGCGCCCGCTTTCGGCGCGCTTGCGCCCGCCTCGGGCTCGGCTTCGACCGGCGGCCGGATGGCGATGTCGAGGGTAAATTCGCTCAAGCGGCGGTTGTCCTGCATGACCGCCTTGGCCTCGATCAGCCTCGGCTGCTCAAGGAAGGCCGAGGCCTCGACGTTGCGCATGAAATGCGACACCCGGGCGTTCGACTGCGCCAGCCCGACCACCCTGACCTGGCGCCCGGTCTGCTTGGTCGACTTGAGGTAGACCCCATCGGGCAGGCGCTGGGCCAGTTCGTTGAACAGATGCACGGTCTCCGCGCGCGTCCCCTGCAGCGACTCGATGACCTGCTTGCGCGCCAGCATCGCGTCGATCTGCTCGCGCAGGCGGCGGATCTCGGCGATGTCGCGGTCGATGCGGACGATCTCCTCCTTGAGGAAGGCGTTGCGCGCCTCCTGGTGCTCGATGTAGCCGGCGTAGATCATGTGCACGCCGAAGCCGATCAGCGCGCCCAGCAGCACCATGCCTGCGGCGAGCGCGTAGAACTGCTGGCGGCGCTGGCGGCGCTTGGCGATCCGATGCGGAAGCAGGTTGATGCGGGTCATGCGTCGGACCTCCGCAGCGCCAGGCCGCAGGCGACCATCAGCGCGGGCGCATCGGCGAGCAGCGCCTTCGGCCGCACCTTGCTGCTCAGGGTCATGCCGGCGAAGGGATTGGCGATGAGCGTGTCGACCTGGGTACGCGCCGCGACCACATCGCCGAGCCCGGGCAGCACCGCACAGCCACCGGCGAGCACGACGTGGTCCACCTGGTTGAACGGTGTCGAAGTGAAGAAGAACTGCAGTGCACGCGAGACCTCGAGCGCGAGGCTGTCCATGAAGGGGCGCATGAGGTCGCGCGGATAGCTGTCCGGCAGCGAGCCCGCGCGCTTGGCCGACTCCGCCTCCTCGAAGCTCATGCCGTACTGGCGCGCGATGTCCTGGGTGAGCTGGCTGCCACCGAAGGCCTGCTCGCGCGAATAGATGGAGTGGCCGTTGCGGAACATGGTCACGTTCATGACCGAGGCGCCGATATCGACCAGCGCGATCACCTGATCGGCACCGCCACGCGGCAACTGGCGGCAGACGAGCTCAAGCGCGGATTCGGTGGCCAGCGACTCGACATCGACGATCACCGCCTTGAGCCCGGCCGCTTCGGCCACCGCTACGCGGTCCTCGACCTTGTCCTTGCGCGAGGCAGCGATCAGCACCTCGACGTCACCCGGGCTGCCGGGCGCGGGACCGATACGCTGAAAATCGAGGTTGACCTCCTCGAGCGCGAAGGGAATGTATTGGTTGGCCTCGGCCTCGACCGCGAATTCCATCTCGGTCTCGCGCAGGCCATCGGGGAGGATGATCTTCTTGGTGATGACCGACGAGGACGGCAGCGCCAGCGCCACGTTGCGCACGCTGGTGCCGAAGCGACGCAATGCGCGCCGCACGGCTTCGCTCACCGCATCGAGGTTGGCGATGTTGCCGTCGACCACCGCGTCGCGCGGCAAGGTCTCGACCGCATAGCGCTCCACTTTGTAAGCGTCCTTTTCCCCGCCCGATAGCTCGACGAGCTTCACGGATGAAGACGAGATATCGAGCCCGACGAGCTGGCGCGCCGAGGGCCTTAAAAAGGGGAGGTCGATCACAAAGAAAACCCTTGAATTTCTTTATGTTACGCGCTGTTTTTCAACAAGGCTCTAGCATGCTAGCAACAAGCCATTGGGGTGTAAAGCAAACCCCGTCACGGTTGACATGCACTTACGGTCGGGCACGAGAGCCGGGCGGGCGCATCCCGTATAATGCCGCTCCGCTCGAAACCATCCTGGATTGCCCATGCGCTGGGTCCTGTATCCGATTGCAGCGCTGTTCGCGCTGGCCGTTCTCGGCATCGCCACGCTCGCGGCGATGGCCTTCTTCGCCTGGCCCAAGCTGCCTGCGCTCGACACGCTCACCGACTACCGTCCGCGCGTTCCGCTCCGAGTATATACGGCCGATGGGCACCTCATCGGCGAGTTCGGCGAGGAGCGCCGTGACGTGGTTCGCATTGCCGAGGTTCCTTCCCACCTCAAGCACGCCATCCTCGCTGCGGAGGACGAGCGCTTCTACGAGCATCGCGGCATCGACCCCGTCGGCCTGGCGCGCGCGGCGCTCGCCAACCTGTCGTCCGGCGGACGCGGCCAGGGGGCCTCGACGATCACCATGCAGGTCGCGCGCAACTTCTTCCTCTCGCGCGAAAAGACCTACAACCGCAAGCTCTACGAGATCCTGCTCGCCCTCAAGATCGAGCAGAACCTGTCCAAGGACCAGATCCTCGAGCTCTACATCAACCAGATCTTCCTCGGCCAGCGCGCCTACGGCTTCGCCGCCGCAGCGCGTGCCTACTATGGCAAGACGCTCGACGAGCTCAGCCTGCCCGAGGCGGCGATGCTCGCCGGCCTGCCCAAGGCGCCCTCCGCCTTCAATCCGATCGTGAACCCGGCGCGCGCCGCCGTGCGCCAGCAATACGTGCTGCGCCGCATGCTCGAGGCGGGCTTCATCGCCCCGCAGCAATACGAAGAAGCGCTCGTCTTCGCCACGCCGAAGCAGAGCCAGCGCGACATCGCCGCCGCCCGCCGGGTGCCGGACATCGTCGTGCCCGGCGACTACGTCGCCGAGATGGCGCGCCAGATCGCGGTGGAGCAGTTCGGCGAGCAGGCCTACGAGCTCGGGCTGCGCATCGTCACCACGGTCACCCGCAAGGACCAGGAGGCCGCCTATGCCGCGCTGCGCCGCGGCGTGTTCGACTACGACCGCCGCCATGGCTACCGCGGCCCGGAAGCCTTCGTCGACCTCCCTTCGGGCCGGGTCGCCGACGAGCAGCTGGACGAGGCACTCGGCGACTCCAGCGACCACGACGACCTGCTCGCGGCGCTGGTGCTCAAGGCCGGGCCGAAGGAAGTGCTCGTCTATCGTCGCGGCCAGGAGATCCGCATCACCGGCAAGGGCCTGTCCTTCGTCGCGCCGATGTTGTCGGAAAAGGCGCCGCAGGCGCGCCGCGTGCGCCGCGGCGCGATCGTGCGCGTGCGCAACGCCGGCAAGGACAGTTGGGAACTCACTCAGCTCCCCGACGTGCAGGCCGCGCTGGTGGCGATCGACTCGCACAGCGGCGCGGTGCGCGCGCTGATCGGCGGCTTCGACTTCAACCGCAACAAGTTCAACCACGTGACCCAGGCGGTGCGCCAGCCGGGATCGAGCTTCAAGCCCTTCATCTTCTCGGCCGCGCTCGACCGTGAGTTCGGCCCGGGCAGCGTGCTCGAGGACAACCCGCTCTACTACCCGGCCGGCGTCACCGGCAGCAAGGCCTGGGAGCCGAAGAACTACGACGGGCGCTATTCCGGCCCGATGACGCTGCGCGACGGCCTGGCGCGCTCGAAGAACATGGTCTCGATCCGCCTGCTGGAGAAGATCACCCCCGAGTACGCGCGTGACTACCTCGGCCGCTTCGGCTTCGATCCCGCGCAGAACCCGCCCTACCTCACCATGGCGCTCGGCGCGGGCGCCGCCACGCCGTGGCAGATGGCGGCCGGCTATGCGGTGTTCGCCAACGGCGGCTACCGCGTCGAGCCCTTCGTCATCAAGGAGATGTACGACGGCAGCGGGCGCCTGATCGCGCGCACCGACCCGCCGGTCGCGGGCCAGAGCGCGCCGCGGGTGATCGACGCGCGCAACGCCTGGCTGATGGATTCGATGATGCGCGACGTGGTGCAGCGCGGCACCGCCACGCGCGCGCGCAGCCTCAAGCGCGAGGATCTCGCCGGAAAGACGGGCACCACCAACGACTATGTGGACGCCTGGTTCTGCGGCTACCACCCCGACCTCGTCGCGGTGAGCTGGGTCGGCCACAGCCAGCCGCGCAACCTCGGCAAGGGCGAGACCGGCGGCGCCGCGGCGCTGCCGATCTGGATCAACTACATGGCGTCCGCGCTCGAAGGTGTGCCGCAGGTGGAGCTGCCTCGTCCCGACGGCCTGCGCCAGGTGCAGAACGGCCTCGGCACCCGCCAGGACTGGCAGTACGCCGAGTACGCCCCGCCGGCGCCGCCGCCGGTTCCGGACTGGCTGCGCGAGATGTTCGCCAACGACGGCGCACCGGCGATGGAGGCCGAAGCCGAGGCGATCCCGCCCGGCCCCGCCCCGCTGATCCTGCCGCCCCCCAGCCCGGCGCGCGCGCAGGCCCCCGCCCCGGTCGAAGAACGCCGCCCCACGCCGATCCGGCCGTAACGGAAGCTTCGCGGCTTCCGTCGCTCCTGCAGGCACCCGAAGACACGCCAGCCCCCTGCAGGAGCGCCGGCAGGTGCGAAGGCGGCGGTGGAATTCGGCGCAGGCGTCGATTGTGGAGTCGCCGTGTTCGCAGCTGCCGCAGCTCCTACAGGGGGCGGGACGCGCGGTGGCTTTGCAGGAGCGCCGGCAGGCGCGAAGGCGGGGGTGGAATTCGGCGCACGCGTCGATTGTGGAGTCGCCGTGTTCGCAGCTGCCGCAGCTCCTACAGGGGGCGGGACGCGCGGTGGCTTTGCAGGAGCGCCGGCAGGCGCGAAAGCGGCTGGCCAGACCCGCCGCCCTCAATCGCGCCGTACCAGCCTCACCGCCTCGCCCGACTGCTCGCCCACCAGCGCGCCGAGCATCGCCCACAGCTCGCGGCCATCGCGCGTGTTGACCCAACTCCCCTCCTGCGGACGGAAGTGGAAGCCGCCCGACTTCGCCGCCACCCAGATCTCGCGTGCCGCGGTGTGGCGGTTGATGATCATCTTGCTGCCGTTGTCGAACTCGATCTCGAGGATGCCGCCCGGCTTCGGCTCGACGTCGAGCTCGGCGCCGCAGTCCTCCAGGGCGGTCTCGATGCGCGCCAGCTCGGCCTCGGCGAGCGCATTGAACGCAGACTCTTCCATGCTGATTCCTTCTGTTAGCATTCCGGTTTTTTGCGAAGAACGGCGATGCGAGCCACGATGCGAGTCCCGAAGCGAGTCCAACTCCCCGCGATCGCGCTTGCCTGCGCGCTGCTGTCGGCCTGCGGCATCAAGGGTCCGCTCTACCTGCCGGCACCCGGCGCCACCGCGGCGCCTCCGGCGGGCGCCGATCATAGCAAACCCGTCGTGCCGAAGGACCTGATCAAGGAATCGCCCCTCGAATGAACGCCCCCGCCTCCCGCTGGCCCGCTCCCACCCTGTCCGCACGCGACGGCGCGCTCTGGCTCGAGGAGCTGCCGCTCGCCGAGATCGCCGCGCGCTTCGGCACGCCCACCTATGTATACTCGCGCGCCGCGCTCGAAGCCGCCTTCGCGGCCTGGAAGGACGCGCTCGCCGGGCGCCGGGCGCTGGTGTGCTACGCGGTCAAGGCCAACTCCAACCTCGGCATCCTGTCGGTGTTCGCGCGCCTGGGCGCGGGCTTCGACATCGTCTCGGGCGGCGAGCTGGCGCGCGTGCTGGCCGCCGGCGGGCGTGCCGACAAGGTCGTGTTCTCCGGCGTCGGCAAGACGCGCGCCGAGATGCGCCAGGCGCTGCAGGCGGGCATCCGCTGCTTCAACGTCGAGTCGGCCGCCGAACTGGAGCACCTGAACGCCGTGGCGGGCGAGCTCGGCGTGCGCGCGCCGGTGTCGCTGCGCGTCAATCCGGACGTCGACCCGAAGACCCACCCCTACATCTCCACCGGCCTCAAGGGCAACAAGTTCGGCGTCGCCTTCGCCGACGCGCCGGCGCTCTATCGCCGCGCCGCGGCGCTGCCCAACCTGCGCATCACCGGCGTCGCCTGCCACATCGGCTCGCAGCTGCTCGACCGTGCGCCGATCGCCGAAGCCGCACAGAAGCTGCGCGACCTCGTCGAGGGCCTCGCCGCCGACGGCATCGCGCTCGAGCACATCGACCTCGGCGGCGGGCTGGGCATCCGCTACCGCGACGAGGCCCCGCCGCCGGTCGCGGACTACCTCGCGCCGCTGCTGGAGGTCTTCGCCGGGCGCGAGGAAGAGCTCTGCTTCGAGCCCGGCCGCTCCCTGGTCGGCAACGCCGGCCTGCTGCTCACCCGCATCGAGTACCTCAAGCCGGGCGAGACCAAGAACTTCGCGATCGTCGACGCGGCCATGAACGACCTCGCCCGTCCGGCGCTCTACGACGCCTGGCACGACGTGGTCGAGGTCGCCCCGCGCGCGCTCGCCCCCACCACCTACGACGTGGTCGGGCCGATCTGCGAGAGCGGCGACTTCCTCGCCCGCGAGCGCAGCCTCGCGGTGGCCGAGGGCGACCTGCTGGCGATCCTGTCGGCGGGCGCATACGGCATGACGATGGCCTCGAACTACAACACCCGCCCGCGCGCCGCCGAGATCCTGGTCGACGGCGCGAACGCGCACGTGGTGCGCGAACGCGAGACGGTGGAAGAGCTGTTCGCGCGCGAGCGCGTGGCGGAGTGAACGAAGACCAGGGCGGCGGGCGCCTGGCGGGCCGAGGCGGCGGGATTAGCCCGCAGAATTAGCCCGTGGGTCGGGGCGGTGGGTCGAGCCTACTGGCGCAGCCCCCCGCGATCGGCCCTCTGCCGGACCTTGCGAATCCGCCCCGCGTGCGGAGCCGGCCTCAGGCGCTCGCCTGTGGCTGCGGCGGCCGCACGCCCGCGTCGAACTCCTCGTTGAGCGCGCGTCCGAAGGCCTTCCAGGCCGGGCCGCCGTGGGTCTCGAAGCCGATCTCGGCGCTCTGGCGCATGTTCTGCAGCATCAGCTCGGAGAGGGCGAAGAGCTCGCCGGTGAGCTTGTCCTGGCGCTGCGGGCTGCGCAGCAGCTTCATCATGCAGGTGGGCGTGCAGCTCAGTGCCCGACGCGCAAGGTCGCGCATGCGCGTCGGGTCGTCCCAGTCGATGCCGATCGCGATCCCGCGCTTGAGGATCTCGCGCTCCAGCTCGTCCGCGGTGCGCGAGTAGTGTCCGAATCCGCTCATCTTTCCGTCGTTGCCCGCCGCGCGACTGTCGCTGCGCCGCGGGTGTACCGCTCCGTATAGAATCCGCCGCGCGGCTGCGCCGGCGAAGCGCGCATTCTAGCGCCTCGCCGACAGGCGCTCGATCAGGATCCCTGACATGCTCATGAAGAATCTTTCCCTCTGCGTGATCTTCATCACCGGCCTGCTGCTGGTCGCGCCCGCCCATGCCGACAGCAACGCCCTGCCGCCGGGAGTGCGCCTGGCGCTCGACAACGCGCGCATCCCGGTGGAGACGGTGGCGGCCTGGAGCCAGCCGGTGGACCGCCCCGCGCCGACGCTCGCGATCAACGCCACCGCGGCGATGAACCCGGCCTCGGTGATGAAGCTCGTCACCGCCTTCGCCGCACTCGAACGCCTCGGCCCCGCCCACACCTGGACGACCCGCATCGCCGGCGACGGCCCGCTCCGCGTGGGGGTGCTCGAGGGCAACCTCTACCTCGTCGGCGGCGCCGATCCCGTGCTCGGCTACGATCGCCTGTGGAAGATGCTGCGCCGCCTGCGCGCGCTCGGCGTCGAGCGCGTGGCCGGGGACATCGTGCTCGACGCCTCCGCGCTGCGCCTGCCGCCGCACGACCCCGACGCCTTCGACGGCCGCGGCCTGCGCCCTTACAACAGCGGGCCGCACGGCCTTTTGCTGCACTACAACACCTTGCTGCTCGGCCTGCATCCGGGCTCGGCGGCCAACGCGCCGGTCACCCTGGCCGCCGAGCCGCCGCTCGCCGGCCTCGTCATCGACAACCGCATCCTCACCTCGGACGCACCCTGCGGCACCTGGTACCGCGACC
>NZ_AMXF01000012.1 GCF_000310225.1 Thauera phenylacetica B4P
TGGCGGCGGGCGGCGCGGATTGCGCCAGGGCGTGGCCGGCGACCGCTGCGGTGGCGAGCCCGCCGGCCGCGGCGAGGAAGCGCCGGCGTGGATTGGAGGATGGCTGGGTCATGGAGTCTCCCGATAGCTGAGCCGCCCCGGTGCGGGATGCCGCCGGGGCTTGATGAGCCGGGCGCGCGGGCCCGGCGGGGCTTGGCGACGCGAGTCGCCGAGACGGACGGCCGATATGAAGATCGGCCGGATGCGTCCGTTCAGGTGGAGGGCTGCGCGGCCAGTCGTTCGAGCTGGCGGTCGTGCAGTCGTCCCAGGGCAAGCTGCGCGATTATCGCCCCGAGCAGCGCCATCAGCATGTCGGCCTGTGCGTCCCACGGGTCGCCCTGGGTGCCGAGGAACTCCACCGCGCCGCCTCCCCAGAGCACCGCGGAGGCCCATTCGACCAGCTCGTAAAGCGCGCTGATGCCGGTGCAGCTCAGGGTGAGTAGGGCGAACAGCCATTTTCCCGGGCGCAGCGGCGAGGTGCGCAGCAACAGCTCACGACCGAGGATGGCCGGGGTGACGCCCTGGAAGAAGTGGCCGAAGCGGTCGTAAGGGTTGCGCGCGAGCTCGAACCAGTCCTGCACCACGAAGCCGACCGGCACCCGTGCGTAGGTGTAGGCGCCGCCGAGGATCAGGATCAGCGAGAAGAACGCGATCAGGCCATACGTGAGCGGGGTGAGCGGGAAGCGCCGCGCGCTCGCGAGCAGGATGGGCAGCGCGATCAGCACCGGGGCCACCTCGGCCCACCACACGTCGCGGTCGTAGGGGGCGATGCCCGAGGCGAGGAGGGCGGCGAGGACGAGGATCAGCAGGGCGAGGCGCAGGTTCATGGGGGCTCCCGGGGGCCGACGTGGGGCTGGCGTTGGTACGAGGCCGTGCGGACCCTTGGGGATGATGCCGCGGGCGATCGCCTTGGCGCGTTATCCTGAGCCCTTGCGAACTTCCTCGCCAGCATGGCCCGCCTGTTCCGGTGCAGCGGCGGTGCAGGGCAAGCGAAACTTCACGCCCCACGGAAAGTCGTATCAGCCCTATTCACGCGCAGGATCTCCGATGAAATACCGCCCCATCACGCTGGCCGCCTGTCTCCTGGCGGCGCTCTTTGCGCAGGTCGGCCCCGCAGCCGCGGCCGACGCCTCGCCCGCGCCCGTGGAGCCGATCGCCGCGCTCGATGTGCCGCGCTACATGGGCACCTGGTACGAGATCGCGCGCTATCCGAACTGGTTCCAGAAGAAGTGCACGGGGGATTCGCGCGCCGACTACAGCCTGCTCGAGAGCGGCGAGGTGCGCGTGGTGAACCGCTGCCGCGAGGCCGACGGCAAGGTCGCGGAGGCGGTGGGCCTTGCGCGGCAGCTCGGTGCGGCGGACTCGCCGCGGCTGGAGGTGCGCTTCGCCCCAGCGTGGCTGTCTTTTCTGCCCATGGTGTGGGGCGACTACTGGGTGCTCGACCTCGACCCCGACTATCGCCTGGTGGCGGTCGGCGAGCCGAGCCGCGAGTACCTGTGGATCCTGTCGCGCACGCCGACGGTCGATGCGCGTGCCTACTCCGAACTGCTCGAGCGCCTCGCGGCGCGCGGCTTCGATGTCGACCGGCTGGTGCGCGGGGAGCAGGGCGGCGGCGGGTGACTGGCACCAAATTTGCTGTGGTAACCTCGGCAGGGTGTCGCCGTGCCGCCGTACGTCTTCCCGGCCGCCCACCCCGTCCCTGAAAGCCTTTCCGCCCCGATCCGCCATCGATGTTGCTCGCCTCGCTCGTCCTGCTCCCCTTCCTCGGCAGCGTGCTCGCCGCGCTCATGCCGCAGGACGCGCGCAACCGCGAGTCCTGGCTGGCGATCGGGGTGGCGGTGGGCGGGCTGGCGATCGCGGCGGCGCTGTTCCCGCAGGTCGCCGCAGGCGAGGTCGTGCGTGCGGAGTTCGCCTGGCTTCCGGCGAAGGGCCTGGACTTCGTGCTGCGGGTCGACGGCCTGGCCTGGGTGTTCACCGTGCTGGTGCTGGCGATCGGGCTGCTGGTGGTGCTGTACGCGCGCTACTACATGTCGCCCGAAGACCCGGTGCCGCGCTTCTTCGCCTTCCTGCTTGCCTTCATGGGCTCGATGCTGGGCGTGGTGCTGTCGGGCAACCTGGTGCAGCTGGTGGTGTTCTGGGAACTCACCAGCCTCACCTCCTTCCTGCTCATCGGCTACTGGCACCACCGCGCCGACGCCCGCCGCGGCGCGCGCATGGCGTTCACGGTGACCGCCACCGGCGGCCTGTGCCTGATGGCCGGGGTGCTGGTGCTCGGGCACATCGTCGGCAGCTATGACCTCGACGTGGTGCTCGCCGCCGGAGACCTCATCCGCGGCCACGAGCTCTACCTGCCCGCGCTGGTGCTGATCGCGCTCGGCGCGCTCACCAAGAGCGCGCAGTTTCCCTTCCACTTCTGGCTGCCGCACGCGATGGCGGCGCCTACGCCGGTGTCGTCCTACCTGCACTCGGCCACCATGGTGAAGGCGGGGGTGTTCCTGCTGGTGCGCCTGTGGCCGGCGCTCGCGGGGACGCCGGAGTGGACCTGGATCATCGGCGGCGCGGGGGTGTGCACCCTGCTGATCGGCGCCTTCGTGGCCATCTTCCAGCACGACCTCAAGGGCCTGCTGGCCTACTCGACGATCAGCCACCTCGGCCTCATCACCGTGCTGATCGGCATCGGCACGCCGCTGGCGATCGTCGCGGCGATCTTCCACATCCTCAACCACGCTACCTTCAAGGCCTCGCTGTTCATGGCCGCGGGCATCATCGACCACGAGACCGGCACCCGCGACCTGCGCGTGCTGCGCGGCCTGCGCCACAAGCTGCCGATCACCGCCACGCTGGCCATCGTCGCCAGCGCGGCGATGGCGGGGGTGCCGCTGCTGAACGGCTTCCTGTCCAAGGAGATGTTCTTCGCCGAGACGCTGCAGGTCGGCGGTGACCTCAACTGGTGGATGTCGTACGCCGCGGTGGCGATGGGCATGTTCAGCGTGGCCTACTCGCTGCGCTTCATCTCGGTGTTCTTCGGCGCGCCCGCGCAGGGCCTGCCGCGCGACCCGCACGAGCCGCCGCGCTGGATGCGCTTCCCGGTCGAGCTGCTGGTGCTCGCCTGCCTGGTGGTGGGGGTTGCGCCCGGGGTGAGCATCGAGCCGCTGCTCCACCTCGCGGTGGTCGCCACCCTGGGCGAGGCGGCGCCGGTCTACGACCTGGCGGTGTGGCACGGCCTCAACCTGCCGCTGCTGATGAGCGTGTGCGCGCTTGTGGGCGGCGTGGCGCTCTACGTGGTGCTGCGCCGCCACTTCGACCTGGCGCAGCGCGAGCGCGTGCCGCTGATCCACCGCCTGAACGGCGCGCAGGCCTACGAGACCACGATGCTGCAGCTCACCCGCGGCGCGGAGTGGCTGCTGCGCCGCGTCGGCACGCGCCGGCTGCAGCCGCAGCTGATGCTCATGATGGTGGCGCTGCTGCTCGTCCCGCCCCTGCTCGCGGGCGTGCCGCCGGCGTGGACGGCGATCCCGCTGCAGGGCTTCGACCCGCTCTTCGCCGGCATGTGGCTGATCGGTGCCGGCTGCGCGCTGGCCGGGGCGTGGATGGCGAAGTACCACCGCCTCGCCGCGCTCGCGCTCGTCGGTGGCACCGGCATCGTCACCGCGGCGACCTTCCTGTGGCTGTCGGCACCCGACCTGGCGCTGACCCAGCTGATGGTGGAGACGGTGACCACGGTGCTGATCCTGCTCGGCCTGCGCTGGCTGCCGCCACGGATCGAGTCGATCACCGGCTCGACGCAACCGGCCTGGCGCGTGTGGACGCGGCGCGGACGCGACCTCGCGCTCGCAGTCGGTGGCGGCCTCGCGCTGGCGGCGCTGACGTATGCGGTGCTGGTGCACCCGGCCTCGGACACGATCGCCGACTTCTTCCTGCTCAACGCCCTGAGCGGCGGCGGGGGCAGCAACGTGGTGAACGTGCTGCTGGTGGACTTCCGCAACTTCGACACCCTGGGCGAGATCACCGTACTCGCCATCGTCGCGCTCACGGTGTATGCCCTGCTGCGCCGCTTCCGCCCTGCGCCCGAGAGCGCCGGCATCCCGCCGCAGCAGCGCTTCGAGGGCGACCCCGCGAGCCGGCAGAACCCCGCCGAGCAGGCCGATCGCGGCTACCTGCTGGTGCCGGGCATCTACCTGCGCCTGCTGCTGCCCTTCATGGGGGTGATCGCGGTGTATTTCTTCATGCGCGGGCACAACCTGCCGGGCGGGGGCTTCGTCGCCGGGCTGATCTTCGCGGTGGCGATCCTGGTGCAGTACATGCTGGCCGGCACGGTGTGGGTGGAGAGCCACCTGAGCCTGCGCCCGCACCGCTGGCTGGGCTTCGGCCTGCTGCTGGCCTGCGTCACCGGCCTGGGGGCGTGGTGGTTCGAGCACCCCTTCCTCACCACCCACACCGCCCACGTTCATTGGCCGCTGGTGGGCGAGCTGCACCTGCCGAGCGCCTTCGTCTTCGACCTCGGGGTGTTCGCGGTCGTGGTGGGGACGACGATGCTGATGCTGGTCGCGCTCGCGCACCAGTCGCTGCGCGCACACCGCCACCCAGGCGAGGACGCGCCGGCGGACGGGCAGGGCGGCGCCGAGGGGAGGAGGCTCTGATGGAGCTCGTGCTGGCCATTTCCGTCGGGGTGGTGTTCGGCGCAGGCGTCTGGCTGATCCTGCGCCCGCGTACCTTCCAGCTCATCACCGGGCTGCTGCTGATGTCCTACGCGGTCAACCTGTTCATCTTCGCGATGGGCCGGCTGTGGGTGGACAAGCCGCCGATCACGCCCACGCCCGCCATCGATCCGGCGCAGTTCGCCGACCCGCTGCCGCAGGGGCTGGTGCTGACCGCGATCGTGATCGGCTTCGCCACCACCGCGCTCTACCTGGTGATCATGATCGGCGCGCGCGGGCTGTCGGGCAGCGACCACGTCGACGGTGAGGAGCCGCGCGAATGACTTCGCTGCCTTGGCTGAACCACCTGATCATCGTGCCCGTGCTGCTGCCGCTGGTCGTGGGCGCGTTGATGATCCCGATCAACCAGGCGCGCCACGGCCTCAAGTTCGCCCTCGGCCTCTCCAGCGGGGTGCTGCTGTGGGCGGTCGCGGTCGCGCTGCTGGTGCTGGCCGACAGCGGGCATTGGCCGGGCGGTATCGGCGTGTATCTGGCCGCCAACTGGGCGGCGCCCTTCGGCATCGCCCTGGTCGCCGACCGCCTCTCCGCGCTGATGCTGGTGCTCGCCGCGACCATCGCGCTCGCCGTGCTGGTGTTCTCGGCGCGGCGCTGGGACCGCGTCGGGGTGGGCTTCCACCCGCTCTTCCAGTTCCTGCTGATGGGGCTCAACGGCGCCTTCCTGACCAACGACCTGTTCAACCTCTTCGTGTTCTTCGAGGTCATGCTGGCCGCGTCCTACGGCCTCGTGCTGCACGGCTACAACCTGCGCCGCATCCAGGCCGGCATGCAGTACATCGCGGTGAACCTGGTGGCCTCGCTGCTGTTCCTGATCGGGGTGTCGCTGATCTATGCCGCCTCCGGCACGCTCAACATCGCCGACCTCGGCGCGCGGGTGGCCCTGCTCGGCGCGCAGGACGCCTGGCTGCTGCAGATCGGCGCGACGGTGCTGGCGCTCGCCTTCCTGACCAAGGGCGCGATGTGGCCGCTCGGCTTCTGGCTGCCCACGACCTACGCCTCGGCCTCGGCGCCGGTGGGGGCGATGCTGGTGCTGATGACCAAGGTGGGCGTGTATGCGGTGCTGCGGGTGTGGCTGGCGGTGTTCGGCGAGGGCGCGGGCGCCGCGGAGGGCTTCGGCTTCACCGCGCTGACCCTGGGCGGCATGGCGACCCTGCTGTTCGGCGCCATCGGCATGCTCGCCAGCCAGGACGGCGGGCGCATGGCGGGCTACGGCGCGATCGTGTCCTCGGGGACGCTGCTGGCAGTGGTCGGGCAGGCGGGCGGCGCGGTGCTGGCCTCGGGCCTCTACTACCTGCTCGGCTCCACGCTGGCGATGGCGGCCTTCATGCTGCTGATCGAGCTCACCGAGCGCATCCGCCCGCCGGGCGCCGCGCTGATCGCGATCACCATGGAGGCCTTCGCGATCGAGGACAAGCCGGAGGACCCGGTGGGCGTCGGCATCCCCGGCACGCTCGCCTTCCTCGGCCTGAGCTTCGCCGCGTGCGCGCTGGTGATCGCCGGCATGCCGCCGCTGTCGGGCTTCGTCGCCAAGTTCAGCCTCTTCCACGCCCTGCTCGCGGCCGCACCCGAGGCGGTGCCGGCGACCACCTGGATGCTGATCGGGCTGATGATCCTCGCCGGGCTGGCCGCAATCATCGCGCTGATGCGCCTGGGCGTGCGCACCTTCTGGGCCGCGGGCGCGGTGACGCCGCCGCGGCTGCAGTTCTCCGAGGCTGCGCCGGTGGGCGCGCTGGTGCTGCTGTGCGTGCTGCTGACGGTGCAGGCGGGCACGGTGTTCGACTACCTCGGGCGCACCACCGCGGGCCTGCTGCGCAGCGGCGACTACGCCGCGCGTGTGCTCGGCGAGCCCCCGGTGCTGCGCGCGCCGGGCGCGGAGGAGGGGGCGCGATGAGACGCTGGCTGCCTTCGCCGCTGCTGTCGGCGAGCCTGCTGCTGATGTGGCTGATGCTCAACCAGACGCTGGAGCCCGCCCACTGGCTGCTCGGCGGCGTGCTCGGCGTGCTCGCGCCGCTGCTGTCGCGGCCGCTGCAGCCGCACGGCCACGCCCGCATCCGGCGCCCGCTGGCGCTTTTCCGGCTGTTGTGGATGGCGGCGGTCGAGATCGTCCGCTCCTGCTTCAACGTCACCCAGATCATCCTGCTGCGGCGCTCGGCGGACGTGAACTCGCAGTTCATCCGCGTGCCGCTCGAGCTGAAGAGCCCGCACGGCCTGGCCCTGCTGTCCTGCCTGATCAACTCGACGCCGGGCACGGTGTGGGTGGAGATCCTGCCCGAGCGCCACGAGCTGCTGCTGCACGTCTTCGACCTGCACGACGAGGCGTGGTGGGTGCATACCATCAAGACGCGTTACGAACAGCCGATCATCGAGGTGTTCGAGACGCCCGAACCCGGAGGAAGCCGGACATGACGACCGCGACGCTGCTCTCGGCAGCGAGCTTTTTCGCGCTGGCCTGCGTGGTGCTGGCCATGCTGCTGTGCACGCTGCGGCTGATGGTCGGGCCCTCGGCGCAGGACCGCGTGCTGGCGCTCGACACGCTGTGGATGTGCGTGATGGTGCTGGCGCTGTTGCTGGGCATCCGCCACGGCAGCCAGATCTACTTCGAGGCGGCGCTGATCATCGCGCTGCTCGGCTTCGTTTCCACGATCGCGCTCGCCAAGTTCCTGATGCGCGGGGAGGTGATCGAATGAGCGGCGCCGAATCCCTGCCGTGGTGGGCGGCGATCCCGGTGGCCTTGCTGCTGGTGCTCGGCGGGCTGATCACCCTGGTCGGCACGATCGGCCTGGCGCGCCTGCAGAGCTTCTACCAGCGCATCCACGGCCCCGCGATCACGATCGCGCTCGGCGCCGGCTGCATCCTGGTCGCGTCGATGCTGTACTTCACGGTGGCGCAGTCGCGCCTGGTGATCCACGAGCTGCTGATCAGCGTCTTCGTGCTGATGACCGCGCCGGTGGTGTCGATGCTGATCATGCGCGCCGCGGTGTATCGCGACCTGCGTGCCGCGCGCGACATGGATCCGGGGAACGACGCGGGGAACTCGTGAGCGCGCGGGGCGCCGAGGCGAGCAAGTCGAGATCGAAGGTTAACCGACCCCGTTTCAACCGGATCCGTTACGCCCAAGGGTTCAACAAGCCCGCGTTCGTCGTCTCTAAGTCACCGACGCTTCGCGTGGCCACCGTCAGGCCATGAGCGGACGCGGTTGCCGCGATGAGGGCATCGTGCTCTGCACGCACATCAGGAACGTGCAGCTTCGCGCAGCGACGCGCGACTGCGGTATCGACAGCAAGGATTCGGCCGGCAAAGGCCGGCAGTAGATGTCGATTGAGCCATACGCGCAGCAGCGCGGCCTGTGCGCGATCCGGTTGCTCGACGAGCAGGGGCCCTCAGTTTTGCCTCCCCGGGGATCAGCCAATAAAAAAGCCAACCCCGGAGGATTGGCTTTTTTGCTTGGTGATGCTGGCTCCCCGACCTGGGCTCGAACCAGGGACCTACGGATTAACAGTCCGGCGCTCTACCGACTGAGCTATCGAGGAATTACTCTTTTTGCAGCTTCGCTACGAAGCACCCGCTGCAACTTGCTGTTCCTTGGAGAAACACCAAGTTCTGAAACTTGGCTCCCCGACCTGGGCTCGAACCAGGGACCTACGGATTAACAGTCCGGCGCTCTACCGACTGAGCTATCGGGGAACAGAGGCGCGCATTCTAGGCAGAGAACGCGCTTGCGTCAAGGCAAAGGCGGCAAATTTTAGCGCCCCCCCCCTCGCCCCGACGCGTTGAGGCTCGGCCCCCGAGCTTAGCCCTTGA
This sequence comes from Thauera phenylacetica B4P, assembly GCF_000310225.1. Classification (GTDB taxonomy): domain Bacteria; phylum Pseudomonadota; class Gammaproteobacteria; order Burkholderiales; family Rhodocyclaceae; genus Thauera; species Thauera phenylacetica. Next base: position 8,556 of record NZ_AMXF01000012.1, read on the forward strand.
CCACCTGCGCGATCGCCTTGGCGACGTAGCCGATGTTCTTCGAGTTGAGCGCGGCCAGGCAGATGCGGCCGGTCGACACGGCGTAGATGCCGAAGTCGGCCTTCAGCTGCTCGACCTGGGCGGCGGTCAGCCCGGTGTAGGAGAACATGCCGCGCTGCTTGATCACGAAGGAGAAGTCCTGCGCCACGCCGGCGGCCTTGAGCTGCTCGACCAGGCCGGTGCGCATGGCGCGGATGCGCTCGCGCATACCGCCGAGCTCGTCTTCCCACATCTGGCGCAATTCGGGCGAGGACAGCACCGCGGCGACGATGGCGCCGCCATGGATCGGCGGGTTGGAGTAGTTGGTGCGGATCACGCGCTTGACCTGCGACAGCACGCGGCCGGCTTCTTCCTTGCTGGCGGTGACGATGGACAGCGCGCCGACGCGCTCGCCGTAGAGCGAGAAGCTCTTCGAGAACGAGCTCGACACGAAGAACTGCAGGCCGCTGGCCGAGAAGGCGCGCACGGCGACGGCGTCGGGCTCGATGCCGTCGGCGAAGCCCTGGTAGGCCATGTCGAGGAAGGGGATGAGGCTGCGCTCGCGGCACACGGCGACCACGTCGTCCCACTGCGAATCGGACAGGTCGGCGCCGGTCGGGTTGTGGCAGCAGGCGTGCAGCACGATGATCGAGCCGGGCTGCAGGCTGTCGAGCTTGGCCTTCATGCCGGCGAAGTTCACGCCGCGGGTGGCGGCGTCGTAGTAGGGGTAGTTCTCGACCGGGAAGCCGGCGGACTCGAACAGCGCACGGTGGTTCTCCCAGCTCGGGTCGGAGATGTACACGGTGGCGCCGGGCAGCAGGCGCTTGAGGTAGTCGGCGCCGACCTTGAGCGCGCCGGTGCCGCCGAGGGCCTCGATGGTGACGGTCTGGCCGCTGGTGGCGAGCTGCGAGTCCTTGCCGAAGAGCAGGCCCTGCACCGCGTTGTTGTAGGCGGCCGGGCCTTCGATCGGCTGGTAGCCGCGCGGCGGCATGGCCTCGAGGCGGGCCTTCTCGGCGGTGCGCACGGCGGCCAGCAGCGGGATCTTGCCGTTGTCGTCGTAGTACACGCCGACGCCGAGGTTCACCTTCTCGGCACGGGTGTCGGCGGCGAAGGCCTCGTTCAGGCCAAGGATCGGGTCACGGGGCGCCATCTCGACGGCGGCGAAGATCGAAGCGGACATGAGGACTCCAGTTGTTCCGGTAGGGCAGCAAGAATGACGCGTGGCGGGAACGGACTTGCGCCGTGCCTTGTCACGCGATTTGGGAAATAATCGGCGTTTTCGTCCGGTCTCACCATGCGGCGATGCACCGGAATGGAGCAGGAATTTTAGCATGACGAGTCAAGGCAATAGCGCCGGAAACGATGCACCGCAGCAAAGCGCGACGGTGCTCTCCTTCGAGGGCAGCCCCTTTCGCCTGCACCAGCCCTTTCCTCCCGCCGGCGACCAGCCCGAGGCGATCCGCCTGCTGTGCGAGGGGGTGGAAGACGGCCTGATGTACCAGACGCTCCTCGGCGTGACCGGCTCGGGCAAGACCTACACGATGGCCAACGTCATCGCCCGCATGGGCCGCCCGGCGCTGGTGCTGGCGCCCAACAAGACGCTGGCGGCGCAGCTCTACGCCGAGTTCAAGGAGTTCCTGCCCGAGAACGCGGTCGAGTACTTCGTCAGCTACTACGACTACTACCAGCCCGAGGCCTACGTGCCCTCGCGCGACCTCTTCATCGAGAAGGACTCGTCGATCAACGAGCACATCGAGCAGATGCGGCTGTCGGCGACCAAGAGCCTGATGGAGCGCCGCGACGTGGTGATCGTGGCCACGGTGTCTTGCATCTACGGCATCGGCGACCCGGTCGACTACCACGCCATGATCCTGCACCTGCGCGAGGGCGAGCGCATCGCGCACCGCGACCTCATCCAGCGCCTGGTGGCGATGCAATACACCCGCGCCGACATCGACTTCCGCCGCGGCACCTTCCGCGTGCGCGGCGACGTGATCGACGTCTTCCCGGCGGAGAACGCCGAGCTCGCGGTGCGCATCGAGATGTTCGACGACGAGATCGAGCACCTGACCCTGTTCGATCCGCTCACCGGTCACCTCAAGCACAAGCTGGCGCGCTTCACCGTGTATCCGTCCAGCCACTACGTGACCCCGCGCGCCACCGTGCTGCAGGCGATCGAGGCGATCAAGGAGGAGTTGAAGGAGCGCATCGCGACCTTCCAGCGCGAGGGCAAGCTGGTGGAGGCGCAGCGCATCGAGCAGCGCACCCGCTTCGACCTTGAGATGCTGAACGAGATGGGCTTCTGCAAGGGCATCGAGAACTACTCGCGGCATCTGTCGGGCCGCGGCCCGGGCGAGCCGCCGCCGACGCTGATCGACTACCTGCCGCAGGACGCGCTGCTGTTCATCGACGAGTCGCACGTCGCCATCGGCCAGGTCGGCGGCATGTACAAGGGCGACCGCTCGCGCAAGGAGAACCTGGTCGGCTATGGCTTTCGCCTGCCCTCGGCGCTGGACAACCGGCCGCTCAAGTTCGACGAGTTCGAGCGCCTGATGCCGCAGACCGTCTTCGTCTCCGCCACGCCGGCGAAGTACGAGGAAGAGCACCAGGGCCAGGTGGTGGAGCAGGTGGTGCGCCCGACCGGCCTGATCGACCCGATGGTCGAGGTGCGTCCGGCGATGACCCAGGTGGACGACCTGCTCGGCGAGATCAAGAAGCGCCTGGCGGTGAACGAGCGCGTGCTGGTCACCGTGCTCACCAAACGCATGGCCGAGGACCTCACCGACTACCTTGCCGACAACGGCATCCGCGTACGCTACCTGCACTCGGACATCGACACCGTGGAGCGCGTGGAGATCATCCGCGACCTGCGCCTGGGCGAGTTCGACGTGCTGGTGGGCATCAACCTGCTGCGCGAGGGACTGGACATTCCCGAGGTGTCGCTGGTGACGATCCTGGACGCGGACAAGGAGGGCTTCCTGCGCTCCGAGCGTTCGCTGATCCAGACCATCGGCCGCGCTGCGCGCCACCTGCACGGTACCGCCATCCTCTACGCCGACCGCATCACCGACTCGATGAAGGCGGCGATCGGCGAGACCGAGCGCCGCCGCGACAAGCAGATCGCCTTCAACGAGGCCAACGGCATCGTGCCGAAGTCGGTCACGAAACGGATCAAGGACATCATCGACGGGGTCTATGATTCGGATGGCGCCAAGCGCGACGCCGCACGCGTGGCGGAGAAGGGCAAGGACTACGCGGCGATGGACGAGAAGGCGCTGGCGCGGGCGATCAAGCGCCTGGAAAAGGAGATGCAGGAGCACGCCCGCAACCTCGAGTTCGAGAAGGCCGCGGCGGCGCGCGACGAGCTCTTCAAGTTGCGCGAGCGCGCCTTCGGCGCCGACCAGCACGGCAGCGTGTAAACAACAATAAGAGGAGGGGAGGGGATGAAGAGGATCCTGTTCGTATGCACAGGGAACATCTGCCGCTCGCCGACCGCGGAGGCGGTAGCGCGTCACTTTGTCGAGACCGGCGGGCTCGGCGCGCAGGTGCTGCTCGACTCGGCCGGCACACAGGGCTACCACGTCGGCGAGGCGCCCGATCCGCGCACGCAGAAGGCGGCCAGGCTGCGCGGCTACGACCTGTCGGCGCTACGCGCGCGCAAGCTGGAGCTGCGGGATTTCCAGGAGTTCGACCTGCTGCTGGCGATGGACCGCGGGCATCTCGAGCACATGCAGCGCCACTGCCCCGAGGTGTATCGGCCCAAGCTGCAGCTCTTCCTGCCCTTCACGGGGGCGGAACGTCACGGCGAAGAGGTGCCCGACCCCTATTACGGCGGACCGAAGGGCTTCGACCTGGTGCTCGACATGTGTGAGGAAGGGGCGCGCGGCATCGTGGAGCGCGTGCGGCGGGAGGAGTGAGCCGGAGGGGGGCGGCGCGGGCCCATCCGGGCGGGAGATGAGCGAGCGCTCGCAGTGTCGCGCGTTGCCGCAGGGGCGTCGCTGCCCCGCGCGACTGGCGGGGCGAAGCGGCGGCAGCGACGAGAGTCCCGCCCGATCTCCCGTCGCCGGTGCTCAGGCCTCGGCAGCCTTGGCGGCGCGCTTGCGGTCGGTTTCCTTGAGGTGACGCTTGCGCAGGCGGATGTTCTTGGGCGTGATCTCGACCAGCTCGTCGTCGGCGATGAACTCGATCGCGGATTCCAGCGTGAGCGCGATCGGTGTGATCAGGCGCACGGCCTCGTCGGTGCCGGAGGCGCGCACGTTGGTGAGCTGCTTGCCCTTGATCGGGTTCACCACGAGGTCGTTGTCGCGGGTGTGGATGCCGATGATCATGCCTTCGTACAGCGCCTCGCCCGGGCTGACGAACATGCGGCCGCGATCCTGCAGGTTCCACAAGGCATAGGCCACCGCCTCGCCGTCGTTCTGCGAGATCAGCACGCCGTTGCGGCGCTCGGCCATCGGGCCGGCCATGGGGCCGTAGTCGTCGAAGACGTGGCTGGCGAGGCCGGTGCCGCGCGTCATGGTGAGGAACTCGCCCTGGAAGCCGATCAGGCCGCGGGCCGGGATGCGGTACTCGAGGCGCACGCGCCCCTTGCCGTCCGGCTGCATGTCCTGGAGTTCGCCGCGGCGACGGCCGAGCTCTTCCATCACGCCGCCCTGGTGATCTTCCTCGACGTCGACGGTGAGCGTCTCGTAGGGCTCGCACTTGACGCCGTCGATTTCCTTGTAGACCACGCGCGGGCGGCCCACCGCGAGTTCGTAGCCCTCGCGGCGCATGTTCTCGAGCAGGATGGTGAGGTGCAGTTCGCCACGACCTGCAACTTCGAACACGTCCGAGTCGCCGGTGTAGGTCACGCGCAGGGCGACGTTCTTGAGCAGCTCCTTCTCCAGGCGTTCGCGGATCTGGCGGCTGGTGACGTACTTGCCTTCGCGACCGGCCAGCGGCGAGGTGTTGACCATGAAGTTCATGGTCAGCGTGGGCTCGTCGACGGCGATCGGCTTCATGCCGTCGAGGCACTCCGGGTCGCACAGCGTGACGCCGATGTTGACCTGCTGGATACCCGCGATCAGCACGATGTCGCCAGCCTCGGCAAGCTCGGAGGGTTTGCGCTCCAGACCCTCGAAGGTGAGGATCTGGCTGACCTTGCCCTTGCCGCGGTTCTCGTCGCCGTACATGACGACGACTTCCTGGTTCGGACGCACGCGGCCGCGCTTGATGCGGCCGATGCCGAGCTGGCCCATGTAGGTCGAGTAGTCGAGCGAGCACACCTGGATCTGCAGCGGGCCGTCGGCGTCGACTTCGGGCGCGGGCACGTGCTCGAGGATGGCCTCGAACAGCGGGCGCATGTCGGTGCGCTCGTCGCCCTCGTTGATCACCGCGAAGCCGTTCAGGCCCGAGGCGTAGATCACCGGGAAGTCGAGCTGCTCCTCGGTGGCGCCGAGCTTGTCGAACAGGTCGAAGGTGTGGTTGATCACCCAGTCCGGACGCGCGCCCGGGCGGTCGATCTTGTTGATGACGACGATCGGCTTGAGGCCGAGCGCGAGCGCCTTGCGGGTGACGAAGCGGGTCTGCGGCATCGGGCCTTCGACGGCGTCCACCAGCAGCAGCACGCTGTCCACCATCGACAGCACGCGCTCGACCTCGCCGCCGAAGTCGGCGTGGCCCGGGGTGTCGACGATGTTGATGTGGGTGTCGCCGTACTGGATGGCGCAGTTCTTCGAAAGGATCGTGATGCCGCGTTCCTTCTCGATGTCTCCCGAGTCCATGACGCGTTCGGCGACCTGCTGGTTTTCGCGGAAGGTGCCGGACTGGCGCAGCAGTTGGTCGACGAGGGTGGTCTTGCCGTGGTCGACGTGGGCGATGATGGCGATGTTGCGAATGGCGCGGGACATGGAGGAGGGCGGCGAAGTCTTTGAAAGGGCGAGGATTCTATCACGTGCTGTGGCGGCGCAGCATGGATTTGTGGGGGGCGTGCTAGAATCGCGCGCCTCAGCCAACAGAGGTCTCTACACCATGCTCGCGATCATCGGCGGCAGCGGACTCACCCAACTGTCGAACATGGAGATCGAGCGCCGCGAGGTCGTGCGCACGCCCTACGGCGAGCCCTCCGGTGCGCTCGCCTTCGGCCGCGTCTGCGACGAGCCGGTCGTCTTCCTCGCCCGTCATGGATACGGCCACACGATTCCGCCGCACCTGGTCAATTACCGCGCGAACATCTGGGCGCTCAAGGAGGCCAAGGCCACCGGCATCGTCTCGGTCGCCTCGGTGGGCGGCATCCGCGCTGACCTCGCGCCGGGCACGCTGATCGTGCCGAGCCAGATCATCGACTACACCTGGGGGCGCAACAGCACCTTCTTCGAGGGCGGCAGCACGCCGGTGCGCCACATCGACTTCACCGAGCCCTACGACGAGGCCCTGCGCGGCCGCCTGCTCGCGGCGACCCTCGCGGCCGGCGACAGCGCGGTGGATGGTGGCGTGTATGCGAGCACGCAGGGCCCGCGCCTGGAGACCGCAGCCGAGATCGACCGCCTCGAGCGCGACGGCTGTGACATCGTCGGCATGACCGGCATGCCCGAGGCGGCGCTGGCGCGCGAGCTCGAGCTGCCCTATGCGGCAATCGGCGTGGTGGTGAACTACGCCGCCGGGCGCTCGTCGAGCGCGCACGGCATCCACTTCGACGAAATCGAGCTGGTGCTGCAGGAGTCCATGGTGCGCGTGCGCGCCGTGCTGGAGGGCCTCTGCCATGTCTGATCGACCGGTCGAGGGGGGCGACGCGATCAAGCGGATCGAGAGCGGGTTCGAGCACGTGCTGTTCGCCAGCCGCTGGCTGATGGCGCCGGTGTATTTCGGCCTGGTGCTGGCGATGGTGCTGCTGCTGGTGAAGTTCGGCAAGGAGCTGTTCGGGCTGTTCGCGCAGATCTGGAGCGCCTCGGGCAGCGAGCTGATCATCGGCGTGCTTTCGCTCGTCGACGTGGCGCTGATCATGAACCTGCTGATCATCATCATGTTCAGCGGCTACGAGAACTTCGTCTCCAAGATGGAGGACCTGCACACCCACCGCGACCGCCCGGAGTGGATGGGACATATCGGCTTCTCCGACCTCAAGCTCAAGCTGATCGGCTCGATCGTGGCGATCTCCGGGATCGAGCTGCTGAAGGCCTTCATGAACGCCCACAACCTCACCGATCGCCAGCTCGGCTGGATGGTGGGCATCCACGTCACCTTCCTGTTCTCGGGCCTGCTCTACGCGGCCATGGACCGCCTGGCGGGCAAGGGCCACTGAGCGCCGGCGCCCCGCCGCTGCTTTCGCGCCTGCCGGCGCTCCTACAGGGGATCCACCCGCCGGAGTTCATCTTTCGGGCCGCGCGGGTTCGTGTCTCGGCCCACGCGGGTCCATGTCCCGGGTCGCGCGGGGGTCATGTAGGAGCGCCGGCAGGCGCGAATGGGCGGTGCGGAGACGGTAGCCGTCGGGGCTGGGACGCCGCTTTCGCGCCTGCCGGCGCTCCTACAGGGGATCCGACCGCGGAGGCGCAGGTTTCGGGCTGCGCGGAGTTCATGGAGGAGCGCCGGCAGGCGCGAATGGGCGGAGCCGGCCCGCCCATTCGGCCTAGACCTGCAGTCGCTCGAGCAGCTCGCGCTCGATCCTGAGCACCTGCGCGTCCTGGTTCAGCACATTGCCGGTGAGCAGGAAGGTGTCCTCGACGCGCTCGCCCAGGGTGGCGATCTTGGCGGTGTGCAGGCGGATCCCGTGCTCGGCGAGTACCGCGGCGACGTCGTAGAGCAGGCCGGGGCGGTCGGCGGCGGTGAGCGAGAGCACGTGGTGGCGGCCGGCCTCGTCGGGGCGGATGCTGACCTCGGGGCTGATCGGGAAGTGCTTGACCTGCCTCGACATTCTTCCGCGGCTGGGGCGCTCTGGCACGCCGGGCTTCTGCAGGCGCGCGGTGAGCTCGTGCTCGATCAGGATCAGGATGTCGCGATAGGCGGCCTGTTCGCCCGGGTCCTGCAGCATGAAGCTGTCGAGTGCGTAGCCGTGACGGGTGGTGTGCACCTTCGCGTCTACGATGGTGAAGCCCATGCGGCCGAAGAAGCCGGTGAGGCGCACGAAGAGGTCCTTCTGGTCGCGGGTGAACACCATCACCTGCACGCCGTCCTCGTCCTCGGCCACGCGCGCCTTCACCACCGGCTCGTCCGATTCGGTGCGGTAGTACAGCACCCGCGTGTGCCAGGCGATCTCCTCGGCCGAATGGCGCATGAAATACACCGGGTCGAGCCGGGCCCACAGCGCGTCCTCGACGCCGGGGCGCAGGCCGTGGAAGCGCAGCTGGCGGCGGGCGTCCTCGATGCGGTCGTCGAGGCCGAGCGCCTCCTTGGCGGTGGCCCCGCGCAGCAGGCGCTGGGTGGCGAAGAACAGATCCTCGAGCAGCTTGCCCTTCCAGCCGTTCCACACCTTGGGGCTGGTGCCGCGGATGTCGGCGTGGGTGAGCAGGTAGAGCGCGACGAGGCGACGCTCGTCGCGCACGACGTCGGCGAAGCGCTGGATGATCTCGGGGTCGGAGGTGTCTTCCTTCTGCGCGACGCGCGACATGGTGAGGTGCTGCTCGACCAGCCACACGACCAGCGCGCTGTCGTCCGCGTCCATGCCGTGCTGCGCGCAGAACTCGCGCGCATCGGCCATGCCCAGCGTGGAGTGGTCGCCGCCGCGGCCCTTGGCGATGTCGTGGAAGAGCGCGGCGACGTAGAGCAGCCAGGGGCGCTCGAAGGCCATGATCAGGCGCGTCATCAGCGGGTATTCGTGCGCGTGCTCGCCCATGGTGAAGCGGCGCACGTTGCGCAGCACCATCAGGATGTGCTGGTCGACGGTGTAGACGTGGAACAGGTCGTGCTGCATCTGGCCGACGATGCGCCGCCAGGCGGGGATGTAGCGCGACAGGATGCCGTACTCGTTCATCTTGCGGAACACGCGCACGATGCCGCGGCGCTGCTGCAGGATCTGCAGGAAGAGCGCACGGTGCGCGGGGTCGGCGCGGAAGGCGGCGTTGACCTGGTTGCGGTGGATCCACAGCGCGCGCAGGGTGCGAGCGGTCATGCCCTTGAGCTCGGAGCGCTGCTGCAGCAGCAGGAAACATTCGAGCAGCGCGGCGGGCTGGCGCTCGAAGACGTCCTCGTCGCGGATGTCGAGCAGCTCGCGCACGACCTGGAAGCGCGCGTTGACCACGATCGCGGCGCCGCGGTCGGGGAAGATGACGCTGCCGTAGTTCTGCAGCAGCACGGTGTTGAGCTGCATCACCATCTTGGCGGTGACGTAGTAGCGCTGCATCAGCACCTCGGAGGCGCGCCGGGTGGGCGTGGCCTCGATGCCGAGGATGCGGGCGAGCCTTTCCTGGTGGTCGAAGAGCAGGCGGTCCTCGGCGCGGCCGGTGAGCTGATGCAGGCGGATGCGGATGTGCTGCAGGAAGCGCTCGATGGCGCGCAGCTCGCCGGCCTCGCCGCCGGTGATCAGGCGGTGGCGGGCGAGGTCGCGCCAGTTGTGGCCGAGGCCGGCGGCGCGCGCGATCCAGCCCAGCATCTGCAGGTCGCGCAGCCCGCCGGGGCTCTCCTTGCAGTTGGGCTCGAGCGCGTAGGGCGTGTCGTTGAAGCGCGCATAGCGCTGCTCCTGCTCGAGCAGCTTGGCCTTGTAGAAGGCGCGCACGTCGAGCGCCTCGCGGTAGCGCGCGTCGAGCTCGCCGAAGAGCGCCGCGTTGCCCGCGAGCAGGCGCGCCTCGAGCAGGTTGGTCTGCACGGTGATGTCGTCGGCGGCGGCGATCATGCACTCGTCCACCGTGCGCACCGCGTGGCCCACCTCGAGCCCACAGTCCCACAGCGCGCCGACCAGCGCCGACAGCCGTGCCTTCAGCGCCTCGTCGGGCGGCGCCGCGAGCAGCACGAGCAGGTCGACGTCCGAGGCGGGGAAGAGCTCGCCACGCCCGTAGCCGCCCACCGCCACCAGCGCGGCGGTGGCGGGCATCGCGCATGCCGTCCATAGGCGGACGAGTTCCTGGTCCACCAGCCGGGCGCGCCCCTTGAGCAGGGTGGAGGTCTGCGGCCGCGCCTGGTAGGCCGCGCGCAGCTGCGCGCTGCCCTCGACGAGGCGTTGGCGAGCCGTGGCGGCCAGGGTCTGCAGTTCGTCGGTGAGGGCGTCGTTCATGCGCGGGCCAGGGTCGGTTGGCTCAGCCTGCCTTGGCGAAGCGGGCGGCGACGAGTTCGGGCGGGGGCGGGCACTTGGCGGAGAGGGTGAGCACCTCGACGCCGGTCTCGGTGATCACCACCGTGTGCTCCCACTGCGCGGACAGGCTGCGGTCCTTGGTGACGATGGTCCAGCCGTCGGGCAGCTCGGAGATTGCCGCCTTGCCGGCGTTGATCATCGGCTCGATGGTGAAGATCATGCCGGGCTCGAGCGTGGGGCCGGTGCCGGCCTTGCCGTAGTGCAGCACCTGCGGCTCCTCGTGGAACTTGCGCCCGATGCCGTGGCCGCAGAACTCGCGCACCACCGAGAAGCCGTTGCCTTCGGCGTGCTTCTGGATCGCCGCACCGATGTCGCCGAGGCGGCCGCCGGGCCTGACCGCGGCGATGCCGAGCCACATGCACTCGTAGGTGATGCGCGTCAGGCGGCGGGCGACGATGCTGCAGGCCGACTCGCCGCCGACCAGGAACATGCGGCTGGTGTCGCCGTGGAAGCCGTCCTTGATGACGGTGATGTCGAGGTTGACGATGTCGCCCTTCTTGAGCGCCTTCTCGCCGGGCACGCCGTGGCACACCTGATGGTTGACCGAGGTGCAGATCGACTTGGGGTAGGGCTTGTAGCCGGGCGGGGCATAGTCGAGCGGGGCAGGGATGGTGTCCTGCACATTCACCATGTAGTCGTGGCAAAGGCGGTCGAGCTCGCCGGTGGTCACGCCGGGGACGACGAAGGGCTCGATGTAGTCGAGCACCTCGGCGCCGAGGCGGCAGGCCACGCGCATCTTCTCGATCTCTTCGGGGGTCTTGATGACAATGCTCATTGTTGTGTGTTCTGCGTCGGGGCGGTAAAGCAGGAAGGCTATCGCAAGCGCCGCGCTGCAGCAAACCCGGGCTCGGCGCAGGGCGCGCGCGCCGCCATGCCTTCGCCATCGCCGTGGCCGTCGCCCGCCGGACGGGTGTCGGCCTGCGTTCGACCGGCTGGCGGCCTTGAGCGCGATGCGAACCGCGTGATATTATTGCGGGCTTGTCTGCATGCGCAGGCAAAATCCGCACGCCTTGCGGCACAGGGTCCTTCCGGGGGCTCGCCCGATCCACCGCCTTCCGGCATCCGCCGGGGCCGAGGTCGAGCGAATCCCGGCGGGCAGCGTGGCGGTCCGGTTCGCCGGCCGTCCACCCGCAGGGCGGAGGTTCAACCCTTGTACAGTTTGGAGCAACACATGTCCGTCACGATGCGTCAGATGCTGGAAGCCGGCGTCCACTTCGGTCACCAGACCCGCTTCTGGAACCCGCGCATGGCCCCCTACATCTTCGGCCAGCGCAACAAGATCCACATCGTCAACCTCGAGAAGACGATGGTGAAGTACAACGAGGCCATCGAGTTCGTGCGCAAGCTCGCCGCAAACCGCGGCAACATCATGTTCGTCAGCACCAAGCGCCAGGCTCGCGAGATCATCGCCGAGGAAGCCCAGCGCGCTGGCATGCCCTACGTCGATGAGCGCTGGCTCGGCGGCATGCTGACCAACTTCAAGACCGTCAAGCAGTCGATCAAGCGCCTGAAGGAAGTCGAGGCGATGATGGAAGACGGCTCGATCGATCGCCTGTCCAAGCGCGAGGCGCTGACCGTGCGCCGCGAGCTCGACAAGCTGCAGAAGTCGATCGGCGGCATCAAGGACATGGGCGGCCTGCCTGACGCGCTGTTCATCATCGACGTCGGCTACCACAAGATCGCCATCACCGAAGCCAAGAAGCTCGGCATCCCGGTCGTGGCCGTGGTCGACACCAACCACTCGCCCGACGGCGTGGATTACCTGATCCCGGGCAACGACGACTCGTCGCGCGCGATCCGCCTCTACGCCCGTGGCGTGGCCGACGCCGTGCTGCAGGGCCGCAGCCAGGTGCTGCAGGAGATCGTTGACGCCGGCGGCGACGAGTTCGTCGAGGTCGAGGAAGAAGGCTCGCAGGAACAGGCCTGATCCTCAGTAAAGGGGGCCCGCGGGGCCCCTTTTGCAATCCGGGTGGCGCCTGCGAATCCCGCAACGTGCGCCCCGCACAATTCCCGATGTCGCGCCGACGGCCCTCCGGTGCGTCGCGCGGCATCCGCGTTTCGAACATCAAACCGAACCTATTCAGGAGCTAGCATGGCGGAAATCACCGCAAGCATGGTCAAGGAACTGCGCGAGAAGACCGACGCGCCGATGATGGAATGCAAGAAGGCGCTGACCGAAGCGGCCGGCGACATGGGCAAGGCCGAAGAGATCCTGCGCGTCAAGCTCGGCAACAAGGCCTCGAAGGCCGCTGCCCGCATCGCAGCCGAAGGCGTGGTCGGCATCGACATCTCGGCCGATGGCAAGCTCGGCTCGATCATCGAGGTGAACTGCGAGACCGACTTCGTCGCCAAGAACGACGATTTCCTGGCCCTGGTGCAGAACTGCGCCGGCCTCGTCTCCGCCAACAACCCGGCCGACGTCGCCGCCCTGTCGGCGCTGCCGATGGGCGAGGGCACCGTCGAGGCCACCCGCACCGCGCTGGTCGGCAAGATCGGCGAGAACATGTCGATCCGCCGCTTCGCCCGCGTCGAAGCCAAGGGCAAGCTGTTCTCCTACATCCACGGTGGCGCCAAGATCGGCGTGCTGCTGGACGTGGTCGGTGGCGACGAGCAACTCGGCAAGGACATCGCGATGCACATCGCCGCGTCCAAGCCGAAGGCGCTCGACGCCTCGGGCGTGTCGCAGGACCTGATCGACGCCGAGCGTCGCATTGCCATCGAGAAGGCCCGCGCCGACAACAAGCCCGAAGCGATGCTCGAGAAGATCGCCGACGGCACCGTGCAGAAGTTCCTCAAGGACGTCACGCTGCTGGCCCAGGTCTTCGTCAAGGCCGAGGACGGCAAGCAGACCATCGAGCAGCTGCTCAAGGCCAGGGGCGCCTCGGTCGCCGGCTTCACGCTGTACATCGTCGGCGAAGGCATCGAGAAGAAGGTCACCGACTTCGCCGCCGAAGTGGCCGAGCAGGCCGCCGCTGCCGCCAAGAAGTAAGGAGAGGAACGTGTCCGCCGCCTATAAGCGCATCCTGCTCAAGCTCTCCGGCGAAGCCCTCATGGGCGACGACGCCTACGGCATCAACGAGGAGGTCGTCAGCCGCATCGTGTCCGAGGTCGCCGAGATCACCCGTCTCGGCGTCCAGGTCGGTGTGGTGATCGGCGGCGGCAACATCTTCCGCGGCATGAAGGGCGCGGCCTCCGGAATGGACCGCGCCACCGCCGACTACATGGGCATGCTGGCCACGGTGATGAACGCGATGGCGCTCGCCGACGCGATGCGCCGCATGGACCTCGAGGCGCGCGTGCAGTCCGCGCTGCGCATCGACCAGGTGGTCGAGCCCTACATCCGCGGGCGTGCGATCCGTCACCTCGAGGAAGGCCGCGTGGTGATCTTCGCCGCCGGCACCGGCAACCCCTTCTTCACCACCGACACCGCCGCCGCGCTGCGTGGCGCCGAGATCGGCGCGCAGATCGTGCTCAAGGCGACGAAGGTGGATGGCGTCTATACTGCCGATCCGAAGAAGGACCCGCTGGCGCAGCGCTACCATCGCATCAGCTTCGACGAGGCGATCGGGCGCAACCTGCAGGTTCTCGACTCGACCGCGTTCGCGCTGTGCCGCGACCAGAAGCTCCCGATCAACGTGTTCTCGATCTTCAAGCCCGGTGCGCTCAAGCGCGTGGTGATGGGCGAGGACGAAGGCACGCTGGTCCATTCCTGACCTCCGGAGAGGGCTTGCATGATTTCCGAACTCAAGAAGAACATCGAGCAGAAGATGCAGAAGTCGGTCGAGGCGCTCAAGACCGACCTCGCCAAGGTGCGCACCGGGCGCGCCCACACCGGCCTGCTCGACCACGTCATGGTCGAGTACTACGGCTCGATGGTGCCGGTGAACCAGGTCGCCAACATCACCCTGATCGACGCCCGCACGATCGGCGTGCAGACCTGGGAGAAGCCGATGCTGGGCAAGGTCGAGCGCGCGATCCGCGACAGCGACCTCGGCCTCAACCCCGCGAACATGGGTGAGCTGCTGCGCGTGCCGATGCCTGCGCTGACCGAAGAGCGCCGCCGCGACCTCACCAAGGTCGTCCGCCACGAGGGCGAGACCACCAAGGTGGCGATCCGCAACCTGCGCCGCGATGCCAACCAGCAGCTCAAGGACGCGGTCAAGGACAAGGAGATCTCCGAGGACGACGAGCGTCGTGGCGAGGACGAGGTCCAGAAGCTCACCGACCGCTACGTCGCCGAGATCGACAAGCTGCTCGCCCAGAAAGAGCAGGAACTGATGCAGATCTGATCCGCTTGCGCGGATCGGCTGTATCGTCAACGGGCAGGACAGGAGGCGGAGCATGATCGGAGGGCTGTTCAGGAGTTCCACCCGCGACATTCCCGACGTCTCGCAGGTGCCGAAGCACATCGCCGTCATCATGGACGGCAATGGGCGCTGGGCGCGCAAGCGCATGCTGCCGCGCGTCGCCGGCCATGCGCGTGGCGTGGAGGCATTGCGAGCCACCGTGCGCGGCTGCGTCGATCGCGGGGTTGAATACCTCACCGTCTTCGCGTTCAGCTCCGAGAACTGGCGCCGCCCGCAGGACGAGGTCTCGTTCCTGATGCAGCTCTTCCTCAAGTCGCTGCAGAAGGAGATCCGTCGCATGCACGACAACGGCATGCGTTTTCGCGTGATCGGCGATCTCTCCCGATTCGATGGTCGCCTGGTGGACATGATCCGCGAGGCCGAGGCGCTCACCGCAGGCAACGGCGGGCTCAACTTCACCGTGGCGGCAAACTACGGCGGGCGCTGGGACATCCTCGACGCCATGTCGCGCCTGATGGCGCGCGAACCCGGACGCCTGGAGCGATTCACCGAGGAGGAACTCGCCACCGAGCTGTCGATGAGCTTCGCGCCCGAGCCCGATCTCTTCATCCGCACCGGCGGCGAGAAGCGCATCAGCAACTTCCTGCTCTGGCAACTCGCCTACACCGAGCTCTATTTCACCGACGTGCTGTGGCCCGATTTCGACGGCGAAGCGCTGGGCCAGGCCCTCGGTTCCTATCAGGCGCGGGAGCGGCGCTTCGGGCGTACCAGCGAGCAACTCAAGGCGGACGCCGGGGAGTAGGGTCGCCATGCTCAAGGATCGCGTCCTCACCGCCATCGCCTTGCTGGTCGGCCTGCTCGCGGCGGTGTTCCTGCTGCCGGCCTCGCTCTGGCTCGTGGTGTGCGCAGCCCTGTGCGGTGCGGCCGCCTGGGAGTGGGGCGCGCTCGCTCGCTTCGAGCAAGGCCTGCGCGTGTCCACCGCGGTCGCCTTCACCGCGGCGTGCGCGCTCCTCGGCTGGAGCGCCGGGCTGGGCAGCGGCCAGCTCGGCGGCGCGGGGGCCTTGGTTCCGCTCTATGTCTTCAGCGCCTTGTTCTGGATCTTCGTCGTGCCGCTGTGGCTGCGCGGCAAGTGGGCGCTGTCCAACCCGATGCTGGCCTCGCTGGTCGGCTTCGTCGTCCTCGTGCCGACCGCACTCGCGATGATGCAGCTGCGCACGATGGGGCCCTGGGTGCTGCTCGGCACCATGGCGGTGGTGTGGGTGGCCGACATTGCGGCCTACTTCACCGGGCGGGCGTTCGGTCGCCGCAAGCTGGCGCCCTCGATCAGTCCCGGGAAGACCTGGGAAGGTGCCGCCGGCGCGGCGGTCGCGGTCCTGGCGTTCGGCTTCGGCATCCTGGCCATGCTTGGTGCGGAGCTGCAGGGTGGCGTGGCCGCGATCGCCGTCGTGTTGCTGGCATGGACCGCCGTGAGCATCGTCGGCGACCTCTTCGAGTCCCTGCTCAAGCGCCAGGCCGGCTTGAAGGACAGCGGCAGCATCCTGCCCGGCCATGGCGGCATCCTAGACCGCATCGACAGCCTCACCTCCACGCTCCCGATGGTTGCGCTCGGCGCGGTGTGGCTCGCGCGCTGATCCTCCACGGCTGCGGCCGTGCTCCCTCCGTAACGGATTCTCCCCATGCCTGACCCCGCACCCCAGCGCCTGACCGTCCTGGGCGCGACCGGCTCGATCGGCCAAAGCACGCTCGACGTCGTCGCCCGCCACCCCGACCGCTTCGAGGTCTTCGCGCTCAGCGCGCAGCGCCAGGACGACAAGCTGCTCGAACAGTGCCTGCGCTTCTCGCCGCGCTTCGCGGTGATGGGCGACGCCGCAGCGGCCGATCGCCTGCGCGCCGCGTTGCGGGGAGCGGGCCGCGACACCGAGGTGCTGTGCGGTGAAGAGGCGCTCGAGCGCGTCGCCGCAGCCGAGGCGGTGGACATGGTGATGGCCGCGATCGTCGGCGCCGCTGGCCTGCGCCCGACGCTGGCCGCCGCGCGCGCAGGCAAGAAAGTCCTGCTCGCCAACAAGGAGGCCCTGGTGCTGTCGGGCCAGCTGCTCATCGACGCGGTGGCGGCGAGCGGGGCCGTTTTGCTGCCGATCGACAGCGAGCACAATGCGATCTTCCAGGCCCTGCCCGCCGACTACGCGCGCGAACCCGCTCGCGCCGGAGTGCGCAGGGTCTTGCTGACGGCCTCCGGCGGTCCCTTCCGCGCCGCGCCGATCGAGTCGCTCGCCAACGTCACGCCCGAGCAGGCCTGCGCGCACCCCAACTGGGTCATGGGGCGCAAGATCTCGGTCGACTCGGCGACCATGATGAACAAGGGCCTCGAGGTCATCGAGGCGCACTGGCTGTTCGGTGCGCCCGCGGAGATGATCGAGGTGGTCGTGCATCCGCAGAGCGTGATCCACTCGATGGTCGACTACGCCGACGGCTCGGTGATCGCCCAGCTCGGCAACCCCGACATGCGCACCCCGATCGCCAACGCCATGGCCTGGCCCGAGCGCATCGACGCCGGGGTGCGCCGGCTCGACCTGTTCGAGATCGCCAGGCTCGACTTCGAGCGCCCGGACTTCGCGCGCTTCCCCTGCCTGAAGCTGGCCTTCGATGCGCTGCGCGCCGGCGGCACGGCGCCCGCGGTGCTCAACGCCGCCAATGAGGAGGCGGTCGCCGCATTCCTCGATCACCGCATCGGTTTCCTCGATATCGCCGCGGTGATCGCGGCGAGCCTGGAACGTAGCCGGCCGGGCGCGGTCGATTCGCTGGAGGCGGTCCTGGCCGCCGACGCGCACGCCCGCGAACTCGCGCGGGACGAGATCTCCCGACTCCGGCTCAATTGATGAACCTCTTCGACTACCTGATTCCCTTCGCGCTCGCCCTCGGCCTGCTCATCCTCGTCCATGAACTCGGTCACTACCTGGTGGCGCGCTGGTGCGGGGTCAAGGTGCTGCGCTTCTCGATCGGCTTCGGCAAGCCGCTGCTGCGCCACACCGCCGGGCGCGACGGCACCGAGTGGGTGCTCGCCGCGTTCCCGCTCGGCGGCTACGTCAAGATGCTCGACGAGCGCGAGGCGCCGGTGGCGGCGCCCGAGCTGCACCGCGCCTTCAACCGGCAGAGCGTGTATCGCCGCTTCGCGATCGTCGCCGCGGGCCCGCTGGCCAACTTCCTGCTCGCGATCGCGCTGTACTGGGGGCTCTTCGTCGGCGGCACCGAGGAACTCAAGCCACGCGTGGCGCTGTCCGACACCCCGGCAATCGCCCAGGCGGCCGGCGTGCGCGAGGGCGACCTCGTCGTGGCGGTGGACGAGGAGCCGGTGCGCAGCTGGCAAGACCTTCGCTGGGTGCTGCTGCGCCACGCGCTCGACAGCCGCGAGGTGATGCTGCGCGTGCGCACCCTGGAGGACGTCGAGGCCTTTCGTCGCCTCGACCTCGCCGGCGTGGCGATCGACGAGGGCAACACCGACCTGATCGCGCGCCTCGGCCTGCGCCCATGGCGGTCGGCGATCCCGGCGGTGATCGGCCGGATCGCGGACGGCAGCGCGGCCGAGCGGGCGGGATTGCTTGGCGGGGACCGCGTGCTCACGATCGCGGGCTCGCCGGTCGAGGCCTGGAGCGACCTCGTGCGCCAGGTGCGCGAGGCGCCCGGGCGCGCACTCGACTTCGAGGTCGAGCGCGCTGGCGTGGTGGTGAAGCTGGTGATCACGCCGGAGGCGGCCGAGGAGGGCGGGGCGCAGATCGGCCGCATCGGGGTGGGTGTCGCCGAGGCCGCCGCGGGCGGCATCGCGATGTTCGGCGAGGTCCGCTACGGCGTGCTCGAAGGGCTGTCGCGCGCGGTCCAGCAAACCTGGGAGACGAGCGTGCTGAGCCTCAAGATGATCGGCCGCATGCTCACCGGCGAGGTGTCGTGGAAGAACCTCTCCGGGCCGGTCACCATCGCCGACTACGCGGGGCAGACCGCCCAGCTCGGATGGGCCCACTACCTCAAGTTCGTGGCCCTCATCAGCATCAGCCTGGGGGTCCTGAACCTGCTGCCCATCCCGGTTCTGGATGGGGGGCACTTGTTGTACTATACGGTCGAAATCATCAAGGGCGGTCCGATCCCGGAGCGCATCATGGAGGTCGGTCAGCAGATCGGCCTCGCCCTCCTGGTGATGTTGATGGCATTCGCCTTCTACAACGACCTGAACCGTCTCATTTCCGGCTGAACTCCCGCATGAAACGCAAGCTCCTGCCCGGGCTCCTGGTGGCCCTTTTTGCCGCGTCGCCGGCCCTCGCCTTCGATCCCTTCGTGGTCAAGGACATCCGCGTCGAGGGCATCCAGCGCACCGAGGCGGGCACCGTATTCAACTACCTGCCGGTCCGTGTCGGCGAGACCTTCTCCGAGGCGCAGGCCGCCGACGCCATCCGCGCGCTGTTCGCCACCGGCTTCTTCAGCGACGTGCGCATCGAGACCGAGGGCGACGTCATCGTCGTGGTGGTGGACGAGCGCGCCGCGATCGCCGACATCACCTTCGACGGCGTCAAGGAGTTCGACAAGGACGCGCTCAAGAAGGGCTTGCGCGAGGTCGGCCTCGCCGAGTCGCGCATCTTCGACCGCTCGCTGCTCGAGCGCGCGGAGCAGGAGCTCAAGCGCCAGTACCTGTCGCGCGGCAAGTACGCGGCCACGGTCACCACGACCGTGACGCCGCTGGAGCGCAACCGCGTCGGCATCAATTTCAAGGTGGACGAGGGCGGCGTGGCCAAGATCCGCCAGATCCGCATCGTCGGCGCGAAGACCTTCGAGGAGGAAGACCTTCTCGACGAGATGCAGCTGACCACGCCCGGCTGGCTGACCTGGTATACCAAGAACGACCAGTACTCCCGCCAGAAGCTCTCGGCAGACCTCGAGACCCTGCGCTCGTTCTACCTGAACCAGGGCTACCTCGACTTCAACATCGACTCGACCCAGGTCTCGATCACGCCCGACAAGCAGGACATCTACGTCACGGTGAACATCACCGAGGGCGAGAAGTACACGGTGAGCGGCGTGCGCTTCACCGGCGACCTGATCCTGCCTGAGTCCGAATACCACGCGCTGACGAAGATCCGCCCGGGCGAATCGTTCTCGCGCGAGCGCCTCACCGAGACCACCAAGGCGATCACCGACCGCCTCGGTAACGAAGGCTATGCCTTCGCCAACGTCAACGCCGCGCCCGAGGTCGACAAGGACAAGCGCGAGGTGGCCTTCACCGTGTTCGTCGATCCGGGCCGTCGGGTGTACGTGCGCCGCATCAACGTCGGCGGCAACACCAAGACGCGCGACGAGGTGGTGCGCCGCGAGATGCGCCAGATGGAAGGCGGCTGGTACGACGCGGCGGCGATCAATCGTTCGCGCACGCGCATCGACCGCCTCGGCTTCTTCGACGAGGTGACCGTCGAGACTCCGGCGGTCCCGGGGACCACCGACCAGGTCGATGTCAACTTTTCCGTCAAGGAACGACCGACCGGCAACCTGATGCTGGGGGCCGGGTTCTCCAGCTCCGAGAACATCGTGCTGTCGGCGTCGATCTCGCAGCAGAACCTCTTCGGCAGCGGCAACGCATTGACGCTCGGTCTCAACACCAGCGAGTCCAGCCGCACGCTCGCGCTGTCCTTCACCAACCCGTACTACACGGTCGATGGCGTCAGCCTGGGCTGGGATCTCTACCATCGTACCTACGATGCCGACGAGCTCGACTCGGTGTCACCGTACAAGACCGTGTCGACCGGCGCGGGCATCCGCCTCGGCTGGCCGATCGCCGAGGACGACCAGGTCAATTTTGGCCTCACCGCCGATCGCACCGAGATCACCACCTACAACCTCAGCCCGCTGCTGTACAAGGACTTCTGTCGTGAAAACGGCCTGAACAACGTCAGCGGCGTGGGCGAGTGCACGGTCGACAGCCTGGTCCTTACCGTGGGCTGGTCGCGCGACGGTCGCGACAGCTTCGTCTATCCGCGCAGCGGCGTGTATCAGCGCCTGTACGGCGAGGCCACCGTTCCGGTCGGCGACCTGCGTTACGGCAAGCTCGGCTACCAGTATCAGCACTGGTTCCCGATCGGTTCCGACTATGCGCTCATGCTCAACGCCGACGTCGGCTACGCGAAGGGCTTCGGCGGCAAGGACGTACCCTTCTACAAGAACTACTACGTCGGTGGCATCGGGTCGGTGCGCGGCTTCGACCAGGGCTCGGTCGGTCCGAAGTACATGGACGAGGATGGCGACATCACCTCCACCGGTGGTACCCGCAAGGTGGTGGCGAACGCCGAGTTCTTCTTCCCGATGCCGGGCGCCGGCAAGGACCGCTCCTTCCGCATCTCGGCCTTCTTCGACGCCGGCTACGTCTGGGGCGAGGAGCAGGTGCCGCTCGACGCCAAGACCGGCAGCTTCGTCGAGCAGGATGTCCGATTCGGCGACCTGCGCTACAGTACGGGCCTCGCGTTCTCGTGGAGTTCGCCGATCGGCCCGCTGAAGTTCAGCTTCGGCCACCCGCTCAAGAAGGAAGAGAACGACGAGATCCAGCGGTTCCAGTTCCAGCTCGGCAGCGTGTTCTGATCTGCCGGCAACCCAGTTTCATCCGGAGGCATAATTGAAAGTCCGTACCCTCTCCCTGGTCGCAGTCGCCCTGCTCGGCCTCTCCCACTCCGCGCTCGCCGAAACCAAGATCGGCTTCGTCAACTCCGATCGGGTCATGCGCGAAGCGGCGCCCGCGGTGCGTGCGCAGCAGCGTCTGGAGAAGGAATTCGAAAAGCGTGACCAGGAGCTTCAGCGCATCGCGCGCGACCTCAAGTCGATGCAGGAAGACCTCGAGCGCAACGGCCCCACCATGGGCGACAGCGACCGCCGCAACAAGGAGCGTTCGTTCAACGAGCTCAACCGCGAGTTCCAGCGCAAGCAGCGCGAGTTCCGCGAGGACCTCAACCAGCGTCGCAACGAGGAGCTCGCCTCGGTGCTCGACAAGGCCAACCGCTCGGTGAAGGAGATCGCCGAGCAGGAAAACTACGACATCATCTTCCAGGAAGCGGTGTACGCGAACCCGCGCATCGACATCACCGACAAGGTCATCAAGACCCTGTCCGACGCCAAGTAAGACCGGCCGCCCGATGTTCCGACTGCAAGAGCTGGTCGATCGCCTGGGCGGCGTGATCGCGGGGGACGGCGCGGTCGCCGTCGCCCGCGTCGCGCCGCTGGATACGGCGAAGGAGGGCGACCTCGCCTTCCTCGCCAACCGCAAGTACCTGTCGCAGGTCGGCGAGTGTGCCGCGAGCGCGCTCATCGTCACGCCCGACCTGCGCGAGGCGCTGGCTGGGCGCAACCTGATCCTGACCGCCGACCCCTACCTGTATTTCGCGCGCGTCGCGCAGCTCTTCAATCCGCCTCCCGCGGTACGTCCCGGCGTCCATCCGCTCGCGGCGGTCGCCAGCACCTTGCCGGCCAGCGTGCAGGTGGGGCCGGGCGCCTCGATCGAGGAAGACGTGGTGCTCGGCGAGGACGTGGTGATCGGCCCCAATTGTCACGTCGGGCGCGGCACCCGCATCGGGCGCGGAACGCGGCTCTACGCCAACGTCAGCGTCTATCACGACTGCGTGATCGGTGAGGACTGCATCCTGCACTCGGGCGTGGTCATCGGCGCCGACGGCTTCGGCTTCGCGCGCGAGAAATCCGGCGCCTGGGTCAAGATCCCGCAGGCCGGGCGCGTGGTGCTCGGCAACGACGTCGAGATCGGCGCCAACACCACGGTCGACCGCGGCGCGCTCGACGACACCGTGATCGGCGACGGCGTCAAGCTCGACAACCTGATCCAGATCGCGCACAACGTGCGCATCGGCGAGCACACCATCATGGCGGGTTGTGCCGGGGTCGCAGGCAGCGCCCGCATCGGTGCGCGCTGCATGATCGGCGGCCAGGCAGGCATCTCCGGCCACCTCAGCATCGCCGACGACGTGGTGGTCTCGGCGTGGACCCTGGTCGCCAAGTCGATCACCAAACCCGGTGTCTACACCGGCAACCTGCCGCTGCAGACCCATGGCGACTGGGTGAAGAACTTCTCCCACCTGCGCCACCTCGACGCGCTCGCCAGGCGCGTCCGCCAACTCGAACAACACAGCGACGGTCCCGACGACCGCTCGCAGGGCTGAGCCATCATGGACATCAAGGAAATCCTGCAGTACCTGCCGCACCGCTACCCCTTCCTGCTCGTCGATCGCATGCTGGAGATCGAGCCGGGCGTGCGTGCGCGCGGGCTGAAGAACGTGACCATGAACGAGCCCTTCTTCCCGGGCCACTTCCCGCACCACCCGGTGATGCCGGGCGTGCTGATCATCGAGGCCATGGCCCAGGCCGCCGCGCTGCTGTCGTTCAAGAGCACCGGCGTGAAGCCCGACGACAACTCGGTGGTGTACTTCGCCGGCATCGACAACGCGCGCTTCAAGCGCCCGGTGGTGCCGGGCGACCAGCTGATCTTCGACGTCGAGATCACCCACACCAAGCGCAACATCTACAAGTACAAGGCGCGCGCGAGCGTCGACGGCGAGCTCGCCGCCGAGGCCGAGCTGATGTGCGCGATCAAGACGCTATGATCCACCCGACCGCCATCGTCCATCCGGGCGCGAAGCTCGGTGCCAAGGTCAGCGTCGGGGCCTATTCGCTGATCGGCGAGCACGTCGAGATCGGCGACGGTACCCGCATCGGGCCGCACGTGGTGGTCGAGGGCCACACCCGCATCGGCCGCGACAACGAGATCTTCCAGTTCTGCTCGATCGGCGCCAGCCCGCAGGACAAGAAGTACGACGCCGAGCCCACCCGGCTCGAGATCGGAGATCGCAACACGATCCGCGAGTTCTGCTCGTTCAACGTCGGCACCAGCCAGGACGCTCACGTCACCCGCGTCGGCAACGACAACTGGATCATGGCCTACGTGCACGTGGCGCACGACTGCCAGGTCGGCGACCACACCATCTTCGCCAACAACGCCACGCTCGCCGGCCACGTGCACGTGGGCGACTGGGCGATCCTCGGCGGCTTCACCGGCGTGCATCAGTTCTGCCGCGTCGGCGCGCACAGCTTCTGCGGCGTCGGCACCGTGCTGCTGCAGGACCTGCCGCCCTTCGTGACCGTCGCCGGCAACCCGGCCAAGCCGCACGGCATCAACAGCGAAGGCCTCAAGCGCCGCGGCTATTCGGCCGAAGGCATCGCCGCGATCAAGCGCGCCTACCGGGCGCTGTACCGCTCAGGCCTGACGCTCGATGAAGCCCGCCAGCGCGTGGCCGAAATCGCCGCAGGGCAGGCCGAGGTCGCGCCCTTCGCCGCCTTCATCGCCGACTCCGGTCGCGGCCTCGTGCGCTGAGCACGGGCCGTAGCACCGTGCACGCCCAGTCCCGCAAGGTATGAAGATCCGCATCGCCATGGTCGCTGGAGAGACCTCCGGCGACCTGCTCGCGAGCCACCTGATCCGCGCGCTGCGTCGTCACCTGCCCGACGCCGAGTTCTTCGGCATCGGCGGGCCGAAGATGCAGGCCGAAGGCTTCGAGGTGCGCTGGCCCTGCGAGCTGCTCGCGGTGCATGGCTACGTCGACGCGCTCAAGCGCTACCGCGAGCTCTCCGGCATCCGCCGCGAGCTGCTCGGGCAGATCCGCGCCGAGCGCCCCGACGCCTTCATCGGCGTGGATGCGCCCGACTTCAACCTGTGGCTCGAGGGCAAGGTGCGCGACGCCGGCATCCCGGCGATCCACTTCGTCGGCCCGTCGATCTGGGCCTGGCGGGGCGGGCGGATCAAGCGCATCGCGCGCTCGGTGTCGCACATGCTGTGCCTGTTCCCCTTCGAGCCCGAGCTCTACGAGCGCGCCGGCGTGCCGGTGAGCTACGTCGGCCACCCGCTTGCCGACGAATTCCCGCTCGAGCCCGATCGCGCCGAGGCGCGCGAACGCCTCGGCATACCGGCCGAACGCCGCGTGGTGGCGATGCTGCCGGGCAGCCGCCAGTCCGAAGTGCGCAACCTCGCCGACATCTTCATCGGCACCGCGAAGACCTTGCACGAACGTGATCCGGAGCGCCTCTTCCTGGTGCCGCTGGCCACGCGCGAGACGCGCCAGCTCTTCGAGGAGGCGCTGCACCGACAGGATGCGAGCGAGCTGCCGATCCGCATGCTGTTCGGCCACGCGGTCGAGGCGATGACCGCGGCCGACGTGGTGCTGGTGGCGAGCGGCACGGCGAGCCTGGAGGCGGCGCTGCTCAAGCGCCCGATGGTGATCACCTACCGCATCGGCAAGTGGCAGTATCGCCTCATGAAGCGCATGGCCTACCTGCCCTGGGTGGGCCTGCCCAACATCCTGTGCGGCGAGACCGTGGTGCCAGAGCTGCTGCAGGACGAGGCCGACCCCGCGCACCTCGCCGCCGCGATCGACGACTGGTTCGCCGACGACGCGCGCCGCGCCGCGGTCGAGGCGCGCTTCACCGAGCTGCATCACACGCTCCGGCAGGACACCGCGCGGCGGGCCGCGGAGGCGATCCTGCCCTACCTGGACAAGGCGAGAGCGGCCGGATGACTGGCGACCTGTTCGCGCTGGCGCTGCCGGCCTCGGGTCTCGTCTGCGGGGTGGATGAGGCGGGGCGGGGGCCGCTGTGCGGTCCGGTGGTCGCCGCAGCGGTGATCCTCGACCCGGCTCGCCCGATCGACGGCCTCGCCGACTCCAAGAAGCTGAGCGAGGCCGCGCGCGAGCGCCTCGCGCCGCTGATCCGCGAGCGCGCGCTCGCCTGGGCGATCGCCGAGGCCAGCGTCGCGGAGATCGACCGCCTCAACATCCTGCACGCCACCATGCTGGCCATGCAGCGCGCGGTGATGGCGCTCGGCACTGCGCCGGCCGAGGTGCGCATCGACGGTAACCGCTGCCCCGCCTTGCCGTATCCGGCGCGCGCGATCGTCAAGGGCGACGCCACCGAGCCCTCGATCTCGGCCGCCTCCATCCTCGCCAAGACCGCCCGCGACGCCGCCATGCGAGAGCTCGACACGCAGTGGCCGCAGTACGGGCTGGCCGCGCACAAGGGCTACCCGACCGCCGCCCACCTCGCCGCGCTCGAGGTACACGGGGTGCAGGCCTTCCACCGCCGCAGCTTCGCGCCGGTGAGGAAGCAGCTCGAGCGCCGGGATGACTGAGCCCGCGCTCAAGCCGCTGGCCTCGCGCGACAACCCCTTCGTCAAGCGCCTGCACGCGCTCGCGCACTCGGCGCGCGAGCGCCGCAAGCTCGACGAGACCGTGCTCGATGGCGCGCACCTGGTCGAATCCGCGCTCGCCGCAGGCGTCCCGCTGCGCGCGCTGGTGGTATCGGAGACCGGGCTGCTGCGCGAGGAGCATCGCCGCCTGCTCGCGGCGGCGTCCGCCGAGGTGCCGCGCTACCGCCTGGGGGACGCCTTGTTCGCCCACGTCAGCCCGGTCGACAGCCCGTCGGGCCTGCTGGCCACCATCGCCATGCCGGCGAGTGTGCCGATCGACCTGGCCGACGCCAGCCTGATCGTGCTCGACGGCGTGCAGGACCCCGGCAACCTCGGCAGCCTGCTGCGCACCGCCGCCGCAGCCGGTATCCGCCACGCGCTGCTCGGGGAGGGCTGCGCGCAGGCCTGGTCGCCGCGTGCGCTGCGTGCGGGCATGGGCGCGCAGTTCGTCGTCTGCATCGAGGAGGGCTGCGCGCTGCTCGCCCGGCTCGAGCGCTACCGTGGCCGCTGCCTGGCCACCGCCCTGCGCGAGGACGCCCGCCCGCTCTACGAGCTCGACCTGAACGGCCCGGTGGCCTGGCTGTTCGGGGCGGAAGGGCAGGGCCTCTCGCCGGCGCTGCTCGCGCGTGCCGACCGCTGCGTGACCATCCCGATGGCGGCCGGCATCGAATCCCTCAACGTCGCCGCCGCCGCGGCGGTCTGCCTGTTCGAGCAGGCTCGGCAGCGCCGCACCCCGACGAAGCCCTGACGCGTCGATCTTCCTCCGAGCCGTGGTGGTTCCCTGTAGGAGCGGCGGCCGTCGCGAACTGGGCCTTGGAGCTTGCGACTCGTGTCGGAGGAGCCTCCCTCGCGCCTGCCGGCGCATCTTGACGCCGGCGCGGGATTTCTCCGATGCTTCCCGCATTCCTTTGGGGCACGGCAGAATTCGTACCTGCGTCCTGGGGACGACACCACGGGGGCCGCGCCCCGAGAGGAGCAGGATGGAAACGTACGCCAAGACACCCAAGGGGCAGGACGAGATCGCGCACCGCACGCACGGGCTCGGGCTGCGCGCGCGCCGCCTGTTGATCCTGGTCGATGGCCAGCGCAGCGTCGAGGACCTGCGCGGCCTGACCGGCGACGCCGGCATCGCGGACGCGCTCGGGGAGCTTGCCGCGGCCGGCTTCATCGCGCCTCGCGGCGATGCCGCGTGCCCGGCCGAGGCCGTCGGGCGTGACGCGCACACGGGCCCGGCGCCAGTCGCGCGTGCGAACACCGGCCACACCGCCAGCCTGCCGCTCGCGCGCGACTTCATGATCAACACCCTGCGCACCTTCCACGGCCCCTACGCCAAGCTCGACCTCGTCAAGCGCATCCACGCCACGCAGAGCGGCGGCGAGCTGCGCAGGCTGATCGTGGAGTGGCAGCAATCGATCGCCGAGTCGCGCCTCGGCCGCAAGCGCGCAGACGAGCTGCTCGCGCGGCTGGAGGAGGTCATGCCGGGATGAAGGGGGTGTGGCGGGGCGATTCGCGTTAACATCCTGCAACCCGGCCCCGCGCCGACTCAGCGAACAGAAGGCATGATTCTCGTCATCTCTCCCGCCAAGGCGCTCGACTACGAGACGCCGCCGACCACCACCACCTTCACCCAGCCCGACTTTCTCGACCACGCCGCCGAGCTGATCGAGGTGCTGCGCGAGAAATCGCCGGCCCAGATCGCCGAGCTGATGTCGCTCTCGGACCCACTTTCCAGCCTCAACGTGGCGCGCTACGCGAGCTGGTCGCGGCCCTTCGCCCCCGACAACGCCAAGCAGGCGCTGCTCGCCTTCAACGGCGATGTCTATGAAGGCCTCGACGCGAAGACGCTCGACGACGAGGGCCTGGCCTGGGCGCAGGACCGCCTGCGCATCCTGTCCGGCCTCTACGGCGTGCTGCGCCCGCTCGACCTGATGCAGGCCTACCGCCTGGAGATGGGCACCCGGCTCGCCAACCCGCGCGGCAAGAACCTGTACGAGTTCTGGGGCGAGCGCATCACCGACGAGCTCAACCGCCTGCTGGCACGCGAGGAAGAGGCGGGGCGCGAGCGCGTGCTGCTGAACCTCGCCTCCGACGAATACTTCAAGTCGGTCAAGCCGAAGAAGCTCGCGGGCCGCATCGTCACCCCGGTGTTCGAGGACTGGAAGGGCGGGCGCTACAAGATCATCAGCTTCTACGCCAAGCGCGCGCGCGGGCTGATGAGCCGCTACGTCATCACCAGCCGCATCGACGAGGTCGAGGCGCTGCAGGGCTTCGACGCCGAGGGCTATGCCTTCGCGGCGGATGCGTCCGATGCCGACACCCTGGTCTTCCGCCGGCGCGAGGCGTGACCGTGCTCAAGATCAGCTCCACCTTCGACTCCGGCGCGATCGAGGTCGTGCGCCTGGACGACCCGGCCGACATCCGCCTGCGCCTGCGCAAGGACAGCGCCGCCGACTTCCACCAGTGGTTCCACTTCCGCCTCATGGGCGCGGCCGGCAAGCCGGTGCGCATGGTGTTCGAGAATGCCGCCAGCGCAGCCTACCCGGACGGCTGGAAGGACTACCGCTGCGTCGCGTCCTACGACCGCCAGAACTGGTTCCGCATCGCCGGCACGCGCTACGAGGACGGCCAGCTCGTCGTCGAACACACGCCCGAGCGCGACAGCCTCTACTACGCCTACTTCGAGCCCTATTCGCACGAGCGCCACCTCGACCTGCTCGCGCGCGTCGAGCTCTCGCCCTACGCCCGCGTGCGCAACCTCGGCAGCACCGTCGACGGGCGCGACCTCGACCTGGTGACGGTCGGGCGCGACGCGCCGGGGCGGGTGCCGGTGTGGATCATCGCCCGCCAGCACCCCGGCGAGACCATGGCGGAGTGGTTCGTCGAGGGCCTGCTCGAGCGCCTGCTCGACCACGCCGACCCAGTCGCGCGCAAGGTGCGCGAGCACGCGGTGCTGCACATCGTGCCGAACATGAACCCGGATGGTGCGGTGCGCGGCAACCTGCGCACCAACGCCGCCGGGCGCAACCTCAACCGCGAATGGCGCGAGCCCGACCCCGCGGCCAGCCCCGAGGTCTTCCTGGTGCGCGCCGAGATGGAGCGCAGCGGCTGCGCGCTCTTCCTCGACATCCACGGCGACGAGTCGCTGCCCTATGTCTTCTTCTCCACCGCCGAGGAGGTGCCCGGCTTCACCGCCGCGGCGGCGGCCGCGCAGGCGCGCTTCGTCGAGACCTTCCTCGCGGTGAGCCCCGACTTCCAGACGCAGGAAGGCTACAAGCCCGGCCGCTTCGGCGAGGAGCTGCTGACGCTGGCGAGCAAGTGGGTCGCCAACCACTTCGGCTGCGTTTCGCTGACGCTGGAGATGCCCTTCAAGGACAACGCCATCCTGCCCGACGGCCACGTGGGCTGGAACGGCGCGCGCAGCAAGCGCCTGGGCGCGGCGATGCTCGACCCGATCCTGCGCCACCTGCGCGAGGGCGGCGAAGGCTGAGCGGGAGGGCGCGGCGGGGCCTTGCCGCGGCGTCCGGGCTTCGACGCGACGAGGCCGCCGGTCGATCTGCCGCCGTGATCAGGCCTTGTGGCCGATCTCGGCGAGAATCGCGGTCGCGCAGGCCACGCCCGAGCGCACCGCAGACTCCAGCGTCGCGGGGTAGTCCGAATCCAGGTAGTCGCCAGCCAGCCACAGCCCCGGCAGCGGGGTGCGGATGCCGGGGCGGAAGAGGCCCGGCCGGCACGCGAAGGTGGCGCGCTTCTCGACGATGACCTGCGACCACTCGGGGGCCGGCAGGCGGCGACCGAGCTGGCGTTCGAGCTGGGCGTGCACCGCGAGCACGAGCTCGTCGCGGGCGAGCGCCTCGTGCGGGCCGTGGGCGCTGATCACGCAAGAGAGCAAGCCCTCCGGCCCGCCCAGCTGGCCGCGGTCGAACACCCACTGCGCCGGCCCGGCGGTGCTGCCCGAGACCAGGCCGATCATCGGCTCGGGCAGCTTCTGGCCGCGCCCGAGGGCGAGGTAGACGGACACGATCGGCTCGTGCTCGAGCGCGTCGATCTGCGCCACGAGGCGCTCGCACCCGCCTGCGGAGGCGAGCAGCGTCCCGGCGTGGTAGGGCGCCGTGGCCACCACCACGTGAGGCCAGGGCTGGCTGCCCGGGTCGCCCTCGAGGCGGTAGCCGCCGGCCACCCGCTCGATCGCCTCGATCGCATTGCCGGTGCGCAGCTTGCCGCGGCGCACGCCGATGTAGCGCGCGGCCGGGACCGGGAAGAGCTCGGACAGGTCGGTGCGCGGCAGCAACAGCTCGCTGGCTGCGGCGCCGGCGGCGAGGCTGTCGCGCAGCACGTTCGCGAACACCTGGGCCGAGGCCTCGGCGACCGGGGTGTTGAGCGCGGCGACGCACAGCGGCTCCCAGATCAGCTGGCACAGCGTCGGCGTCTGGCGCGTCTCGGCGAGCAGGGCGGCGACGGTCATCGCCGGGTCGGGCAGGCGGAAGCCGTGCCGCTTCAACCAGCGCATCAGGCGCAGCATCGCGAGGCGGTCGGCCCAGCGCAAGCCCTTCGCGCGCAGCAGACCGACGGCGAGGTGGAAAGGCGCGGGCAGCGACGCCGCCTTCAGGTGCAGGCGGCCGGGCACGTGCAGGGTGAGCGGCAGGTGGGCGAGCTGCTTGGGCGACACCCCGGTGAGGCGCAGCAGGCGGGTGAGCTCGCTGTAGGCGCCGATGAGGATGTGCTGGCCGTTGTCCACCCGCCAGTGGTGATCTTTGTGCACCACGCGGGCACGGCCGCCCATCGTGTGCGAGCGCTCGAACACGGTGACATGCACCCCGGCGCGCGCAAGCTCGACCGCGCAGGCGAGCCCGGCGTAGCCGGCACCGATGATGGCGACGACCGGGACGCTCATGCGCGGAACCAGGTGGTGCCCGCGAGCCACACCTTGCGCAGCGGGGTGAGCGAGGTGCGGCGGTCGAGCACCAGGAAGCCGTCGCGGGCGATCTCGCGCAGCAGGGTGCGGTAGATCGCCGCCATCACCAGGCCGGGGCGCTGCGCCTTGCGATCGATCGCGGGCAGCTGGGCGAAGGCCTGGTCGTAGAACTTCTCGGCGCGCTCGGCCTGGAAGGCCATCAGCTCGCGGAAGGCGTCGGAGTAGCGCGCCTCGAGGAGGTCCTTGGCGGGCACCTCGAAGCGCTGCAGGTCCTCGATCGGCAGGTAGATGCGGCCGCGGCGGGCGTCCTCGCCGACGTCGCGGATGATGTTGGTGAGCTGGAAGGCCAGCCCGAGGTCGTGCGCGTACTTTAGCGTCTGGCGGTCCTGGTAGCCGAAGATCTCCGCGGCGAGCAGGCCGACCACGCTGGCGACGCGGTAGCAGTAGAGCTGCAGGCCCTTGAAGTCGAGGTAGCGCGTCTGCGACAGGTCCATCGCCATGCCGTCGATGATCTCGAGCAGTTGCTCTTGGGGCAGGCGAAAGCCTTTGATCACGTCCTTCAGTGCGTGGCCGACCGGGTGTGTCGGCGTGCCGTTGTAGACGCGCCCGACCTCCTGCCGCCACCACTCGAGCTTGGTCTGCGCCAGCGAGAGGTCGTGGCATTCGTCCACGACGTCGTCCACCTCGCGGCAGAAGGCATACAGCGCGGTGATCGCCTGGCGGCGCTCGGCGGGCAGGAACATGAAGCTGTAGTAGAAGCTCGAGCCGCTCTTGGCGGCCTTGTCCTGGCAGTAGTCGTGAGGGTTCATCCGAGTTTTCCGTAATTCAGCGCGCGCCAGGCGAGGCGCGCCCAGTCCCCGCGGCCTAGCGCGGGGCGGTGGCGAAAGACATCGTAGCCCACCGCCTCGATGCGTTCGAGGATGCGCAGCCCGCCCAGCACCACGAGGCGCAGCTCCCAGCCGACGCGGCCGGGCAGGGCGCGGGCGAGCGGAGCGCCGTCGAGCATCATGGTGCGCGCACGTTCCACCTCGAAGGCCATCAGCGTGCGCCAGTCCTCGCCCGGGCTGCGTTCGCCGCGGGCCAGCGCGTCGAGCGCACGCTCGTCGAGGCCGAAGCGGGCGAGCTCGTCGAGCGGCAGGTAGATCCGCCGCTTTTCCCAATCGACCGCGACGTCCTGCCAGAAGTTGATCAGCTGCAGGCTCGTGCAGATCGCGTCCGAGCGGCGCAGGTTGTCGGCGGTCGCGGCGCCGTAGAGATGCAGCATCAGGCGGCCCACCGGGTCTGCCGAGCGCCTGCAGTAGTCGCGCAGCTCGGAGAAGTCGGCGTAGCGCGTCTTGCCCACGTCCTGCATGAAGGCGTCGAGCAGGTCGCGAAAAGGCTGCAGCGGCAGGGCGTGCGCGTGGATCGCGCTGCCGAGGCGGGCGAACATCGGTGCCAGCGTCGCGTCGGCCACCGCCCGGCCTCGCGCGCAGGCCTCCAGCCCGAGCTGGTAGTCGTGCAGCCGCGCCAGCCGCGCCACCGCGGGCGCATCGCCCTCGTCGGCGACGTCGTCGGCCCCGCGCGCGAAGGCATAGATCGCCTCCACCGGCTCTCGCAGGCGCGCCGGCAACAGCAGGGAGGCGACAGGGAAGTTCTCGTAGTGCTCGACGGGCATCGGCGACAAGGAAGCGGCAGGACCTGCAAGGTGCCGCAGTATATCCGCACCCACCTGTAGGAGCGCCGGCAGGCGCGAAGCGGGCAGTGGGGTGATCGACGCGTGGGGCCACCTCGACCGCCGCATTCGCGCCTGCCGGCGCTCCTACATAAAGGCGGCGCGGGCTTGGGCGTGACGCGGGCGGTCGGCATCGACACGCGCCCGGGTTCGCCGTAGCGCCTCCGCACCCACCCGTAGGAGCGCCGGCAGGCGCGAAGCGGGCAGTGGGGTGATCGACGCGTGGGGCCACCTCGACCGCCGCATTCGCGCCTGCTGGCGCTCCTACACACCTTACTCGCGCTGGCGGGCGCGAACTTTTTGCGGCGGGCGGTGACACAATGGCGCCCTTCCAGCCCCCAACCTTCCCCGTCCCACGAGGTCTTTCGATGCTGCAGCTCGACCAGGTCACCCGCATCCTGCCCGGCGCGCCCGCGCGCGTGCTGTTCGAGGGCTTGGCGCTGCGGGTGGAGGCGGGGGAGTGCGTGGCGATCGTGGGCGAGTCGGGCTCGGGCAAGTCGACCCTGCTCAACTGCATCGCCGGACTGGAAGCGATCGACGGCGGCACGATCCGGGTCGGCGACACGCCGATCGAGCGCCTCGACGACGACGCCATGGCGCGCATGCGCCGCAGCCACTTCGGCTTTGTCTTCCAGGCCTTCCACATCCTCCCGCACCTGGACCTGCTGCAAAACGTCGCGCTGCCGCTGTGGCTGCTCGGCACCGCCGAGGCGGAGGCCGCACGCCGGGCACGCGAGATGCTCGGCCGCGTCGGGTTGGGCGCGCGCGCGACCGACCCGCCGCAGCAGCTGTCCGGGGGCGAGCTGCAGCGCGTGGCGATCGCGCGCGCGCTGGTGCATCGGCCCCATCTGGTGCTGGCCGACGAGCCCACCGGCAACCTCGACCCGGGACGGGCGAGCGAGGTGCTCGACCTGCTGCTCGGCCAGATCCGCGACCGCCGCGCCGCCGGGGTCATGGTCACCCACTCGCGCAGCGCGGCCGCGCGCGCCGACCGCGTGCTGGAGCTGCGCGTCGACGGACTGCACGACGTCACGGAGCGCACGTGATCGCGGCCGCAAGCCGGTCCGCAGTGCCGTATCCCGCACCGCGGGCCGGTCGCCCGTGCAGCGCCGGGGGGGGCGCCCGGTGAGCGTGCCGCTG
>NZ_AMXF01000013.1 GCF_000310225.1 Thauera phenylacetica B4P
TGCCGTTTACGGCGCCGCCGGCGCCCACTCGACGACGCCGTTTAACGACGCCAGATTTGTGCGGAATCAGGGAGCCGGCAACACATCCACAAGGCACGACTGCAGATTGCCCGCAACGCTCTAATTCCAAACCGCGAACTCATAAGTAACGCTTCCTCGCCCGATCGCCCGCAGCTTTTTCTCCCCCTCGCGGGAAAACGGGTTCGGTAGCAGCGTCACCGCAAGTCGCTTAGGATCGAGGACATTAGAGATGTAGAGAATCCGGTACTTATTGTCCTGATCTGCACGGTATCTCAGCGCCGCACCGATTTCCGTTGGCCCCATCTCAAAGACGTGCGCATCGCCCGTACTTGCCTTCACCTCGTAGTAATAGGTTGTGCTCTTGAGCTGCACCTTGAAATCGAAGCCCAGGATGTCGTCGCCCTTGTTTGTCCCGAGCACGCGATCCCGATAGCCAGAAACCCAGCATTCGTCACTGAGTTCAAGTTGGTGACGGATTCGGTGGTGAGTCTTGATCCACTCACGGGCAGCCAGCTCGCCGATGAGGCCAACGGCCACCTTTTGCTCATCAGACAGAGAGGACTCGGTCGGCCGTGACCTGCGAGCTGAAGTCCCAGCACCTGACGACCCTCCGCTCCCCACCGGCTTATCGATGTCACTCAACTTGACGTTCGCACTCGCTGTGTCGTTCAGCGCTGTGACTCCCCTCAGCCCCTGCGACACCACATCAACCAAGCTTCCAAAGTCCGCCTCGAGGGCAGATAGGTCCGTGCCGTCAAACTGAATCAGCAACCTACGACGCTTTCGCTCCTCTCGCTCTTCAGCCAAAGTCTGCTGGACATCGCGAACTTGAGACTCGGACACTCCCCAGTCCTCGAGAAGCGGGCTGACCGGTTTGCCAAGCGGCCAAAGCCCTTCCTCACCAAGCCAAGCCGCAATCTCTTTGTCATCAAGCGGGCGAAAGTCACCCCATCCGTTCTTGTAGGCGCTGCTCTGGCATTCGTCGACGCTGCTTGCCCCTTCAACCCACGTGCTGCGCAAACGAGTCGTTACCTCTGGCGCACCGGACATGATCCAAGCAGTCAGCACCCTCGAATGTCTTCCTACGAAATCCCGGATCCGCGCAGCATTCTCCCTGCGAACGTGCTTCAGGGGTAGCGCGTAAGTCTCGACGGGACATTCAACCTCGTGATCTTCGAACCATTTCTCAACGCATCCCTGCATGACCCCCGTTGGCAAATCCTCGTACTTCTCGAACCAATCCTCATCGGGTTCAATCGCCTGCACCGAGTCTCGCAAGGAAACGTAGTCGGACATCCCCTCGCGTTGTTCGAATGCCTGAGCAAAGGCCGCCCTCAAACGCTCCTCGAGTGCCTCCGCATGCTGGCTCAAGAAGGCGGCAAACTGCCTGCGATTCGCAGCTTCGCATCGGATCGGTTTGAAGACGCCCGGCATGGAACGAACCGCTTCATTCAACTGCGTAAGGCTCAGTCCGAACGTATCCTTGAGGTCGTGCAGATTCGTCACGGTACTCAACCGCTCCAGAATCTCGTGGGAAGACAGCGCAAGCGCCTCGCCAAGGCAGCCGAGCACTTCCTGAACATCCGTTTCGGCAGGATCCTCCACTCGCATGAGTTGTGAGAGCTTCTCGCGCTCCAACGGGCGCTCCAGTGCGCAAGCCAGGACGAGGGCGAACCTCACCTGGCTGGAGAGGTCCGCACGCGCGTAACGACGGGTTTGGGCAAGGCCTTCAACGGTCGTGCCGAGAGCCTCGGCAATGTCATCCTCACTCGGGCTTTGAGCATCGACACCATGAAGACGCTGCTCAAGCCTCAGGAAAGCAGCCTCCAGGCCATTGGCGAGTCGTCGCTCCTCCAACCCGACCGCGAGTTGCTCTGCGAGGCCGGCCAGGAGACTCACATCAGGCATATCCAAGGCCGTTTGTGCGACCAATACCGTGCAATCCCCCAAGCGGGCGACCACTCCACCTCTCAGGGATGCTGGAAGATCGCGGACATTTGACGTCATCCCGATTTGTACCCGACGCCCCGTCAAGAAACGCAGACTTGAGGCCGAGCGGCGGATCCTGGCGAGGTTCTTCTGGGTGCTCGAAAAGAAGACACCTCCCTTGTGCTCCGCCGCACACACGATGAAGTCGACGATCCAGCTCCCGAAGACCTCGGACAGATACGGAGGATCGCCGAGCGCCTCGACCTTGAAGCCATCAACCAGCACCGACAAAGGTTCGTCCGAAATCCGCTTGAATCGGTGGGGAGCCAACTTGTCGAGCAGGGCCTCAGTCTCGCTCATGGCATCACGGCCATAATCGAAATAAGGAATCGCTAGCTCATCAAGCAGTTGACGCTTGGCCGGACTCTCCTCATCGAAAAGGTATGCGGTCACCGAGCCGTCATCGTTCCCGACAGCCTTAGCACCCGCATCGAGCGCTCTCACTTCACCTCCGACCACAACCGGAATACCTGAAAGCACGAGCCCGTCACTATCCAGGACAGCCTCAGACCAGAGCGCGCTGAACAACTCCCTAAAGCGCTTGACATCCTTGGGGTCGGAGATCCGTTGCCGTGCAGCTTCGGCGTAGGCTGAAAGCGCCTTACGCGCATCACCTGGCTCATTGAGAACAACAAGCCCAGCCAACATCCTGAGTCGTTCGGACACCAAGTCGTCCAGCTCTCTGGCGACCTCTGAAGCGACGAGCTCAATGAATCTAGGAGCTGTCTCTTCGTCAGTCTTGAAAAAGCGCGCCTCACGCGGCGGGACAAACTCGCAGACAGGGGAGCCCGCACGTCGCACTGGCATCCATGGCATTTCCTCGAAGAAAATCCCGAGCGGCGTTTTCCAGACAGAATTTGGCGCCCACTCAGCCCCTCTCCCCGGACGTGAAAGACGCCCTTCGAGATGTTCCTTGCCCAGATGGGGGAGCATGCGCGCAACCTGCCTCGCATACTCTACGCGCTGCTCGGTCGATAATCTCTGAAGGTCAAACTGACCCGGCACTCGCCATAGCGCTATCTGCACCCGATACAGCACCGTTCCATGAGGGGTGCTCTTCGCTGCGGCCTCCAGCGATGGACGCCAACTTTGCAGAGTGTCCTCACGCACGTACTTTGCGGCGGCATTCACTATCTTCTGCGGCAGGCCCCACGGACGGTCCTCGCAGTTAATCTCGTTGTCGCCGCCCACGGGTCGCAAGCAATCTCGAACGCCCGTTTCCGACAGAAAACGAGTCCACTCCTCGGCGGATCCAACATCAGCAAGAGACCAGTCCTTGTACCCGGGCAGCAAGTTCTCGCGTGCTTCAGACAAGTCAGGCAAGTCAGCACCTGCGCCATTCAGGAAAGTCTCCAGACGCTTTGCATTGGGCGCACTCCACCCAGTCGAAAACATCGCGTCACGTGCGCTGGTCCAACCTCCCCTCGTCGGCACAAAGAAATTGGAGTCCCGGGTCTCCTTACCCGAGGACCCGCGACCACTCGACCAGAGCCTGAAGGCCCACTCAAGCGCCTGCATTCGCGTCATGTCACCAGTTCGCGACCTGGTCACGCCTGCCAGCGTGCGCAAGACATCACGTGTGTCGTACTCGCGCACAAGCTTGCCCTCGAGGAGGAAGGCGCGAGCCGGACGATAACCACCGTCGTCCTTCATCCAGGGCACATCACGGCTTAGCAGGGCGAATCCGTCGCGCAAGCTCTTAGGGAACGCTTCGAGCGGTAGCGACTTCCTCGTTTCTGCATCATCCGAGTCCGCATCCACCGACAGCACCGGTGGGAAATACACATCGGCCGAGCGCCTTCGCCCCGTTGCCGAATCGGCCGGTTGGCTGGCAATCAACTCGCCATTCACCCCAAGCAAGAAGCGTTTTCCAAACAACGCTTCGGGCGTCTTCCGGAGGTGAAGCGCTGCCTCGTCATACAATTCGGCCCATCGCTCGGGGGGAGCCTTGCCCGCGTGCATCTCGCTGGCAATCTGTTCGACCCAAGTCGCGATCACCTCCGGCGACGGTTTGAACGAACAGTCGTAGCCACCAAGGAAGGTCTCGACTGCCTTGCGTCGATCGTCTGAAAGCGAATCAAGAAGAAGCCGCGCACCACAAACAGTCGAAACTTTCTGGGGCGAGATGCAAGCCTCTGCAGGCTGCTCCCAAACCAGGGTCTCGATCGCTTTCGCCCAATTCCAGGCGCCGCCTCCCGCAATCACGGGAAGTAGCTTTCGCGAGCGGAAGTCGCTTCCACCACTTTCGAGTGCCCGACGAATTTCGTCTGAGTAGCGTCCGCTCCAGCACAGCAGATCGATGACCACTCCTGGAGACTCCTCCCCGTTCTGAGTGATCGCAAACTCGATTACCCGCGCACTCACCCGGGCAGCAACCGACATGAAATATCGGTTTAGATGGATCTCGTCGCTCACGCGACTGCGATCCATCTTCGTGTAGAAATTTGCGTTCACGAAGCCAGCAAAGGGGGCTCGGCCTTCATCCCCAAGCGGCAGGAAGCAATAAAGCAGTCCCTTTTCAACGCGCGCCCCGATCCTGACAGCTACGCTGACTCGCGCTGCCCCGCGCCACTTTCTCCACGACTCGGGAACTTGCTTCAGTGCGAGGCTCTTCTCGAGCTCAACAAGGAAGTCTCCTTCGGGGACTTCCTGCGTCCCGATGCAATAGATCTCATCGCCCACACGCACACGCTCAACGCGCGTACCGCAAGGCAGATCCCACCGACTTTCGATCCTCCGCAGCAACTCGAGACTGCGACCGTCCCCGCCCTCGATCGCAATCCGATGAACTCTGTCGAGAAACAGGTGCAAGGGACGTGGGTGCGAACACAGCACGCCGAGTTGCGCCTCCACGGAGCAGCGAGCCTCGGGGGAGTCGAGCGGCATCCGGACAACCGTCGCGAACCGCTCCCTTGCAAAGCGCCCAACCAGCCCAGGCCGATCTTGCGCATACACCGGCAGGTGCCAGAACGGCATCCGCTGGACGATTTCGTCCGCCAGGCCAACATCCTGTCCCGGGGGGAGGAAGCGCCGAATATCCGGCTCCCTTGCGAAGCGAAAGCAATACCCGTCAAACGTCCCGCTACCGCCGGCCCCTCGTACAGAGTAAATCTCGGGCCAGCTGCATATCTGCAGCACGCTGCGAAAGCCCAGACCCTTGTTTCCGATGCCCTCGTTGACCGGCTTGCTGCTCTGCGCGATGTTCGTGATCGCCTCGAGGTTCGGTTTCGTAAAACCGTTACCCCGATTGGCAACATAGAGGCAGCCGTGATCACACTCGTCGGGCGCGAATGCCAACACGATCTCACCATCGGCCCGCCCCGCCTCATGCGCATCGTGGGCGTTCTGGATCAGCTCGACCAGAAATCGATCGCCGTAGTCGTCAGAAACGCTCTGCGACAGGTTGCGTGCACCATCGTAGATGTGCGTTTTCCCACGCGCCGAGAGGTAGGCCTCAACCTCCCCACGGGTCTTGGTCTCGATGTCATCACGCGCAGAGTGCTTCGCGGCCACGGGCACAACCAGGTCAGTCATCACCCGCCCCACCCGCCACCGCCTTCACCTCCGCAAGCAGATCGCCAAACTTGCCGTAGTTCACCTTCACCCCGTCATCCAGGTCGAGGCTGATGCGCATGTCGGCGTAGTGGCGAAGTTTTTCGTCGTAGGCCAGCAGCTCGACGTGCTTCTTGCGCAGCTTCTCGATCTGTCTATTGAGCTTATTGCGGGCGGCGGTGCTGGGGGCGGCGGTGGCTTCTTTTTCCAGCATCTCGATGCGGGCCTGCATCTTGCCGGTGAGGGGCACGACGTATTCGGCGCGCAGGCGGGCGAGCGTGCCTTCGTGGTAGCGGTGCAGGTAGACCAGCGCCTGGAAGGCGCCCTGTTTGCCGCTGGAGAACAGCCAGTAGATGGGGCGCTTCTTGTAGGTCTGCAGGTGGTCCTTGAAGAACTTGTCGGCCAGGTAGCGGCGAATGGTTTCGTCCGGCGTCTCGCCGGCCTTGGTGCCCAGGCTCTCGGCGAGCCAGGCCAGGTTCTCGTCCAGCGTGTCGGCGCCCCACACGGCGCGCAGGAACTCGCGCACGCGGTTGGCGGCATCGTCATCGAACCAGAGCACGTCGGTGATCGGCATGATGCCGTCGGCGTCGGCCGGGAAGGTCTTGTAGCGGGTCGCGTCGAAGCCGACGTTGCCGGCGTGGGCGTAAATCAGGCCGGGTTCGTCGAGGCTGTAGCGGCCCGTCATGCAACCGATCGCGTAGGAGATCAGTTCCTGCATCGAGTCCTGACGGAAGCGGGCCCAGTGCTCATCCTCTGAAAGCGCAACTCCGTAGCGGTAGGCAGGGTTCACTGTGAGAGTGACCTGATCGATCTGGACGTCGGGAGTTAATTCGTTTCCTAAACCGTAAGCGTCGATGAAAAGGCTATTGTTTTCCTCTTCAAGACGCTTCATCTCCGCAGCCGCATCGCGGGACTCCCGAATCCAAGCTCTAAATCCGGACTCAATCGAGCGAGGCGCATCTTTCAACGAACCTATGATTGAAAGACTCCTGAAATCCCAAGAGACCTCATAGCTATTCCAATCGACAATAGAAAGACTCAATGCCTTTCTGACGTTTTCACCAACTCGCTCTGGCGATACAACAGACTTTGAATATGGCCCTTCTGCCAGCACACCCGCACTGTAATGAAATCCCTGCATTACAACATCTAGATACGCTTGGAAAAGCTTACTATTGCAAAAAGCGAGAACGCCAAATTCATCATCCATCGCATCGCAAAACACCATTGGCCCAGATGCATCCATCAGGAATCCAGCTGGAAATTTTCTTAATGCAAACAATCCCGTTGCAACATCCGACCAACCACACCCTTCTCGAAAGAAAAACTGTTCATTCCTAATCGTTGAGTTACTCCTTTGACGAATTTCAGCCCCGTCATTTTCCCAATTGACTAAGTAGTCCTGATTACCGTACCAACGCCTGTAACTTCCGCCCTTGCTATACGGAAACCATTTCTTCGATTCTCTCTCGGGCGCGCAATCAATCGGGAGAGCGATCTTATCGCGACTGACCTCATGCCAAAGTCGCAAGTATTCTTCATTCTTACCTGTATCGCACCCTTTTTTGAAATGAGCGACGTCGCTCAGCCTCGTCTTCATCCCGAGGAAAGCCATCGTCTTAGGCTCTAGCCAATATGCAACAGGGGCGCCTACCAGCTCCAAGAATTTTGCCTGGGAGTATCGAGCGATTCTGAATTCCTGTTGCATCAGTCTCGTTTTCTTTGCTACATCATCTCCGCCTATGAGACGGAAAAAAACTGGCACGTTTTCTGGGCTTGGAATGTTCTCTGCAATATGAGCGCAAGCCTGAACGACCTCTCCAGAAATTTCCGAGAATGCCCGCGCACCGAGGTGTGCAATACTGTGGAAAGCCATACCTCGGAGTTGCTTCTTTCGGAAGCTTTCGAATGTTGATTGAAACATCCACCCATGCATGGTGATCATCGCGACAAACCCGCCATCCCTCAGAGACCTGCCTCCACGGACCATAAAACTTGCATAGAGATCGGTATTTGCGTCGGAATAACGATCTCGAACAAAAGCTTTGAGGGCACCATTCATTCCTTTACCGCCCATATACGGCGGATTCGCCACGACCGCATCGAATTTCCGCCCCAACACCTGTGCCTGCTCCACCAGCGCCCGCAAATCCTGCGCCGCCGCCTGCGCATACAGATCCCCGGTCTCGTTCGCCTTCCCCAACGCCTCCGTCAGCGCCGGCAGTTGCGCATTCAGCGCATCGGGAATCTGGATCAATGACCCGAAGGTCTTGGCGTGTTCGAAGGTGTCGAGCAGCGCCTTGACCGTGGCACGCTGCACGCCGAAGGGCGCGAGGTGGGTGGAGTGTTCGTCCAGGTCCAACCCCTTGCTCTCCAGCAGGCTCAGCACATTGAGCCGGGGCGGGTCGTTGAACAGGCGGCGGTCGTCGGCGCGGGCCTTCATCAGCAGCGCAAAGCCGGCGAGCTGCGCGGCGCGATCGTCGATGTCGAGGCCGTAGAGGTTCTTTTCCAGGATCAGGCGCGGGATGTCGCGCAGGCGGTAGCCGCGTTCGAGGTAGATGCCTTTGAGCAGCGCGTAGGCTTCGACCAGGATGTGGCCGGAGCCGCAGGCGGGGTCGAGCACGGTGATGGATTCGGGGTTGAGGCTGCCGCCGTCCTCCGCCATGCGGGTCTGGATGAGGGCGTCGAGTTGGGCGTTGACCTCGGGGGTTTGCTCGGCGGGTTCGATGTAGTACCGCCACTCGGCCTTGAGCGTGCTGGCAGGGTTGGCCATCAGCCACAGGCGGCCGACGCTGTTCTGCACCAGGTATTGCACGATCCAGTTGGGGGTGAAGAGCTGGGTGGCGGCGGGGATGTCCTCGCTCTTGACCACCTTGCCGATGACCTGGTCCTTCTTCTCGCTGATGTAGAACTGGTAGAGCCAGCCGATGATCTCGACCTCGGCCCAGTCTTGTTCCGGGATCTCGGCGACCAGCTTGGCGATGACCGAGTCGGTGCGTAGCAGGTTGTCGGGCAGCAGCAGCTCGGTTTCGTCGTCGATGCGCTCGAACAGAAAGGGCATGGCGGCGGAAAGCGCGTTGCACTGGGCGACCAGCAGCAGGCGGTAGAGCTCGCCGTCCTTGTTGCCGGCGAGCTTGAGCTCGGCGATGTGGGCAGCGTCCAGTCCGGGCAGTTCGCGGCTGGCGGCGAGATCCGCCGCATGGGCGAGGATGTCCGGCAGGCCGCCGGCGGTGGCGCTGGAGAGCACGCGGTGGCCGTGGCCGAGGTAGTCGTGCAGTTCCATGAAGCGCAGCGCGGCGAAGCGGTTGAACCAGGTGTAGGCCACCGCCTCCATCGTGTATGCGAACCCGTCGCGCTGGATGCGGCGCACCAGGCGATCGCGCTGCTGGGCGACGCGGGCCGGCCATTCGCGCCCGGCGATCAGCACCACATCCCCCCGCCGCTCGGCCGGCAGCGCTTCGAACCGGCCGGCTGATTCGGACAGGCCGAGCAGGTTGGCGCGCTGGGTGACGGCGGCGATGAAGTCCTTGCGGGCCTGGGGGGCGTAGGTTTTGAGTTTGGCTTTGTTCATGGCTCAGAGACGGTCGATGTGTTCGGCGATGCGCACCAGGATGGCGGCGAACGGCACCTGGCCGGCGTAGTACAGGCCGGCGGTTTCCTCGTACTTGCGCTGGTAGCGCTCGCGCACGGTGGGGTCGCTCAGGGTGAAGGCGGGGTTGCGGGCGATGTTCAATTCGTCACCGCCCCGGAAACGTTGCCGCTTGCGCGCCTCGTAGTCCGGCGTGCCGATGAAGGCCAGCACTTCAGGATGGGCGAGCAGGCAATACAGGTCGTAGTAGTGACGGAGGAAATTCTTCGGAAACGGGGCGGCCGGATCAGCCGCCTGCTGCAGGCGGAACTTGGTGGACACCGTCTGCAGCTTTTCGACGAAGGTGTAGGCCGGGCTGTAGCACGGCACGTCCACGGCCCGGTTGTCGATCACCTGCACCGGGCTGGCCAGCGCGGCGTCGAGCGCCCAGGCGCTGATCAGGCAGGGGGTGTTGGGCGCGGTGTCGTCGAAGCCGACCTCGAGCAGGATGCCTTCCTTGATGCCGGGGAGGTAGTCGGTGCGCACCGGGTAATGCAGGCGGATGCCGGCGCCCCGGTATTTGGGGTCGTCGTATTCGGTGTCGCGCTCGACCGACTCGAAGCCGGGCAGCGCACGGGTGCCGATCTCAGCCGCCAGCCAGTCAAAATACTGCCGGCGAGTTTCGATGTGTGCGAGCTTGTCCTGGTTCTTGCCGGCCTTCACCTGCTGTTCGGCAGGCGGCTCGATGCGCAGGTCGATGTCTTCGGAGAAGCGCTGGATGATGCCGAAGCCCTTGGAGAGCGAGGTGCCGCCCTTGAGCTGAAACTGCCAGCCCTGCTGCTGTAGGACCCACAGGCCGTGCATGAGCCAGTAGTCCTTCTCGATGAGGTAGGTGGCGATGCCGGTTTGCTGCGCGAGCTGGCGCAGCAGATCCACGAAGTTAGGGTGATCGTGCAGGAAGCCCGAGGTAGGCGTTGCCGCGTCAGGCCTGGGCATCGTGCTCGCTCATCCATTGGCGAAACAGGCGGCGCGTGCGGGCCGAGCCGTAGTCACGCAGCGCCTGCTCCAGGCGTGCGGCATCGAAGGTATCGAGCTTGCGATGCACGGCATCGAGCAGCGTTTCCGAGTCTTCTGCGAGCTGTTCGAGGTTGTTGAGCATGTCGACCAGAAGGTATTCGCGGCTGACCTGATCGCGCGCGGGAAAGCGGGGCTTGTCGCGGAAATCGAACTCGAAGCCGGCGAGCGTGAAGAGCCCGTGGCGCTTGTGGTTGTACACCACGTTGCGCCGATAGAGCTGGGTGGTGCCCAGGCCGAGGCTGTTGTAGAC
This sequence comes from Thauera phenylacetica B4P, assembly GCF_000310225.1. Classification (GTDB taxonomy): domain Bacteria; phylum Pseudomonadota; class Gammaproteobacteria; order Burkholderiales; family Rhodocyclaceae; genus Thauera; species Thauera phenylacetica. The sequence continues at coordinate 10,458 of NZ_AMXF01000013.1, forward strand.
GCTGGGGTTGAAGAGCAGGAAACGGTCGTCGTCGAGGAAGCTGCGGACCAGCTCCTCCTCGCTGGGCGGCGCTTCGCCAAAGGGGGTGTGCCGAGGCACGTAGTACAGCCCCTGCGCCACCCGGCGCACCAGCCCGGCCTTGAGCGCCCTGCCCAGCTCGCGGTCGACACTGGGCAGAGAGGCGGCCAGATCCTTGCGGCGGAAGACCTTGCCGGCATGCAGCCGGGCACCCTGCCCCAGGCGGGAGAGGTCGGCAGAAACGGTGGTGGGCATTGTCAGAATCCTCGTTGACGTTTCATGCAGTATGCCATGGTCGATGAATCGACTTATTGCAGCCGAGCACGCCCGCCGCTTTGGATGACGGCGAGCAATTCGGCCTTGAGCTTGGCGAGGTAGGCGTCGATGTCCGCTTCGGTTTCCAGGTAGGTCTTGGGGCTGAAATCGGCCGCGCGGACCGCCTTGGTCGGCTTGGGCGCAACGACCGGACCGCTTGTCTTGGTGGCAGCGGTCGTGCTGCCCTTTTCGGCGGCCGTGATCGGGGCCGCCTTGGGCGTGGCGGACTCGATCATGGTCATCGCCGCATCCAGCGCATCGCCTGCCCGCTCCTGGCTGTAGAAGATCATCGGGATGCTGGTGAGGCCAGCGACCTTGGTCTTGAGCTCCTGCAGCTTGAGCAGCGCGCGGTTGCGCAGGCCGTCCGAGGCTTGTGCGGCGTCGAGCGCCTTTTCCACTTCGGCGATCTTGGCGTCGATGGAGAGCAGCGCGTGCTCGCGCTTGCTCTGGGCGAGCGCCTCGTTGACCGTGTCGACCGTGGTGATGAGCGGCTCGATCTGGCTGACGGCCCCCCAGGGGTTCGGGTTGTCGCGGATGCCTTCGAGGTTGGAAAGTGCCACGGCGGCCTTGAGGTCCTTGTCGAGGGCTTCGCGGTTGGGCTCGAAGCGCTCCAGGGCCTCGAGCAGGCGGCGCCAAGTGGGGGTCTGGGTCTTGTAGAAGCTGATGACGTCGTGGATGTCGTCGGACAGGTCCAGCCAGTCGTCCTTGCCCTTGACGAAGGCGTCGATGAATTCGTAGCTATCGGCCACCCCGAGCTGCTTGCCGATGGCGGCGATCGCACTGTCGATGACGGCCTTACCGGGGTGATGCGGCGTGGCGGCGACGTGCGCGTAGCCCTTGAGGTCGGCCTGCAGCGCCGCCAGGCTCTCACGGGTGGCGGCGACCAGGCCATCCTCGGCCTCGGGCGGCATCTCGGCGAAGAGGTCGCGGTGCAGCTCGCGCGCGCGCTTGATGCTGGCGGCGTCAGCCACCTTGCGCTTGAGGATCGACACGTGCTTGAAGCGCGCCGACTTGGTGAGCGGCTCGATGGCGGCCTTGGGTTCGAGGTCCGCGCTGTCCATCATCAACTTGATCTCGCCGGCCATGAAGAGGCGTGCGACCAGCAGGACCACCTCCCAGTCAGGCTTCCAACCCCAGGGGATGCCGGTGAAGCGGTTGACCACCTCGTCCAGGATCACCCGGGTGTTGCTGGCCTTGAGTTGGAGAAACTCGCGCAGTTCGACGAGCGCGAGCGGGTTGCCCTCCTCGCCCCCGAGCGCGAGCTTGCGCTGGGCGGTGTCGTCGGCGAGCAGGACGGCCTTGATCTCAGCGATCGGGTCGGCGTTACGGTGCTTGAGGTAGCCGAGCTTGGTATAGGTGTTGGTGATGAGGTAGTTGCCCAGTTCGTCGAGCAGGCTGCCGGGGTTGGACGCCTTGAACTCGACACGCTGGCCCAGCGCATAGAAGTCGCCCTGCAGCATCATGGTGGCGAGCTGCTCGCGCAGGCGGGCGCGGCGCTCGCGGTTTTCGTCCTTGCGGTTGATGAGGATGTTGCGCAGCGAAGGCGTGGCGTTGCTGGCCTTGGGGCTGTCGATGTACTTCTCGATCTGGCGGTAGAGGGTGAGCTCGATGTCGAAGCGCTCGCCCTCAGAGAGGCGGATCAGCGCCCGGCCGTTGCCTTCGCTGCTGCGCAGGACGGCGCGGGCATCGTTGAGCGCCTCCCAGTCGTCGCCCAGCGGCGAGACGACCTCGACGGTGAGTTCGTGGCTGGCGTTCTTGTACGGGGCGCCGTCGAGCAGGCGGTTGATGTCGTAGTCGCCCTTGGTGTCGCGGTGGCGGATGCGGGTGCTGCCCTGCAGGATGTCGTCGAACAGCAGTTCGCACAGCAGGCGGGCCTTTTCGGAGGAAGACACCTCAACGTTGCCGATCTCGCGTGCGACATCACGCTCTTCGTTGGTGAGGAAGAACCACAGGTCGCCGTTGCGGCTGACGAGGCGCTGCTGCTCGAGCCGGCCGAGGCTCTCCTGGATCTGACGCTTGAGCGCGAGTTTGTCGGTGTCGATGCGATCGACGCAGAGCGTGGCGAGGTTGTCGACGTTGGGTTTGACGATGTCGGCGATGTAGCGGATCAGGAACAGGGCCTTGAGCAGCAACACGTCGAAGGCTTCGAGGGCGCCGTTGTTGGGCGCCTCGTCGATGGAGCGCTTGGCGACGGTGTCGATGAAGCTCTCGATCGAGGGGTAGAAGTCGTACAGCGGGATGAGCAGGCCGACATCCCGGTCCATGTTGCGCACGGTGGCGGACTGGAAGGCGTCGAGCAGCGAGCGTTCGCCGCGCGACAGGTGCTTGCCGGTGGCGCCGACCTTGCGGATGGATTCGAAGATCTTCTGCAGCAGGGTGAACTGGTACGGCGCGTAGGGATAGACGCTGACGAACTCTGCGGCGTCCTTGTAGCCGCGCAGGTTCACCGAGTTGCCGACGAAGGCGAGCTGATTGTTGATGATGTCGCCTGACTTCTCGAAGGTGTCGCGCAGCGCATCGTGCGCGCGCTCGCGCTTGGCGAGCAGACGCTCGCCGATGACCTCGTCGGTGTTGGAGCTGGCGAGCGATAGTCGGGTGTGGAAGCGCCCCTGGATCTTGGAGAAGTCCTGCGACTTGGCCTTGTTGGCCTCGCCGAGCGCGGCGTCGATGTCTTCCTGGCTGGTGACGATGACCCACGCCCGGCCCTGCGTGGCGGTGCCGAGCTGCTCGGTGATGGTCTGCAGGTTGAGCATCAGCTTGGTGTTGTCGCCGATGAACTGACCTACCTCATCGACCAGGAAGATGATGCGGTGGCCGGCGGGCCGGGTCTCGAGGTAGGCGTTCACCAGCTTGGCGAAGGATTCGATGTTGATGCGGTACTCGTCGCGCGAGCGGTCGAACCATTGGCCGGCGGATTCCTCGCTTTGCCCGAGCGCGACCGAGAGCGCATGCACGACGTCGTCACGCAGGAAGTCGACGGCATCGCGCTCGGCCTCCCAGGTGGAGCCGTTGCTTTGGGCGAAGGCCGTACGGAAGGCGTCATACGCGCCCTTCTCCACCAGGTAGCGCTCCATGTGGGCAATGTGCGGCGCATCGGCGCTGAAGCCGAGCTTCTCGTTGAACACGCGCAGGAACACCTGGAGGATGACGTCGCGCTCGTCCTTGCTGTCGGCCTTGGCGTCGATGTTGAAGAGCACCACGTCGGCACTGCCGCGCACCGCGCGCTGGATGTCGGCGAGCAGCATCGAATCCTTGATCTTGTGCTCGTCGAAGAAGGCAGCGGCGCGTTTGTTCTCCCCGGTGGCGGGGTTGGTGGCCTCGAGGTTCTCGAGCAGGTAGGACAGGATTTTGATGAAGTGCGACTTACCCGAGCCGAAGAAGCCGGACACCCAGACGCCCATGCGCGCAGCGAGCACTGGGTCGTTCGGGTTGTCGGCCGCTGCCAGGTAGGCGTCGAAGAAGCGGCGGAAGTATTCGGTGAGCTGCTTGGTGACGACGTACTCGTCGAGCTCCTGCCAGACGCTCTCGGCGTCCTTCTGGTCGGCCTTGATCACCCCGTTTATAGGGCGGTTGATAGGCTTGGTAAAAAGGTCGCCGATCTTCATTTCTTGTTGTCCGTGATCAATCGAAAAGGTCAAAGCGAAAAGCTCAAGGCACGAGGCGGAAGGCGCGGTAGTAGTGATCTTCCGACAGCTTGTTGAATAACCGCAGCGAATAGCCGTCGTAACGGCCCGGGAAGAACATCAGCAGCGGCGTGTGATTGAGGTGTGGGTGCAGCGCCGAGAGCAGCGTGTGGGTGCGCAGCATCGGAAAGGCTGAGCCCACGCCGGTCAACATCAGCAGATCAAGGGCGCCCGGGTTGTGCTGCTGCACGAGGCGCTCGGCGAGCTTGTCTTCCTTGAGCACTCGTCGCAGCGATTCGAGCGCCTTGTCGTCGCCCTGTTTGCCCTGCATGTCGATGGCCTTGTCGAGGAGCTTGCGGTCCTCGAGCAGGCCGATGACGAGCTCGAACAGGTTGATCGTGGCGAAGCGCAGCGGGGGTTGCCGCTTCTTGAGCGCCGGCTCGACGACACTCGCCAGAAACTCGCGCATCGCCAGTTCCTGCTCAGGCGGGTAGTCGAAGATCCAGAAGCCGATCTCGTTGCCGAGCCCCCGGTTCTGCAGGAAGTCCTCCGACGTGATGCGCGGCAGGATCTGGTTGAGGCGTTCCTCGAAGGTCTGCGTCATGTTCATGATCAGTTCGTGAGCTCCATCGCGGCGAGCACGGCAGCCTCGGAGCGGGACTTGAGGTAGCGCTGCGCCTCGGGATGCAGCAGCGGCGGCGTGAGGTGCAGGCTGCGGGTCGATTCGAGGTAGCGGGCCTCGGCCAGGATGCGCAGAACAACCTGCAGGAGCTTGGCCTTGGTGGTGTCTGACCAACCGGCGACGGCCGGGTCACGCTGGATGCAATCAGCGAGGAAGGCTTCCCAATCCGACGGAACCAGGCTTTCCTCGAATCGGCGAACGTGGCCGGCGACCACGTCGCGCATGAAATCGCCCAGCAGGCGGCTGTGCTTGACCGAAGCGGCGAGGAGGATCTGCAGTGCGAGTTCCTGGTCGCCTTCGGCCACCAGCTGCCACGCTTGCTCGTCGAGCGTTTCGAGGCGGTTGCGGATGAGCCGCGCCTGCCGACGTGCGGTCGCAGGCGACTTCTTCTGCAGGATGTTCTCGGTTCGGAGCGTGTCAAACCAGGTCGCACGGTCAGGCTGCGTGAGCATGAAGCGGGCGACGCGCCGGCTCTCGGGCAGCATCAGCGAGCCGGCGGAGATCTCGGCGTTGTAGATGGCTGCGCTCACGCTTCGCCTCCAGCGGCGGGCTGGACGTAACCCGGCGCAAGAACCGCACTCTCCACACCTTCCAACACAGCGCGGTTGGCAAGGCAAAGGTGATGCCGTGCGCAGTCCAGGCTGTGGTCTGCGGAGCAATCCACAGCCCAGCGCAGCAACGCGTACCCGGCCAGCGCGGCAGAAACATTGAGGGTGAGCCTGCCGTCCTTCATGCCGTAATCGGCGACCACCCCTTCGGGGTGCTTCAGCGCGGGATGCGGAACGAGGTGCAGCTCGATCCGCCGATTCCATTGCTCATCAGCCTCGATGCCCTCGTACGGTTCGGCACGCTCGTCGAGCGACTTGGCCTTGGCGATCCGGGTGAGCACGAAATCGGAGAAGCGCTTTCGCTGACGGTCGTAAGCGCGGACATGCCAGCGCAGGCCGTTGTCGGCAAGCGCGACCGGGACGATCACCCGCTTTGCCGGCCCCGAGTTGACGGAAAGATAGGTCACCTGCAAGGGACGATTGCCATGCATCGCCCGGGTGATCACGCCCAACAGGCCAAAGTCCGGCCGGACCAGCTCACCCGCGCCCTCGCACGGAAAGGTCCGCGCAACCGTCGGTGCCTGCCCATCGCCAAAGCCATGCAGCAGCCAGGACAGGATGCGTTCTGCCGAAAAGGGGAACAGCGGACGGAAATGCTCGGTGGGGATGTAGGCCTTGACGTAGCGGTCGTAGGCCAGGTTGTCGGGGGCGCACTCTCGATAGGCATTGAGGTCGCGCGTAGCCGCCGCCGGCTTGATCGAGAAGCGTGCCTCGAGGTCGCCTCGGCGCAGCTCGCCAACAAAAAAGGCCTTCAGCTCGAGGTAGGCAAGGCGTTCGCGCTGGGAATGCGACAGCGGAAGCTGCATGGAATACCACCCGTTGAGAAATCTGTCATGGATGGTACCAGCGCCGGGGCTGGATGGGCATCATTTTGATGCATACTATGCACAGCATCACGCGACTGGATTCCCGCACCACCTCGGAGATCTGAATGCAGCCCGGCGACAAAGTCCGCTTGAAGGCCAACCCGGGCAGGGTTGGCATCCTCGGTAACGAAACCGATGGCCCACCGCATCGACTCCGGGTTCTCGTCACCTTCACGGATGGAGACGAGCAATTCGTGCTCAAGAATTCGCTCGAAAAGGTCGACCGGGCATCGGCCGGCCCCTATGCAATGGTGGCCAGTGGTCGTTACGGCCGAGTCGAGGATCTCCGTGGCGCGATCACGTATTACCGCTTAAGCGGTCGGCTGGCGAACCTCATCTACAGCCTGAACACGACGAACACGCAGTTCCTTGCCTACCAGTTCAAGCCCGTACTGCAGTTCCTCGACTCGCCTTCGAACGGCATCCTCATTGCGGACGAGGTCGGCCTCGGCAAGACCATCGAGGCCGGCCTGATCTGGACGGAGCTCCGCGCCCGTGTCGATGCGAAGCGCCTCTTGGTGATCTGTCCCGCGATGCTTCGCGAAAAGTGGAAGGCCGAACTCTCCGAGCGCTTCGGGGTGAGCGCGGAGATCGTCGATGCACGCGGCCTGCTCGACCACCTGCAGAGCGTACGAGAACGCCCCCAGCAGCAGTTCGCGCTGATCGCCAGCATGCAGGGTTTGCGCCCGGCCAAGGGCTGGAATGACGATGAGGAGCCCTCCCAGGCAACCACTGCAAAGCTGGCGCGCTTTCTGAACGAGGCGGACCTCGAAGAGCCCCTGCTCGACATGCTGATCATCGACGAGGCGCACTACCTGCGAAACGACGAAACGGCTACCCATCGTCTGGCCCGGCTGCTTCGTCCAGTCGTGCAGAGCATGGTGATGCTGTCGGCGACACCGATCCAGTTGCGGAGCGACGATCTTTTCAACCTGCTCAACCTGATCGACGAGGACTCCTTCCCCTTCCCCACCTCGTTCCAATACTCCCTGCAGGAAAACGCACCGATCGTCGCCTTGCGCGACCGGATCCTGAGTCACGTGGTCACGCCCACGGATTTCGTAGAGACCTTGCGTGAGGCAGTTGGTGGTCGCATCTTCGGCGACAACGCTCAGCTCGAGCACCTCATCAATCATCCGCCCTCTGCCGAGGACCTTTCCTCGCCGCGCGGACGCTCAGAAATTGCCGATCAGCTGGACCGCATCAATCCGCTCACCAAGGTTGTCACGCGAACATTGAAACGCGACGTGCAGGAAATGCGCGTACAGAGAGATCCAGTCACGATCCGCGTGGAAATGAACCCGATCGAGCGCGAGTTCTACGATCGAGTGACCGAGGCGGTTCGCGAGTTCTGCGCGCGGATCGACATCTCCGAAGGCTTCATGCTGACGATTCCGCAGCGCCAGTTGTCCAGCTGCGTGGCAGCCGCGTGCAAGGGTTGGCTCGATCGCACGGAAGTCGATGACGAAGAGCTTGAAAGCGAGGTCTTCGAGCTCTACGGCGACGCCGAGGACAACGAGAAACGCCCGAACCTTGGCGCCCTATTGCGAACACTCGTAGGCATTGCACGACGCGTTGGCGACCACACGGCACTCGAATCGGTGGACAGCAAGTACGACATGCTGGTCCGCAACCTGAAGCAATACTGGGCCGCCTACCCCGGCAAGAAGATCGTTCTGTTCTCCTTCTACCGCAACACGCTCCACTACCTCGCACGCCGGCTGGCGGCAGAAGGGATCCAGTCTGCAGTGCTTCACGGCGGGATGGACAAGCATGGCGTGCTGCGGCACTTCGAGTCGACCGAAGGCCCCGACATCCTGATTTCTTCAGAGGTCGCTTCCGAGGGTGTGGACCTCCAGTTCTCCAGCCTGCTCATCAACTACGACCTGCCCTGGAACCCCGCCCGGATCGAACAGCGCATTGGTCGTATCGACCGGATCGGACAGGAAGCCGAGAAGATCCTGATCTGGAATTTCATCTACACGCACACGATTGATGAACGGATCTACGACCGACTGCTGGAGCGCCTCGACATTTTCCGCCAGGCGCTCGGCAGCATGGAGGCGATGCTGGGCACCGAGATCCGCACGCTGAGCTACGAGCTGCTGTCGCACAAGCTCACACCGGAGCAGGAACAAGAACGCATCGACCGCGCCAGTCTTGCTATCGAGCGAGTGAGCAGGCAGCAGGCGCTGCTGGAAGAGGAAGCCACCCAACTGATCGCCCACGGCGATTTCATCCAGAACAAGGTACAGGCCGCCAAGGAGCTGGGTCGCTTCATCCGAGGCGAAGATCTGCTCGCCTACGTGAAGGATTTTCTCGAGCGAGAGTTTCCGGGGACGCGTTTGCTTGCGGACGATGACGACGAGCTCGAGCATGTGATCGAGCTCTCGACCGAGGCCCGCGTCGCTTTCTCCGAGTTTCTCCAGCAACAACGGCTTCAGGGCGCAACACGCCTTCTTGGCGCCGCACCGCCAAGGCTCATCTTCGAGAACCGTCATGGGCGGAACCCGTCCGGAAAGGAACGGATCACGCAAGATCATCCGCTCGTGCGCTTCGTGGCGGATGAGTTGAAGAAGGCTGGAAAGGGGCCGCTATACAGCCCGGTTGCGGCGGTGGAAATCCTGGGCAACACGGTTGGAAACATCGAGCGCGACATCTACGTCTATGCGATCGCACGCTGGACCGTCTCGGGTGCCCGCGACATCGAGCGGCTGGAGTATCTGGTCCAGCGGCTTGCGGACGGTTGGTTGCTCGACGGCGAGCAGGCGGAGTTTCTCGTGAATGCCGCCGGTCTCCAGGGCCGGGACTGGCTGGGCGCAAGCACAAGCCTGAACCATGCGCACACCGCCGGGGTGCTCGACGACTGCCGTGCCGAGCTCGAAGAGCGTTTTCGCGCATTTCGTGACGCACAGATCCGCGAGAACCGAGATCGCGTCAGCTTCATGGTGAACACCCTTCGGCATCACCTGGATAACCAGCGCAGGCGCTTCCACGAACGAATCGAGAAGTATCGACTGCACGGTACCGACAAGCAGAGGCGACTGATTCCAGCGGAAGAGGGCCGGCTCAAGAAGCTCACCCAGCGCATCGAGGCACGGATCGCTGAGTTGCGCCTGAAGGAGTCGATCCACGCCCACGACAGCATGGTGTCAGGCGGCGTCATCCGAGTGGTCTGAACCGGCACGAAAAGGGAGAAGAAGATGGCTGGCCAGATGGCAGAACTGTTGAAGAAGGCCTTTGCAGAGAAGGGCGTGCAGCTTCCAGGCGCCAAGGTCGAGACCCGAAAGGTTCTCCCAACCGGCAGTGGCGAGTCATCACAGCACACGGGCCAAAGCGCGGAAACACCGACGGTATCGCCCCCGGCGGGCCCCAAGGCACCCACGGCACCCAAGGAAGGAAAGAGATCCGACCCGATCGCCGAAGCTTGCAAGAAGTGGCGTGCGGAGCATCCGGTGGCTCGCGCAAAGGCGCCAGTCAAATCGTCTCAAAGGGCCGCTCCCCTCGCTTGCTACGACTCGTCACCCGTGCGTGCAGGCAAATCGCCCGAAGGCAAGGTGTCGCCATATGAGGTTCGCCTCGGCTCCGCCGCAAGGCTTGCGCTCACCCTCGACGAACAGGTCGAGCTCGAAGTGCTGGATGTATACGAGGAGTTGGGACGGAGCAGCCAGTGCTGCCACGAGACGGCGGATGACGAGCATCTGATCGCCATGGGGGTCGATTTCGGGACGTCGAGCATCAAGGTGGTGATCGGCGACCCTGCCCTTGGCAAAGCCTTCGCAGTACCGTTCACAACGGCAAGCGATGTCGCCCGGTATCTCCTGCCGACCCGCTTGCACGAATCGGCAGGACGGTTCTCCTTATGCGAAGGAGACGAAACGCATCGCGACCTGAAACTCGCATTGATTGCGAACCCCGGCGACCTGGTGTTGCGCGAGCGCGTGTCCGCCATGCTCGCCCTGGTCATCAGGCAAGCTCGGGGCTGGCTGTTCGAAACGCATGCGGACGTCTTCGCCCGAACCCGACTCCTGTGGAAGCTCTCGATTGGCCTGCCCGTCGCCCACCACCTGGACGATGAGCTGACCCAGACCTTCAACGATGTAGCGCACGTGGCCTGGCTTGCAGCGTGTATGCCTCGAGATATCTCAAGCACCACAGTCGCAGCAGCAAGGGATCGCAAACGCGAAATTGCGGCAGCCCCCGAGCGCATGTCGGAGGACGAGGATGTCGAGATCAGCGTCGTTCCGGAGATCGCCGCGCAGATCTACGGCTTCGTGAATTCGAGCCGTTTCAATCGTAGGGAGCAGAACATCTACCTGATGGTGGACGTCGGCGCCGGCTCGGTCGATTCATCGCTGTTCCACGTCAAGCCGGCGCGCGGGGGAAAATGGGACTTCGAATTTTTCACCTCGATCGTCGAACCGCACGGTGTCATGAACCTCCATCGTCATCGTGTGGGTTGGTGGGAAGAGGCGCTTTCGCAGTGCAGCGAACCTGCGGCCGGACTCATCTCGAGCGCGCTGGCAGAGCACAAGTATCCGACGGATCGGACCGTCGCTTTGCCGAGTCGCTTCACTCGCTACGTCCATGATGCGAAGGTGTTCTTACGCAAGCCCTCGGACGACCCCGACGACACCTTCTTCCAGAAAAAGGTGGTCAGCCAGGTGCGTGGCAAGAGCTACTGGCGAGCATGGAGAGATGGGCATCTCACCCCCGCCCAGTTGATCGGCGTACCTGCGTTCTATTGCGGAGGCGGCATGCGTATGGAGTTCTACAGCAAGCTGCAGAGCCAGATGCAGTCGATGCCTGGCTACAGTTGGCTCAGGGCTGAACCCCGGCGAATCGAGTTGCCCAAGAACCTCGAGGCCCCGGGGCTTCACCGAAGCAATTACGACCGGATGACCGTGGCGTATGGCCTGAGCTTCCTCGAGGTGGGCAAGGTTACGAGAGCACTCCCTCCCCCGAAGCTGTCCTTAAAGCCAGACACATCCTGGGCAGAGAACTATGTCGGAAAGGAACACTGCTGAGCGGCAGGTTCACCGTTAACGATGTCTGGCACGCGGTAGGGCGTCGTAATGCAATACCGCGTCGATCAACAAAAGACGCCCTACAGCAAGGCGGCAAGATCCGCCTCTGTTCGCCTCGACACCACCACCTCCAACCCCAACTGCGCCCGCGTCATCCCCACGAACAGGCGCCTGCGTGCTGCCTCGTCGAGCTGGTCGAAGTCCACCTCCGCCAGCACGACGCCCATGGCGCTCTGCCCTTTGAACCGATGCACGGACTCGATCAGGAGCTCGCCCTCGGACCACACCGGTTCCCCGTCGGCCGTGTACCGCCCCAGAAACTTCCGCAGCGCAAACGCCCCCAGCTTCGCCTCCTTCAGCAGGTGCGAACGACCGTGTCCGCGCGCGCTCAGGACGACGATGTCGGCGAGGGGAATGCCGCGTTCGCGCAAAGACTCCACCGCCGCCAGCGTCTCGCGGCGTAGGCCACGCTCGTCGTCGTAGGCAAGAAACCCCGGGAGTTCGCCCACGTAGGGGCTGCGTGCCTCGACCACGCCCTCCGCCAAGCCCAACGCATTGATCACATCGACGATGGCGCGCGGCGAACGGAAGTTGTCGTTGCAGCGCACGCTGACCGCACCGTCGAGATCGAAGCCGTCGCGCTCGTAGAGACGCTGCGCCTCGTCCTCGAGCAGATAGAGCCGCCCGTCTTCCCTCAACTGCGGCAGCAGGCTCGCGACCCACTCGGGGTCGAAGTCCTGCCCTTCGTCGATGATCACGAGGTCGTACAGCGCCTCGAAGTCCTGCGCGTCGCTGCCGTAGCGGTCGACGACCGCCTGGAAGATGCCCTCTGCGGTGAAGTCCGGCTCACCCTGCGTGCGCCGCCAGTGCTCCACACAGAGCTCGTGAAAACTCGACACCCGCGCACGCGCCGGTGCGATGCGGCCGATGTGGTCCGCCAGAGTCCGGTTGAAGCAGACGTAAAGCGCCCGCTGCGCTGCGGCCGCCGCGTCGTCGAGGAGGCGGAGCGCAAGCTGCGTTTTTCCCGCCCCCGCTGTCGCCTGGATGCGCACCACGCCGGATGGTGAGTCAATACGCGGAACCCAGGTCGCGAGGCCATCGGCGAGGCGACGGCTCGTCTGCCGCAACTGGTCACCGAGCACCTGAAGGTCGATCGAGACCTTGAAGACGTTCCCCAGGAAACGGCGGAGCGATTGCACGTCGCTGCGACTGCTGCCATGTTCGAGCAGCTCTCGCACACGGGTCCCAAGGTGCGCGTAGTCGTTCGCGTCGATGATGCGCTCGCGCGGCATCGAGACGATGCGGGCCTCTTCCACCTGATAATCGGGCAGAACGACGCAGCCCGTGACGTGCGCATGCAGGCCGGCCTCGGCAAGGCGGTTGAGCATGGCCGCATGCTGCACTCGGGTCTGGCGGGCGACATCGTGTTCGCGTTGCCCGTAGAGCTTGACGAGATTGCCCTCGATCAGCGCGAGCTCGCCCGCCTTGACCTCGACAAGGAGGATGTTGCCGCTCGGCGCCAGGACGACGAGGTCGATCTCCCCGTGCCGGTCCTCGCCCTGATGCGCGGTCTGCCAGGCGACGCTATGGAAGACCTCGTAACCGCCAGGCAGCGACTGCTGCAGACGGTCCAGAACATCAAGCTCGCGGTACAGGCCGGCATCGTGCCGGAGGGTATCCAGAGCCGGGGATATTTGCGCCATCGGGTGTGCTTGTTGTTGAGGATGACGGCATGGATTCTCCCACAATGAGAACGCGCCGACGGCAGCTCGGCTGCCGCGTGAGTGGCGGCCTGGATGCGGCCATTGATACTCGATAATCACGCGCAACTTATGAGCGACGGGAAGCAGAGCAGCTAGACGAGCGGCTGGATCAACCCGGCGCCTTCGTTGCGCACATTGCCGACCGCCCTGCCCACCGCATACACCGCGAGCGCCGCCTCCGGACACGGCCTCACCAGCCCCTGCACCTAGTCGACCGCAGTCGCCCCGTTCAGCCACGCCCACCAATCCCCCGGCGCCAGGATCACCGGCATGCGATCGTGCAGCGGGCGCATCGCCGCGTTGGCCTCGGTGGTGACGATCGTGAACGTGTCGAGCTCCTCGCCGTCGGTCGGCCTCGTCCAGCGCTCCCACAGCCCGGCGAGCGCGAAGAACTCGCCCCCGACCGGGTGGACGTAGAACGGCTGCTTGCCGCCGCCCTGCCGGTCACTGAGGTGCTGCCACTCGTAGAAGCCGTTCGCCGGCACGACGCAGCGCCGGCGGCGGAACGCCGCCCGGAACGAAGGTTTCTCGGCGACCGACTCGCCGCGCGCGTTGATCAACCTGGTGGCGATCGCCTCGTCCTTCGACCACGACGGCACGAGGCCCCAGCGCAGGCGGTGGATCACCCGCTCGCCGTTCGACCGCTGGCGCACCACCGGCAGCCACTGCAGCGGCGCCGCATTCCAGCGCGGCTCGAACTCGAACCCTTCGGGCACCGCGTCGAAGGCCTCGCGCAGGCGCGAGACCGGACCGTAGAGGGCGTAACGACCGCACATGCGCGCGCCCTCCCCGGTGGCCTCAGTGCAGCGTGCCGCCTGCCCCGCCCTCGCCTTCCTTCACCGGCAGCAGATCCGTGAACCGCCCCTGCACCTCGGTGTAATGCCGGAACTCTGGCGCCCCGATCGTGCGCTTCTTCTTGCTGATGCCCTTCGGCTTGATCGGCACCTGGGCGACCCACACGCCGTGGCGGGTCTCGAGCGACAGGCTCACGACGTCGATCCGCGAGCTCGCCGGACAGTCGGCCAGCGAGCCGTACTCCTCGAGGATCTCCTCATAGCGGGCGACCTTGTCGGCGCTCAGGCTGTAGGCCTCCATCAGCACGAAGACGAAGTCGGCGTCGAGCTGCTCGGCGAGCATCTTCACCGCGCGCGCCGCGACATCCTTGTCGGCCGGCCCGCGGCCGAAGAGCGGCGTCGGCACCACGGCGCCGGTGGTGAAGTTGCCGACGAAGGCCATCGCCGCGAGCTCCTCGCCCTTCTCGAGAAACTCGCGCGCCTTGTCGATCAGCGGCGCGATCGCCGCCCGGTAGCGTTCGGGGAGCTGGCTCATGTCGGGGTCCTCGCCGGGTTCAGCGCTCGCGGCGCATCTTCACCGCCGCCTCGTACTCTCGATCGAGCCCGGTCCCGGCGTCGCCCTTGGCGTCGAACATCCGAAAGCCCACATGCATGTACGCCAGGAGCGCCAGGCCGGAGAACTCGCCCTCGAGGTTCTGCAGCGTGTAGCGGACCGCCGGCTTGTTGATCTCGAGCCCGTTGCGGCCGAGCAGCGCGATCTCCATCACGATCTGCCCGACCTTCGCCTGGTCGAGCTTGGCGAAGCGGTCCAGCGCCGCCTGCATGTACATCACCGCGTCCATGCGCAGGCCGCCGTCGACCGCCGCACGCATCTCCTCGTGACCGATGCGCGTGAGCGCCTCCTCGGCCATCTCGCCGGCCTGGTGATCGGGGAAGCGCTTGACCACCGCCTTGTACTGCTCGGCCGCCTCCTTCACGTGCGACGGCCCGAGCTCTTCCAGGCACTGCGCGAGCCCGAGCTGCGCCCCCGGGTCGGCCGGCGCCAGACTGGCCGCCTGGCGGAAGAACGGCAGCGCCTCGGCCGCCCGCCCCGACCGCATCAGCACCGCCGCCAGGTTGCGCTTGGCGAAGGCGTTCGCGGGCTCGAGCTTGACGGCGTCGCGCAGCGCATTGGCCGCCTCATCGGTGCGCCCGGTGCGCGCGAACGCTACCCCGAGCGCGATGAACGCGTTCGCGTGCGTGGGGTCGAGTTCGACCGCCCGCTGCAGCGGGGCGACCGCCTCTGCCGGTCGCCCCAGCTCGGACAGGCACAGCCCGTGGCTGTAGGCGAGCTCGGCGTCGTCCAGCATGCCGTCGAGCGCCTCGAGCACCGGCAGCGCATCCTCCAGGAAGCCGTTTTGCAGCAGCCCCAGCACGTAGGCCTTCGGCTCGACCCCGCGCTCGGGGACCGCGACCACGCGCACGAACGCGTCATCGACCGCCACCACGGCCTGCCAGCCGCGCGCCGCGTAGTCGAGCGCGTAGCGCCCGATCACCGCCTGCTCGAACTCGGGCGTCCCGCGTGGCGGCAGGCCCGCTGGGTCGAGGTCGTCGAGCGGGATCTGGAAGATTTCGGGGGCTTGGCGGGTGGTCATCGGAGCGGTGACAGTTCTGAAAGGATGTATGCGGTCGCGATTGTCTCATACGGAAATGGCGCTTCGCCCACGGGGCCCCGTACCGCCTGACGCCGTGGCGCGGAAAAGTGCGTTGCCTAATTAATAAGCGACGGCCGGGCAACCTTGTCCAGCGTAGCGTCGCACCACTTATCCACGCCCCTGCTCACACACCTGTGCCCATCGAGTGTTGACAACCGGCACGCCCCTGCACGACGCGTTGCCCGAACTTTTTCCCCCATGTCCCGCGCCCACGCAAGGGCTCAACCAGACCGACCAGGTTGTTATGGTCGAGTTCATGCATCAGTGCCGACGGCCCTAGTTGACCTGGTGGAGAACTCTGCCGCACGAACCACGCGAGGTTGTGCCCCGACAACTCGGCGATGGCCCGGCCGCCTTGCATCTTCCCAGAGGGAGCTCAGGTGCGCGCTGGGGCGATGTCAAGTCCTCGGCCGGAGCGGCCGTTCATGCTCCGCAGAACGAGCAGCTGCATGGCGCTCCACTGCTGCCGTTCATTGGCGCTGCTCCGCAGACGCGTCTTCCAAGTTCATGTCAATCGTCCGTCGAAAACCGCCCAACCCCAAGTCTAGGATCAGCAATCTCACGGCGCGCGTTCACAAGACCCCGTTATTTCAAAGCGGCGATAAAGGTATCAAATTTTCCGCTCGACTTCTCCAGCGCGGCCCCTACTTCCGACATCGGCCTTACAAGTTTATAGCGCTTCTGCACCCCTTGGCCTCGCCACGGCACTTCTTCAAGGATTCCGTTGCCGATCAGATCCGGGAGCACTTGATCATAAAATTTAGAGGTGAAAGCCTTTCCGAGGCGAATACGGATGCCCTCATCGTCGATATGACTATGCCTAAGAAATGACCTCAGAACTCGTTCGACGATCTTGGTTCGGTCATCCGCCTCCGAAATCGGCGTAATGCTCCCTGCGCTGCCGCCGATCCTCGCTCCAAACTGTTCAAGGTACTGTTCGATAAGATTCGGATCGTAGACGTATTCTTCCTCTGGTTGAATTACGATCGAGTCGACCTTGCATTCCAAGAACCTGCATCCAAGAGACGCGTCTCTACTATCAATCTCAAGGCGCTCAAACTCGCACGCAGTAAAGGTTACTTCATCAAGCGAGCTATTAGAGATCTGCGTCGGTTGGAAGTGGCATTCTTTGAACTCCGCTCTGCGGAGAGTGCGCCCGGCAAGGGCACTTGACGGGAAGAACATCCCGCTAAGCACTAATGGGCTTGAAGCATCCTGGCTACATTCTGCCAATCGAATGGCCAGTGAACCGCAATTTTCCTTGCAGAAGGAATAGCCTGTTTCGAACCGATCGATTGCCACAACTGCATTTAAGGCGTTTTGTGAGTCAAGGTTACTTCTGATCAGGTACTGCACAGCCTGTTCAATCGTTGCTAACGGAACGATACTGACAGATAAGAATGCTTGAAGCTCCGCACGACTTCCTCGGCTTAGCAGCACCCCCAGCCCTTCACCCAGATAGAAATTCTGAAAATCTTCATGATCGAAACCGACTCCCTGTCCTCGTGCAGTATCGGTTGAAAGCAATGAGTGTTGTTTAATCCGCTCTTTAATTTGGCGCGTCGCGACAGCATTCTTCCCTTGCGACTCGCAAAATAGGTCGACAATCACATCCAGCACGTCGTAGCGAAGTGAGGTGGTTGATGACTGCCACATTTCCAGGGCAATTTGAGACAGGATCTGATGATGCTCTCCGATCTCAAGTAGGGGCTCCATAACATCGCCCGATACTTTCGAAATCCATTTCTCGGAGGCCTCACGCTTCACTATTGCGTCGACAAACGTAAAGAAATAGTCGTGCGGATTCGCGCCAAGAAGATCAGCCAACTCGGTGCGGGCTACGCCCTCTAAGACATCAAATAAGCGGCGTACTAGTACGGCACGAGTCAATACGGGATGTCCGTCGCCAAGCCTTGCGGCGACGATCTCGTACACTTCCTCAGGGGGCCCTGAGGAACGAAGCCTGCCGTATTCGCAGAACTGCTCTTTGCTCCAACGGGATAGCGCAAGACGAGAAAACGCCGCAGAGCGATCGCCAATGGCATCGAACAGTCGTGCTTGGGTCCGAAAGCTAAGGTACTCAAAGAACGCCTTACGCGCTGCGACGAATACTGTCCCGGAAGAGTCCAATCGCTGCACCAAGTTCCCCAGCGCAGAAACTGCTTCGCCTCTCGACCCTTCAACAAGCATTTCTTCGTAGCCGTCAAAGGCGGGAACAATTGCTCCTAAGCGAACTAGTTCGATGAATCCATCAAAATAGAGATAGTTAAAACGGAGCTTATTCACCAGGGCAGCAATAACGGCATCGTCGAATGTTAGAAACGCTCTGCCGCTTAGCGGAATAGGCACTATCAGCGAGTGGGTCTGTTTCTGCTTATAGCGTTCAGCTTGGAGGTAAGCGGCCCGGTTAATAACCGTGGTCTTCCCCTCTCCTGCGTCTGAGGTAACGTACAACACAGACGTAGCGCCTGGTATGGGGTGAGACGCCTTGGCAAGCATGCATTGCAGTACATCCGGCACAGGGTCATCCGTCTCATTCGCGCTTGAAAGATCGGGGGAGATGAACCCAGAAGGCACGATGAATGCCGCTTTGGTGGATGTCTTTGCCGTGGGGCTTGCGGAGTTGATAATGCGATCCGCAAGCTGGGGAAGTCGCGCTACTCTGTTAATCAGCCAAGTACGGGCGGCGTATTCCTGTTCATTCTCGACAATGCGTAGTTGTTGTTCTTCGCCGGAAGAATAGGTTATGCCCGCCTCGATTACTTCATCGCGAACTTGTGCTACGACCTTTCCAGCACGGATGTCTACGTCGGATGGTTCGTCGGCAAACGTCGTAAGAATCCGCCTAAAATCGTTAATATCCATTTTGTGTTTGCCTAGACGCTGAGCTGTTGATAACGAGGCGCGGTGTGGGTGCTAAGAGTATTAATGAGATGTCGCTGCGTTCGCCATCCGTGCTTTGTATGTACGTGGACAACATTGCAGCCAGAATGGGCAGCTAACAACACTCCAGGCCACATGTCTACATCTGATGAAACCACGACGACGTCGGTGACACGTTGCACCAGCGCCTCATGCGCTAGGTCTGCAACTAGTAATGTGTCGACCATCTTTTGTTCGTCGCGTACAAGTACGTTACCTATCCGAGTTGTGCAACCCGGAGTAGAGCACGAAGTATTGTGAGTCAAGGAAGCAACGTGTGCCAACCCGCAGCTGCCGGCGGAATTATGGCATTCGGTCCAGGGGGAAGCTCGTGCTCTAAATTTTCGCAGGGTGCGATCTCGAGCCAAAGTTTCTTGAAGAGTTACAGACGTTCCAATAGGACCTTCTGCAAGTTCAACTACTAGCCGTATTGGCTTTCCGGGGGAATAGTTAGGATTGCTGACGATGGTTGGCGAGTTCGACCGAATGTCGGGTACTAGTCGTTGGGCTGAGACCGTAAGAGCCCCGTTAACCCGCCAGCCGCCGTAAAGCCGGGCTCTCAGCGTGTTGTACTTAGCAAAGACGCTGGCTGGTATGGCTGGTACTAGCAGCTTTGTAAGGCTGACAGGCCCTGCTCGCGTAAGAGCGGGATCGACATTGTCGTAGTCGATAAACATGGTCAGTGTCGGCACAGTGTCTCCTCTGATTTACGGCGTGAGCATAGCATCGATGTGCCACCGTCAATGACGATGCTCAACCTTCCATCTCCCGATTTTTTTGGGGGCGTCGGTCCTTTGGGCATGCGAGGACATCGAGACAAACAAGCTTCCTTCCTTTCCTCCCCCTTGACCGGTCGTGTTCTGTTCGGTCGCGCAGATCACCGCTGAGATTTTGCTCACGAGGCGCGTCCCTTGGTGACGCTCAGGCGGGCGTGGCTTGGGGTGAATGCGTGCTGTGCCCGAGCAACCACTACACCTAGTACAAGGTGGTTTCGGTATTACTTCTCAGCTCGGTGCTGCCGTTCTACCGGCGAAGCGCGATGAGCGGCACCGATAGAGCAAACTACGGTCGTTCATTCGAGGCGACTGGAACGGCCGGATCGGCCGACAACCCGATCTTCGCCGCGTCCCCACATCGCGGAAAGGCCCCTCTGACTTGCCTGCTTCATGTAGGTCCGCGCAGCGGAGTCCTTCCCGGACTCCCCCTTCAGAAAGCCGCCCCAACCACGTAGGGGCGCCCGCGCAGATGCGGATGAAACCGCCCGAACCCGGCCTCCGCCGGCGAGTGCCGCGCCATCAACTCGATCTGCCCCGAGAGCCGGTCCGCCGCAGAGAGCAGGACCGCGTCGAGCGTGCAGGGCTCGCGCAGACCGAGCCAATCCGGCGCCCCACGGGCGCTCGTCAGCGCGTGGATCAGGCCGAGGTAGTGGGACTCGGGGAGAGCGATGCGCGCGTGGGCGATGGCGGCGGCGATCCACTCGATGATGGTGTTGCGATGGCCGACGAGCTTGCCGCGGGTCGTCAGCTCGAGACCGCTGTAGCCGAGACGGTACTCGTCCGCCTTGCCCGCGTCGTGCAGCAGGGCGGCCATCAGGAGCACCTCGGGGCAGGCGAGGGGCTGGCCCTGGGCCATCCTGAGCGCCTGCTCGGCAACCTCCAGGGTGTGCCACAGATTGCCGTGCACGCAGCTGTGATGGCCCTTCAAGGAGCTGGCGCCCACCAGGTAGCGATGCAGCCGTCGGCTGTCCCAGAAGATGGCGTTGAACAAATGTTGGAAGTGCGCTGGCAGGCGCTGCCACAGCGCGCTGGCGCGACGGACGAGCGTGCGCTCTTTCACCCAGACCGTCGGGATCGTCTGGAAGAGATCGAGGCTGGCCTCGGGGCGCCCGAGCACGACCAGGCGGCTGATGCGCACCGCACCGCCGAGGCTCACAGGCCGACCGAGCCAGCGAATCGACACCAGGCAACCCGCACCCAGCCGGACATCGACCTTGCGCGAGGGCCACTCGACCATCAGACTGGCCCGCTCATGAAACAGCCCAGCGCGGTTCAGGACGCAATGGTTATCCAGTGGCAGGCGGCTGATCGACTGCACGCGAAACACGGGCGGGAGCTTGGCCACTACGTTGTCCGGGGCGGCCGTGGGGATGGGCAGGCGGTATTCACTCATGGTCTCCTCCTTGAGCGGCGTTCTCTGCCAGCAGCTCGGCCTCCTGCTCCGCCTCCTCCGCAGGGGCGGTCTTCACCGGCAGGAGCTGGGTGCCGAGGGTCTGCGTGATGAGGCGCTCGAAGGCCGAGCCATCCCGCCGCGTGAGGTTGGGCACGTAGCGCGAATACACCCGGAACAGCATCTCGGTGGTGGTGTGCCCGAGCTGACGGGCGATCCACTCGGGCGCCTCGCCGCTGGCGAGCCACAGCGTGGCGGCGGTGTGGCGGCACTGATACGGCCGGCGCTGCTTGAGGTTGAGGTGCCGCAGCAGCGGGTACCACACCCGGTTGGTGACGTTCTTGTGGTCCAGCGGCGTCCCCAGCCGATTGCAGAACACGAACTTGCCGAGCTTGCCGGTGGCCTTAAACTGCGCCTGCAGCGCATCGAAGACGAGCTGACTCATCTGGATGTCGCGCTGGCTGCCGTCCGTCTTGGTGTATTCCTCTTCACCGCCGACGATGGTCTCGCGAACCAGGATGAGGCGGTTGTCGAAGTCGACGTACTTCCACTGCAGTCCGTCGACCTCGCCGGTGCGCAGGCCGGTGAAGAAGCGCACGGTGAAGTAGTTCCTGAAGTCGGGCCGCACGGTGTCGAGGATCTGCTTGACCTCGGCGAGGGTGAAGGGATCGACGTCGGTGCGCTTCGTCTTGAGCTGTTTCACGCTGTCGAAGGGCGTGCGAAAATCAAACCGGTCGGCCGCTTCATTGAGGACTTGCCTGAGCGGGTTCAGCATCTTGTTGATCCTTGCCGCAGACAGTTTGGTTTGCTTGCCTTTCGCGGTCGCTTTCCCGAGCTCGGCGCGATAGGCAAGGACGTCCGCCTTGGAGATCTGGCCGACCTCCTTCTCCCCGAACCTCGGGATGAGGGCGCGATCGAGGGTCGCGCGCAGCGTGGTCTTGTACGAACGCCGCCACTCCACCTCTTTCTCGCCGTACCAGGTCTCTGCGAAGTCCTTGAAGAGCGGAGTGCTCGCGACGCTGGCTGCCGCCGACGGCAACGCAACCGCAGCAGCGCTGACCGGCCCGACCATCCCCCCAGGGGCTGGATCGAACTTCGCGGCGTTCTTGCTGCCTGGGAAGAAGCGGCGGTAGTCGAAGGTGCCGGCGGCGATGTCGGCCTCGATGCGGTCAAGCACCTTCTGCAAGCGCTTGCGGTTGGCTGCGGTGTCGCCGAGCGCGGTCTGTTCGCGGTAACGCTTGTCCTGGTACCGGAAGTCGATGAAGAGCATTCCGTTATCCTTTCTGGCACGGATGCTAGCCATGGCAGACGCCTCCGTTGGCCATTGGGATCGCAAACGACTGCTCGGAGGTGCAGCCCATGTCGCGCTCGATGTGCTCCCAGATGTAGAGGATCTTTCGTCCGCCAAAGGGGCGGATGTAGTGCGTTCCCTCCAACAGGACGCTGTCTTTAAGGCGCTCGCGAATCGTACGCGGGTCGTATTTGATCCTTCCGGCCAGTTCGTCGGTGGTCAGGTAAGTCAGTGACATGGCTTTCTCCACTCGTTAGAATCATGCAGAACGACAGAAAGTCTTCGAGAAGATCTTTTTGCCACCCTGAATGACATTCTAAGACGCAAAACGCCCTTGTCAAGGCTTTTTTGTCATTCTGAACGACATTTAGTCCTAGGGGACGACAATGGTGCGCTGCCACCTCTCACGCCTGATGGGCGAGCACAAACTGAAGATCGCCGATGTAGCCCGTGAAACGGGCTTGCACCGTAACACAATCACCCTGCTCTACAACGAGACGGCAAATCGGGTTGATCTCGAAACCATTGATCGCTTGTGTGCATTGTTCGAATGCACGGTTGGCGAGTTGTTCGAGTACATCCCCGACGCAACGAACACCGCGTGAGGCACGGCGGGCAAAGGTCGAAGTGGTGACTTAGTACGTCTTGCGCCAAAAACGTCGGGCACGACGCGGGCACAAAATGGGCACAGGGTGGGCACAAAGAACAATGGGCTAGGTCCGCGAAGACCTAACCCATTGAAAAATATGGCGCGCCCGAGACGATTCGAACGTCCGACCCCTGCCTTCGGAGGGCAGTACTCTATCCAGCTGAGCTACGGGCGCGCGGAGTCCGGGTGAAGCGCCCGGACAAGGCGCGGAAGCATAGCCCGCTTCTGCGGCAAAGTCCATGGCGCGCTGCCACAATGGTTTTTAGCCCGCTATAATCCGTGCTTTAGACCCCGTCTTGCGCCACCCGTCCGAGGACCAAAGCATGTCGAACCCACGCACCCTGCGGCCCGCCCGCCTCGCAATGCCCGTCGCCCTGGTCGCAGCCGCGCTGCTGGCCGGCTGTGGCGACCAGAGCAAGATCGATCCGGAAACCACCGCGACGCTGATCCAGCCGGTCGCGCGCGTCGAGATCCAGGCCGTGACCATCACGCCGGGCACCCGCACCGGCGAGCAGATCGTCAAGGCCATCTGCGCTGCCTGCCACGACGCGGGTGCAGTGGGTGCGCCCAAGACCGGCGATGCCGCTGCCTGGGGCCCGCGTCTCGCGCTCGGATTCGAAGGCTTGACCGCCTCGGTGATCGCCGGCAAGGGCGCGATGCCCCCGCGCGGCGGCGGCAGCGACCTCACCGACACCGAGGTGTCGCGCGCGGTCGCCTATCTGGCAAACCTCGCCGGCGCCGGCTACACCGAGCCGCCGGTCGAGCAGTAAGCCCGCAAGCGCACCACGACGGACGAGGCAGCCTGCGGGCTGCCTTTTTCGTGCGCGCGCCGCACACGCCTGTGCCAGGCACGCGCCGCCGAGCCGTTCAACCCTTGTCGCGGTTCTCGAACATCGCCATCAGGTTGGCGAGCCGCGCCTTGCCCTCTTCCTTCGTCACCGGCTGCGCGGTCTTGCGGTCGTTCATGCGGATGTCGCCGCCCATCTCGGCGATGAAGCGGCTCGGCTCGCAGGCGCGGAACTCCTTGCCCGACTTGCGCCGCTCGCACCAGGTGAGGTTGAGGCTGCGCTGGGCGCGGGTGATGCCGACGTACATCAGGCGGCGCTCCTCGTCGACCTTGTCCTCGTCGACACTGCTCTGGTGCGGCAGCAGGCCCTCCTCGACGCCGACCAGGAACACGTGCGGAAACTCCAGCCCCTTGGAGGCGTGCAGGGTCGCCATCTGCACGCCGTCGAAGTCGGGGTCTTCCTTGTCGAGCATGGACATCAGCGCGATGGTCTGGGTGAGCTCGAGCAGGTTCTTGCCGTCCTCCTCGCCCTTCCTGCCCAGCCAGCCGACGAAGTCGCGCACGTTACTCCACT
Source organism: Thauera phenylacetica B4P (assembly GCF_000310225.1). Taxonomy (GTDB): domain Bacteria; phylum Pseudomonadota; class Gammaproteobacteria; order Burkholderiales; family Rhodocyclaceae; genus Thauera; species Thauera phenylacetica. The sequence continues at coordinate 34,237 of NZ_AMXF01000013.1, forward strand.
TGGATTCGGCCTCGCGCGTGTCGCAGTGCTCGAACAGCCAGGCCTCGTAGCGGATCGCGCCGAGCAGGTCTTCCAGCAGCTGCGCGGCGGGCTCGCGCGGGGCGCGGTACTGCAGGCGGTTGATGTAGGCGGCGAACTCCTGCACGCCCTGCAGCTGCTTGGCGTTGAGGTGCTGGGTGAGCCCCTCCTCGAACACCGCGGCGAAGAGGCTGCTGTGGCGATGCCCGGCGTAGGCGCCGAGGGCCTCGATGGTGGCGGCGCCGATGCCGCGGCGCGGCGTGGTGATGGCGCGGATGAAGGCGAGGTCGTCGTCCTCGTTCACCAGCAGGCGCAGCCAGGCGATCAGGTCGCGGATCTCGGCCTTGTCGAAGAAGCTCTGCCCGCCCGACATCACGTAGGGGATGCGGTGGTTGCGCAGCTGCTGCTCGATGAGGCGGGCCTGGTGGTTGCCGCGGTAGAGGATGGCGTAGTCCTTGAAGCGGGTGCGGTGCTCGAACTTGTGCGCGACGATCTTGGTCGCCACCCACTCGGCCTCGTGCTCGGCGTCGCGGCAGTTGGTGACGACGATCTGCTCGCCCTGACCGTGCTCGGACCACAGGCGCTTGTCGAACAGCTTCTCGTTGTTGGCGATGACGGTGTTGGCGGCCTCGAGGATGCGGCGCGAGGAGCGGTAGTTCTGCTCGAGCTTGATGACCTTGAGCTTGGGATAGTCCTGCTGCAGCAGCTTCAGGTTCTCGACATCGGCGCCGCGCCAGGCGTAGATCGCCTGGTCGTCGTCGCCCACCGCGGTGAAGGCGCCGCGCACGCCCGACAGCAGCTTGAGCAGCCGGTACTGGGCGCGGTTGGTGTCCTGGTACTCGTCCACAAGCAGGTAGCGCAGCTTGTTCTGCCAGCGCTCGCGCACTTCGGGGTGCTCGTCGAACAGGCGCACCGGCAGCGAGATGAGGTCGTCGAAGTCCACCGCCTGGTAGGCGCGCAGGGTGCGCTCGTATTCCTTGTAGAGCTTGGCGGCGACCGAGGCGATCTCGTTGTCGGCGAGCTGCGCGGCCTCCTCGGGCGTGATCATCGCGTTCTTCCACGACGAGATCTGCCACTGCATCTGCTTGGCGATGCCCTTGTCGCTGTCGCCGGCCACGTCCGAGACGATCTGCACGGTGTCGGAGGCGTCGAGGATCGAGAACTGCGGCTTCAAGCCGCAGTGCTTGGCCTCCTGGCGGATGATGCGCACGCCGAGCGCGTGGAAGGTGCATACGGTAAGCCCGCCCGGCACCCGCCCGCCCATGATGTGGGCGACGCGCTCCTGCATCTCCTTGGCGGCCTTGTTGGTGAAGGTGATGGCGGCGATGTTGGCCGGGCTGATGCCGCACTCGTTGATCAGGTGCGCGATCTTGTGCGTGATCACCCGCGTCTTGCCGCTGCCGGCACCGGCCAGCACCAGGCAGGGGCCGTCGAGATAGCGGATCGCTTCGCGCTGGGGCGCGTTGAGGAGGGCGGACATCGTGGGCTGGATCGCAGAAAAGCAAAGCCGCCCGGCCGGGCGGCGTGGAAGACGATTCTAGCCGATCGCGCGTCCGGGTCAGCGGGCGTCGGCCGGGCCGCGCCGGAGGCGAGGCGGCGTGCGCCCGGCCGGCGCGAGGCTCAAAGGTGTTCCTTGCGCCGCAGCACCAGCGGACGCCCGTCGTGGGATTTTTTCACCAGCCAGGTGGCGAGCGCCGAGTCCATGTAGTCGGCGTGCCCGGGGAACCAGTCCATCAGCGCCTGCGCGAGCTCGCGGGCGATCTCCACCTCGCCCTTGGCGACGAGCTCCTGCACCTCGCGCACCGAGGCCATCACCTTGGCGTGCTCGTCGATGTGGCAGTCGCCGCCGGTGGGGAAATCGGCCGCGGAGAGCCAGGCGTCCTCCTGCGCGAAGTGCGCCTCGGCGTGGCGGGCGAACGCGTCGAGCGCGGCGGGGATCTCCGCGTCGCGCGCGCGCAGCAGCGCATCCACGCAATCGACGAACTCGCGGTGGGTGTCGTCGATCGTGCGGTGCCCGAGCAGGAAACGGTCACTCCAGGTGAACACGGGCGGGTTGCTCATTGCGGTCTTACCTCGGATCGAATGTGGGGAAAACAAGCGCCGGGACGCCGGTCGCGCGTCCCCGATGCTTCAAGTCTAGCAAGCCGGGCACCTTTGCAGACAGCGCCTGTCCGACAGCGCGAGGGTGACAAGCCCGGGTGGCTCGCTCAAAATCGCCCGCAAAGCGCCTGCCGCCGCGCACTTCAACCGTTCCGGACCTTGCCATGAAGCTCAAGATCGCCGCCGCCGTCGCGGTCCTCGTCCTCGCCGTCGCCGGCTTCTTCGTGTTCACCCAGAAGCCGGCCGCGCCCGACGTGGCCTTCTCCACGCTGCAGGGACAGAGCTTCCGCACCGCCGACCTGCGCGGCAAGGTGGTGCTGGTGAACTTCTGGGCCACCACCTGCACCAGCTGCATCAAGGAGATGCCGGCGCTGAAGGCGACCCAGGAGAAGTTCGAGGCGCGCGGCTACCGCACGGTGGCGGTGGCGATGGACTACGACCCGCCCGCCCAGGTCGCCGCCTTCGTCGAGCGCAGCGCCCTGCCCTTCACCTTCGTCCTCGATCGCGACGGCAACATCGCGCGCGGCTTCGAGGGCGTCCGCCTGACGCCGACCAGCTACATCCTCGACAAGCGCGGCCAGATCGTGCAGAAGATCCTCGGCGAGCCCGACTTCGACAAGCTGCACGGCCTGCTCGAGCAGCTCCTCGCCGAACCCGCCTGACAGGAAAGCCCACGCTCCCCATGCCCATGATCCGCGCCACGCTGTACGCCGCTCTTTCGGCCAGCCTCCTGCTCGCCCTGCTCCCGCCCGCCCACGCCCAGCGCAGCGGCAACATCGGCGGCTGCGACATCCGCCGCGGCACCCTGTGCACCAACCTCAACCTCAACGGGGCGAACCTCGAAGGGGTGAACCTGGCCAACTCGCAGTTCACCCGCTCGGACCTGTCCGGCGCCAACCTGCGCGGCGCCACGCTGAACGAGGCGAACTTCTCCCAGGCCGAGATGGCGGGCGCCACGCTCGACGGCGCCTCGATGCTGCGCACCAACCTGCGCGGCGCCCGCCTGACCGGCGCCAGCTTCAAGGACGCCGACCTGCGCAACGCGATCCTGCAGAACGCCGACCTGCACGACGCCGACCTGTCCGCCGCCCGCCTCGGCGGCGCCGACCTCACCAACGCGCGCGCCGAGCGCAGCCGCTTCGACGGCGCCGAGCTCACCCGCAGCAACCTGCGCGCAGCCAAGCTCACAGGCGCCTCCTTCGCCGGCGCCAACCTGCAGGGCGCCAACTTCACCCGCGCGCAGCTGACCAACGCCGACCTCACCGGCGCCAACCTCGACCAGGCGATCTTCCTCAACGCGCAGACGGACGGCTGCAAGGGCTGCCCCTGATCGACGATGGGCGGCGCGCATGAGCCGGGCGGGGCGTGCCCGGCGTCTCCCGCACCCGCCGCCACGTTCCGGCAGCGCGTGCGCGGGTGGCGCGGCCCGCCCTACTCGAGGCCGAACTGGAAGGTGCTGACCACGCGCAGGCGCTTGCCGATCGTGCGCGACGTGTCCATGTCGGAGTCGTCGTCGTCGGTGATGCGGATCGCGCCCTGGTTTGCGCTGCGCAAGGGGCCCAGGCGCGCGCCCGCATCGGCCGCGAACTTGCTGGCCAGTTCGCGCGCGCTCAGGGTCGCCTCTTCGAGCAGGATCGGCTTGATGTCGTTGAAGCCGCGCAGCTGGTAGCGCGGCGTGCCGTCGCTGCCATCACCCCCCAGCTGCACGCCCGCCTCGACCAGCGGATCGACCCGATTCGACGCCGCGGCCACGAGATCGACGCGGGCCGACTTGACCACGACCTGCCCCTGCCCGGTGAAGCGCAGGGCCACGCGGTCCGAGCCGTACTCGCGCGCCAGCAGGTCCTGCACCTGCAAGGGCCGCACCTCGATCTCGTCGTCGCTGAAACCCTGCTCGCGCAGGAAGGCGACCACGCGCTCGCGGTCGGCGGTCAGGGCCTGCTGCACGCTGCCGAAGTCGTTCTCGGCGCGGCGGAAGGGGACGGTCCACACCGCAAAGTCGCTCTTCACATCACGCTCGGCCAGGCCCTTCACGGTGAGGGTGCGCTCCGCCATGCGGAAGCGCTCGATGCCTCCCGCCACCTGCATGCCTGCGAAGCCGATGCCGACGGCCAGGATGAGCGCCGGAACGATCCCGATCCGACCCTCGGCCATGATCACACCACCCCGGCGCCGTGCGCCTGCTGGTCGGCCCAGTAGCTCGAGCGCACCATCGGGCCGCAGGCGGCGTTCCTGAAGCCCATCTTCAGCGCCTCGGTCTCGAACATCTTGAAGGTGTCCGGATGCACGTAGCGCAGCACCGGCAGGTGGCCGCCGGAGGGCTGCAGGTACTGGCCGATGGTGAGCATCTCGACGTCGTGCGCGCGCAGGTCGCGCATGACCTCGAGGATCTCGTCGTCGGTCTCGCCCAGGCCCACCATCAGGCCCGACTTGGTGGCCACGTCCGGGTGGCGCGCCTTGAACTGCTTGAGCAACTCGAGCGAGTAGGCGTAGTCCGAGCCCGGGCGCGCCTGCTTGTACAGGCGCGGCACGGTCTCGAGGTTGTGGTTCATGACGTCGGGCGGCGCCGCGTCGAAGATGTCGAGCGCGATCTCCATGCGGCCGCGGAAGTCGGGCACCAGCACCTCGATGCGGGTGCTCGGCGAGGCGGCGCGCGTCTCGCGGATGCAGTCGACGAAGTGCTGGGCGCCACCGTCGCGCAGGTCGTCGCGGTCCACCGAGGTGATCACCACGTAGTTCAGCCGCATCGCGGCGATGGTCTTGGCGAGGTCGCGCGGCTCGTCGGCGTTGAGCGGCTCGGGGCGGCCGTGGCCGACGTCGCAGAAGGGGCAGCGCCGGGTGCAGATGTCGCCCATGATCATGAAGGTCGCCGTGCCCTTGCCGAAGCATTCGTGGATGTTCGGGCAGGAGGCTTCCTCGCACACGGTGTGCAGCTTGTGGTCGCGCAGGGTGGCCTTGATCTCGTTGAAGCGCTCGGCCTCCATGCCGGCGCCGAGCTTGATGCGGATCCACTCGGGCTTCTTGAGGCGTTCGGCGGGGACGATCTTGATCGGGATGCGGGCGGTCTTGTCGGCGCCGCGCTGCTTGCGCGCAGGGGTTTCCATGGTCGCTGTTCTCTGTTGGTTTCCGGGTGGGAAGGGGGCTGATCTCGGACGGATCCGTCGGCGCGATTATGACCCGGCACGCGCCGCCACGGCGACGGGCGAGGCCGCAGCCGCATTATCGGTTTCCCCAATGTCCGACGATGGGGGCGGCAGCAGGCGCTGCAGGTGGCCGAGCAGCACCTCGCCGACCTGCTCCACGCCCGCGTCGACGCCGAAGTCCTTCATGCGGATCGTCTTCAGGCCCTCGTAGCCGCAGGGGTTGATCCAGCCGAAGGGGGCGAGGTCGGCGTCCACGTTGATCGCCAGGCCGTGGTAGCTGCAGCCGTTGCGAACGCGCAGGCCGAGCGCGGCGATCTTGTCGCCGGCGACGTAGACGCCCGGCGCGCCGTCCTTGCGCTCGGCTTCGATGCCGTATGCGGCCAGGGTGTCGATGATCGCCTGCTCCATCAGGTTCACCAGCTCGCGCACCTTGAGCCGGCGGCGCGGCAGGTCGAGAAGCAGATAAGCGACGAGCTGGCCGGGGCCGTGGTAAGTGATCTGGCCGCCGCGGTCGATGTGCACCAGCGGGATGTTGGCCGGGTTCTGCAGCAGGTGCTCGGGCTTGCCGGCCTGGCCGAGGGTGTAGACCGGCGGGTGCTGCAGCAGCCAGAGCTCGTCGGGCGTGTCGGCCCCGCGCTGCGCGGTGAACACGCGCATCGCCTCGAGCGCCGGCGCGTACTCCACCTCGCCGAGGCGCTTGACGATCACAGCACCACCTTGACCATCGGGTGCGCGGTGAGCTCGCGGTACATCGCGTCCACCTGCACCTGCGACACCGCGCGGAAGGTGCAGGTCACCGCGAGGTAGTTGCCCTTGCTCGAGGGCCGCATCTCGGCACCCGCGGGCTCGAAGTCGGGCGCATGGCGCAGCACCACCTCGATCACCGCCTGGGCGAAGCCGTCCACCCGCGCGCCCATCACCTTGATGGGAAAGTCGCAGGGATATTCGATCAGGCTCTGACGCGTCTGCGCGTCCTGCTGGTCAGCCATGGCACATCACCGTATCCGTCGATTCCTGGTCGAGGCGGCGCGGCATCGCCGCGAACCAACCTCGGTCGAGCGCTCAGAGGCTCTTGAAGAACATCACGATCGCGTCCCACAGGCGGCCGAAGAAGCCCGCCACCTCGACGTCCTGCAGGGCAACCACCGAGTACTGGCCGAGCGGCTTGCCGTCGATCGCGACCGTGAGCGTGCCGACCTCCTGGCCGCGCTGCAGTGGCGCCACTAGCGGCTGGCGGCTCTCCAGGCTGACCTGGATCTTGTTCGCCGCCTCCTTGGGCACGGTGAGCGCGAAGTCGTTCAGGAAGCCCACCGGCAGCTCGTTGAGCTTACCCTTCCACACACGGAACTTCGACAGCGCCTCGTCGGCGGAGTAGAGCTTCACCGTCTCGTAGAACTGGTAGCCGAAGTTGAGCAGCTTGAGCGACTCCTGCGCGCGCACGGTGTCCGAGGCCGCGCCCAGCACCACCGAGATCAGGCGGCGCTCGCCGCGGCGGGCGGTGGACACCAGGCAGTAGCCGGCGCTGCTGGTGTGGCCGGTCTTCATGCCATCGACCGAGGGGTCCATGTACAGCAGGCGGTTGCGGTTGGGCTGCTTGATGCCGTTGTAGGTGAACTCCTTGAGCGAATACAGGCCGTAGTACTCGGGGAAGTCGCGGATGATCGCGCTCGCGAGCAGGGCGAGGTCGCGCGCGCTGGTGTACAGCTGCGGGTCGGGCAGGCCGGTGGAGTTGGTGAAGTGGGTGTTGGTCATGCCCAGGCGCTGGGCCTCGCGGTTCATCAGCGCGGCGAAGGCCTCCTCGCTGCCGGCGATGGTCTCGGCGAGCGCCACGCAGGCGTCGTTGCCCGACTGCACGATCACGCCGCGGATCAGCTCGTCCACGCTGACCGGCTTGTTGGGCTCGATGAACATGCGCGAGCCCTCCATGCGCCAGGCCTTGGTCGACACCGGCACCACCTGGTCGGCCTTCAGCGTGCCTTCCTTGAGCTTGGAGAAGGTGATGTAGGCCGTCATCAGCTTGGTCAGCGAGGCCGGCTCGATGCGGGCGTCGGCGTCCCTGTCGGCGAGCGTCTGCCCGGTGGCGTGGTCGACCAGCGCCCAGGCCTTGGCGGCCAGCGCGGGGGGCGGCACCGTCTGCGCGAGCGCGGACAGCGAAAACAGCGAGACGAGGACGGCAATCAGAAAACGCATCGGACAAACCTGGAGAAGCGGGAAAGGGAACGGCGGATTATAGGCGCCGCTCGTGGACGGGCCAAAAATGGAAAGCCTTTGTTGCAACCCGGGCGTGGCGCCTCGGGATCAGCGCACCACCACGAAAGGCTTGAGCTTGAGCACGGTGCCCATGCGCTCGGCGGCATCGCGTGCCGCCTCGACCGTGTCATAGGGACCGGCGTGGAGGCGGAAACGTTCGCCGTCGGTGAACAATTCGAAACGCTCCGCCAGGTTCGAGGCCTGGCCGCGCACGGTGTCGCGGAAACCTTCGGCGTTGGCGAACGAGGAGAAGGCGCCGAGCTGCAGGAAGATGCCCGCGCTCGCCGAGGCGACCGGCGGCGCGAACCCGCCCGCCGCGCCGCAGGCGGGGCCTTCCTCGCACTCGGGCGGGGCGAGCGCGATCGCGGTGTCGGCGGGCCGCACCGA
>NZ_AMXF01000014.1 GCF_000310225.1 Thauera phenylacetica B4P
GCTCGGCGTCGCGGCGGGCCTCGGCGAGGCGGGCCTGGAGCTGGGCGAGGCGGGCGGGATGCTCGGCGATCGCCTGGCGGCGCTGGGTGAGCGAGAGGCGCACGCGGGCGACGTCCTCGCGCGCCTGGTCGAAGGCGCTCTCGGCGCCGAGGCGGGCGTTCTTGAGGCGCTCGAAGCGGGCGAGCTTGGCCTCGGCGAGCTCGAGCAGGGTGCGCTCCTGCGCGATTGCCTCCTGGTCGTGGCGGTGGCGGATGCGCTCGCGCTCGAGTTCGGCGGTGGCCTGGTCGATGCGCGGCTTCAGGTCGCGCGGATCCATGCGTGCGAGCACCGTGCCGGCCTCGACGCGGTCGCCGTCGCGCACGCTCACCTCGAGCACGCGGCCGCCGACCGGTGCGGCGGCGCGCACGCGGTCGGGCGCCTCGATGCGGCCGTAGAGCACCAGCGTGGGATTCACCGCGATCGCGGTGAGCGGCTCGGCTTCGATCCGCCACACCCGCTCCCGAGTCTCCACCGCCGGCGGGGCGGGGCGGGTGGCGCGCAGGGCGAGGAATCCGGCTGCGGCCAGCACGAGGATGAGGACGGGAAGCAGGCGACGCATGGGGCAGAGCCTCGGGGGCCCGGGCGGGGCAGGTTTATCAGAAAACGCTTATTGTATTGCGGGAGCGGCTTCAGCGCTCGTCCAGCCACACCGACTCCCAGCGCGCGAGCTCGGGGAAGTGGTGCTCGGCGCGTTCGGCCAGCGCGCGGTCGAGCTCGTCGATGAGGCCGTGCAGCGAGGGCTCGGGGGCGTGCGGGAGCTCGGGCTCGAACTCGACGACGAGGTCGCCACGTGCGCGCCGGCCATGCGCCGGGAAACCCGCGCCGGGCACGCGCAGGCTGCGCGGATGGGCGAGGCCGGGCTCGAGCTCCAGGCTGCGCGCGCCCTCGGGGTGGGGCACGCGCAGGGTGCCGCCGATCAGCAGGCGCAGCGCGCTCACCGGGCGGCGCAGCACCAGGTCGCGGCCCTCGCGGCGAAACAGCGCGTGGCTGGCGAGGCGGATGCGCAGGCGCAGGTCGCCGGCACGATGGCGCGGGTCGGCATGCGGCTCGCCCTCGCCCGTAAGGCGCAGCTCGTCCTCATCCACCACCCCGGGCGGGATGCGCACCTCGAGGTGCCGGGTGTGCAGTTGCTCGCCGCTGCCGCCACAGCCGCCGCAGGGGCCGGTGTTGCGGTAGCCGCGACCCTCGCAGTCCGGACAGCGCTCCAGGCCGGCAGGCCCGCGCACACGGCCCGAGCCGCGGCAGGGCGAGCACAGCCGGCTCACGCTGAGTTGCTCCATGCCGCTGCCGCCGCACTGCGTACAGGGGCTGCGGCGCTCGACCTCGACCGCGCGCAGCGCGCCGGAGAAGCTCTCCTCGATGCTGATCTCCAGCGTCTGCCAGCGGTCCGCGCCACGCTGCGGTGCGGCGGCGCCCTCGTCCTCGTGCTGAGTCTGCCCCTCGTCGCCGAGCAGGGTGGCGAGCAGGCGGTCGTGCGCATCGCGCAGCCGCCTGAACTGCTCGGCGGCGGCGGGGTCGGGGTTGCGGTCGGGATGCCATTGCATGGCGAGCTTGCGGAAGGCGCGCTTGATCTGCTGCGCGCTCGCGCCGGCTGGCAGGCCGAGAAGGGCATGGGGGTCGGACATGGGCGGAAGGCTGTGGACTGCGAGGGCATCAGCTTAACCGAGCTTGCCGGCGGATGTTGCGCGGGCTTGACCAATCCGTAAAGGATGCAAGAATGTCATGCCGTGCTCAATACGGAATCGTATGGTTCTCGATGCTGGCGGAATGCGCCGGGCCGCGAACGAGCAGGCGCGAAAATACATGGAGACAAAGAACCGATGAGCCGACCCCGAGCTTCCGACATCCTGCCCCGCGACCTGTGGGTGGATCATCCGCAGGGCCGCATCTTCGCCAGGGAGTGGAGTCCGCAGGGGGTGGGCGCGCACCGCCCGGCGAGTCCGATCGTGCTGTTCCACGACTCGCTCGGCTGCGTCGAGCTGTGGCGCGACTTCCCGGCGCAGCTGAGCGCGGCCAGCGGGCGCCGGGTGATCGCCTACGACCGCCTCGGTTTCGGCCGCTCGGATGCGCGCGAGGTGCTTCCCGAGCTCGACTTCATCGCCGAGGAGGCGCGGGTGTATTTCCCCGCGGTGCGCGAGCAGCTCGGCCTGGAGCGTTTCGTGGTGTTCGGCCACAGCGTGGGCGGCGGCATGGCGGTGAATTGTGCTGCCGCGTTTGCCGGCGCCTGCGACGCCTTGATCACCGAATCGGCGCAGGTCTTTCCAGAGGACCTGACCCTGAGCAGCATCGCCGAGGCCAAGGGGCAGTTCGTCGATGAGTCGCAGCTGCAGCGCCTGGCGCGCTATCACGGCGACAAGGCGCGCTGGGTGCTGGACGCGTGGACCGAGAGCTGGCTGCATCCGGGCTTCGCCGCCTGGTCGTTGAAGTCGGTGCTGCCGCAGGTGCGTTGCCCGGTGCTGGCCATCCATGGCATGCACGACGAGTACGGCACCCGCGTGCATCCCGAGATGATCGGCGAGCTTTCCGCTGGCCCGGCGCAGGTGGCCATCCTGCCGGACACCTTCCACGTGCCGCATCGCGAGCGCCCCGAGGCGGTCATCGAGCTCGTCTGCGGTTTCCTCGACCCGGTGCGGCAGGGCGGGGTCGTGTGCGCACCCTGACTTGCGCGCGGGGCGCCTCCGCCCGGGGGGCGGAGCGCGCCCCAAGGGCGGGGCGGGGCGTCGCACGATGCGATGAGGGGCGGATGAAAGGCACGGACGAAAAAAAACGCCGACCCGGTGAGGAGTCGGCGTTTTTCGAATCTGGCGCGCCCGGAAGGATTCGAACCTCCTACCCCCTGGTTCGTAGCCAGGTACTCTATCCAGATGAGCTACGGGCGCGTTGCCGAAATCGTTTGGAGCCCGAGATCGGAAGGCTTTGTTTGGCGCGCCCGGAAGGATTCGAACCTCCTACCCCCTGGTTCGTAGCCAGGTACTCTATCCAGATGAGCTACGGGCGCTTATTGCTGCACTGCGAAGGAGCGGGATTATAACCACTGTTCCCACAACTTCAAGTTTTATTTGGCGGAGAGGGTGTCCCCCTCAACGACGGCGCGCACTGTATCACGGGGTTTCTTCGCAGCGCAACACCCCGTGTGAAATAAAGGATTCCGGCTGTTCGGCAGGTTTTCGCCCGTATCCCGTAGTATCATCAAATCTCACATGGGATGTTGGGTAGGTTGTGGGGTAGAGAAAATGCCGAAGATCGCCAAGGAACTGACCGCGCTCGAGGTGGGGCGCCTGAAGACAGAAGGACTCTATGCCGTCGGTGGTGTCGCCGGCCTGCACCTGCAGGTAACCTCGACTGGGGCTCGCTCGTGGATCTTGCGCGCCAAGATCGGCGCCAAGCGTCGAGACATCGGCCTGGGTGCCTATCCAGGTGTGACGCTGGCGCAGGCGCGCGAGAAAGCCCGTAACGCCCGCCAAGCCATCGCCGAGGGGCGTGACCCTGTCGCCGAGCGTGTAGCCGCCCGTAGCGCCCTGGCGGCGGCACACGGAGCGGAAATCACGTTCGACGAGTGCGTCGTGAAGTTCATCGACGCGAAGTCGGCCGAGTGGCGGAATCCGAAGAGTGCGGCGCAGTGGTCGGCTTCGCTGACGACCTACGCCTCGCCGACGATCGGGTCGCTCCAGGTGCGTGACGTCGAGCTGGCGCACATCCTCAAGATCCTCGAGCCGGTGTGGACCACGAAGACCGAGACCGCAACGCGCGTCCGCGGCCGGATTGAGAACGTCCTCGACTGGGCGACCGTGCGCGGCTTTCGCAAGGGGGACAATCCGGCGCGATGGCGGGGGCACCTCGACAAGCTGCTGGCCAAGCCCTCGAAGGTCGCCAGGGTCGAACACCACACCGCGCTGCCGATTGACGCCATGGGGGCGTTCATGGAGTCGCTGCAGAAGCGGGAGGGGCTGGCGGCGCGTGCGCTCGAGTTCCTGATCCTGACTGCGGTCCGCTCGGGTGAGGTGCGCGGCGCGACCTGGGACGAGATGGATCTGCAGGCCCGTGTCTGGACCATCCCAGCCGAGCGCATGAAGGGCGGAAAGGAACACCGCGTGCCGCTGTCCGACCGCGCGCTCGAGCTCCTCAAAGCGCTGCCTCGCCTCGCCGACTCCAACCTCGTCTTCCCGGCGCCGCGGGGTGGCCAGATGTCCGACATGACCCTGCTGGCGGTCATGCGCCGCATGAACGTCGACGCCGTGCCTCATGGCTTCCGCTCGACCTTCCGAGACTGGGCAGCGGAGCGGACCAACTACCCGCGCGACGTGGCGGAGATGGCCCTCGCGCACACCATCGGCGACAAAGTAGAAGCCGCGTATCGGCGTGGCGACCTCTTCGAGAAACGTGCCCGACTCATGGCCGACTGGGCGAAATTCTGCGCGATGAAGTCCCCCGAGGGGGTCGTTATCCCTCTGCATCCGGAAAGCGTTTCCACAAATCCGGAACAGATTTCCGCATGAGAAACAATAGTTTGCATGGGCCTGATCCCTGCTGATACAGTGCCGGCAGGTGGCGTTTTCTTGCGGTTGCCACCTGTCGCACGACAACTGCTGATAATCGACATTCGCCAATTTTGACAAGCGACCCGCGGACCCTGATCCGCTGGCCCAGCTTCCTACGCGCTCTGGGCGGCGGATCCCGATCTGAGGATCTGTCGATGTCGTACAACAAGCAGAACAAGCCCGCGCCTGGCGCCATTGCAGCCGCCACCACCCAGCCGGCACCCGAGCCCATCCCGATGGCGCTCGCCAACTTCGAACACCTGCCTGATAACGCCTTCGTGCGTGAGCCCGTCGTGCGGGGCCTGTACGGCATCAGCCATGCCACGGTGTGGCGCTGGGTGAAGGCGGGGTTCATCCCGAAGCCCGTGAAGCTCTCGGCGCAGTCGACGGGGTGGCGAGTGGCTGACCTGCGCGCTGCGCTGCGTGCCAAGGCTGAAGAGGTGGCCGCATGACCGCGCCCACACATGAAAACGCCCGGCCGCTGGGGAGAGCGGACCGGGCGCTAAGCTCAAATGTGAGCCGAATTCACGCCGAAATCGTACCACACACGGCCGCGTGGGGTGTGTCGTCCGATGGTCTGATTTTTCCGCGCCCCTGGACCTGCGCCGGCCAACTGCTAGGGCAACTCCTCGTCGAGAAGGGCGTGACCCATCGGTCGTTCGACGGTCGTGCCGACTCGATGCGCGGTGCCGTGTATGTGAAGCGCTTGCGTGATGCCGGCTGGCCCATCGACACGGAGCTGGTCGCCGGTTCGAACCGGTTCGAGAAGGTCAGATACGGGATTTATCGCCTGGGCGACATCACCATCGGCACGGCCGAGGAAGAGTTCGTTGCGGCGTGCGGGTTGTCTAGAGAGGGGGTGCTGCCATGAACGCGCCCCTTTCCACGGCCATGTGCTACGACTGCCTCAGCGAACCGTGCGAGTGCGGTTCCCACCTCGCAGCGCCTGGGCCTGCTGTCGTGCCGCGACGCACCAAGCGGCCCGTATTCGCTGGCGCCTGGGCGCCGGTGACCTTCACCCGCTTCCGTTGCCACGCTGCGGACGAGGCCAAGAACGTGCGCAAGCGTGTGCAGCTCAACGCCGCCGGTGAGCTCGAGTCCTTGGCGCCCGACGGCTTCTCCAACGGCTATGCGGAAACCGTGCAGACCACCTTGGATGTGTTCGTCCGGGAAACGCAGGGCGAGCCGCCGCGCCCCGAACACGCGTTCTACACCGCCGGGGTGAGCGCGGAGTGCAAACCCGGCGAATCGCTGCTGATGGGCAAACTGGACGACGACAAGTGGCGCAGCAGGTCGAAGAAGGGCTTTCCCTTCCCGGAGCGTGACGCACTCCTGACCATCGACACCGACAACATCGAAGACTTTCCTGCGCTGCAGACGCCCGAGGACGTGGTCGACGTGCTTGCGCAGCTCGGCCTCGATGCGGACTGTGGTGCATCGCCGAGCGGATCCTCCTACCTCGAGTGGCCGGGCGGGAAACATGGCTTACGTGGCCTGCACACCTTCTATTCAATCGACAAGGGCGCAGAGGTTCCGCGCGTGCTCGACACCCTGCATAAGCGCGCATGGCTGGCCGGCTACGGCCTGGTCGTGGTCGGTTCCGATGGCAAACTGCACGAGCGCTCGATCGTGGACCGCGCGCTGGCGTCCGGCAACCAGCCGATTTTCGAGTTCGGTGCCGTGCTCCTGGACAAGCGGATTCAGCAGCCTCGCAAGGTGTCGCCCTTCCGCGGCCAGAAGCGCCAGATCGTGGCCGCCGACATCCTGCCGCTGACCGAGGAGCAGGAGGCCCAGTACAAAGCCCTTGTTGTGCTGGCGAAAGCGGAGAAGCAGGGCGACGCGGAGAAGGCTACCGAGGCCTGGATCGAACGCCGAACGGCAGCGCTACCCGAGGCCGAGCGTGACGCAGCCCGCGCGGCCCTGCTGCAACAGCGCGACGCCAAGCACAAGGAGCTTCCGCCGGGTTTCAGGTTGCAGTTGAACGATGGTAGGGATGTGCTCGTGTCGGCGATCCTGGCCGATCCTGATGCCTGGCACCGAGTCACGCTCCCCGATCCGCTCGAGCCTGAATATGGCAACGCGAAGGCGACCATCTTCACGCAAGAGCAGCGCGACGGCAGGCCGAAAATTATCTCGCGTGCTCACGGTGTCGAGACCGTCTATTTCCTCGATCCGCGACCGCCCGGGGTGCATTCGGGCGGTTTCGATCCGGAGTTGTTCGACGATGAAGGCAACACGCGCAAACTCGAGCCTTTTCCGAGTCCGACTGAGTTTGAGCGCCCGTGCTACATCATGCTCGACGACTGGACCGAGTCGCCGGGATTCCCACCGAATGAGTTTTTTCCCGAAGGCGTTCCACCGCAGCGGCGGCGGCCGGGGCTTTGGTTGTTCCGTAACCACCGCGCTAATGGCACCGTCACGCCGATCGATGACTGGATCTGTGACCCGCTGCACATCGACGCCCAGACCTACGACGGCGCGGGCAACAATTTCGGCCGCCTTCTGCGCTTCAGGACGACCGCGGGGAAGTGGCGTACTTGGGCGTTGCCGATGGAGTTGGTGGGTGGTGATCCGGCTGCGCTCATGGGCACGCTTCTTGGCATGGGCCTGGGTACGGATGGCACGCGGAACGGGAAACAGCGGATCGTAGAGTATCTGACGAGTGCTAGACCGACTCGGCACGTTCGGTGCGTTCCGCAAACCGGCTGGACGGGCGACACGTTCGTGCTGCCTGACCGGAACATCGGGCCAAAGGCGGATGACACGGTTCTCCAGTCCGAGTACATCCACGGCCTGACCGAGATGCATGGTACTGCCGGGACTTTCGACGGCTGGCGCGAGGGTATTTCGTTGGCGGCAGTGGGCAACCCGCTGTTGGTGCTCGCGCTGTCGGTGGCGTTCGCGGGGCCGCTGCTCTCGCGCACGCACAATGACAGCGGCGGCATCCATTTCATGGGGGAGTCGAGCACCGGGAAAACGACGATCCTGCAGGCTGCTTGTTCCGTCTGGGGCGGGAAGCAGTTCAAGCGCACATGGCTTGCCACGGCGAACGGGTTGGAAGGCGTCGCCGCGATGTCGAACGACTGCTTGCTCGCGCTCGATGAGATTTCGCAGTGCGAGCCACACCACATCGGCGCTGTGATTTACATGATCGGCAACGAGACCGGCAAGCAGCGTGCGAACAAGAGCGGTGCGGCTCGCACGCCCACACGCCACAAGATCGCCGTTATCTCGACCGGAGAGCGCACGATCACAGATGCAATGCTTGAGGGCGGGAAGCGTTCCAAGGCGGGGCAGGGCGTCCGGTTGATTGACGTTCTGGTGGGTGCGCGCTTTGGCTGCTTCGATGAGCTTCACGGCCACGGCTCGAGCAAGGAACTCGTCGACGCCATCGCGGTGACGGCTTCGCAGCACTACGGGCACGCCGGCCGCAGGTTCCTCGAATCTCTCGTGAGTGACGAGCGAGACCTCGTGGAGCGACTCGCTACGATCCGAGCACGGCCGGATTTCAACCCAGACAACGCCGATGGGCAGTGTTCGCGTGTCGCGTCGCGCTTTGCGCTGTTCGCCCTCGCCGGCGAACTCGCGACCGAGTACGGGGTCACGGGTTGGGCGACGGGCACCGCCACACAGGCGGCCGTCCAAGCGTTCAAGGCCTGGCACGCGCCCCGCGGCAAGGGTAGTGCAGAGAAGCAGCAAGCGTTCCGCGCGATCCTGGCGTTTCTCGAGCGACACGGTGACGCTCGATTCTCTGACGTCACCAAAACCGAGGGGCGGGGGCCTGTGGTGCGCGACCGTGCCGGCTGGTTCCGGTATGTCGAAGTCGGCGGCGCGCAGGAACTCGAGCGTGAGCACCTTTTCAACGGGGAGGGTATTCGGGAAGCGCTCGCGGGCCTGGACTTCAACAGCTCTATCCGTGCGCTGAGTGACGCCGGCGTACTGCCGCCTGCCGACAAGGACGGGAAGCACACCAAGGTGGTGAAGGTCGGGGGAGAGTCCAAGCGTGTGTATCCAGTGCTGCAGCGCAAGCTCGAGGCCGCACTCGAGGGCATGCGGGATGGCGCTGAGGTGCGGGAGTACGACCCTTTTGCCGATGGCTGAGGTGTTGTGCTTCTCCACGCGGCCGGCCGCGTGCCGGCTTTTTTTGTTGCTCTCGCCCGCCGGTTACCCCGGAGTTCTGCAGGGGTAACCGGCGGGGTAACCGGAGAACCCCAGCAACGGCGCGGGTTTCAGGACCGAGTTACCCCGGTTACCCCGGTTACCCGAGAAAACGAGAATGTTGGAGAGAAAAGCACGAAAGGGCAGGAAGAAAAAATAGTGAGGTTTTTTTTCTCGATGGTGGGGGTCTTGCTCTCGTGAATCTTAGTTTTAAGAGGTAACCAAGGTAACCAGGTAACCAGATAGAAGAAACCCAGCAACGGCGCGGGTTTCAGCCGCACAACGGTGGTTACCCCAAGGTTACCCCGCGCTCAGGTTGGGGTAACCGCCAGCCATCGAAAGCACACCGCACCCCGCCGAAATTCCTTTTCACCGAATTTCTCGCCACCCGCGACCGCACCCTGAGCACACCATGGCTTGACCACGGCACGCGCTCACCCTCATCGACCAGCACCGAGCCCCACAGCACGATTACCACGCCCCCGCAGCACCCCAGTAAAACCCCAGCCAATCCCGCACAACGCCCCGTGGCGATCCAGTGCCGTCCGACCGCATCGGCGACAGGCTGCAGAGGGGTGGTAATTCAAGTTACCCGCACCGACTACCCGCCGGCCCCGGGGTGCAGTTTCTGATGCATCAGACTAGAATCCCAACATGGTCACCTATCTGCTCCGCATCAAGGGTTTTTCCCCTGACACCCTGCCGCTGTCCCGGCTGGGGGAGTACCTTTGCGCACTCGCGGAACTGGTCGGCCCTGATGCTCCCGTGCACTTCGACAAGGTCACGAAGGGTAGTGCCCTCCTGAAGATGAAGGCCCCTGATGACCAAGCCCCCGCCATCGAGAGCCGTGTTCGGTTGGCTCCGGCTGCTGATCCAGGAACAGAGGGGCGACGAGGCTATGATCGCCTTCAGCAACTCTTGGGCGAGGATCAGACTAGTGCCGAATTTCGGGCCGACAAGGGCGCGGTGATTCTTCAGTTTCCGGGCGTCCGCCGGCTTAAGCCGGCACGAACTGCTTCCGTGCGTGAGTACAGCGAACTGCATGGGCGGATAATCCGTTTAGGCGGTCGTGACAGTACCGTGCCGGTAGGCCTGCAACTGTCCGACGGGGCCGTGGTGAACTGCACCGCGACGTTAGAGCAAGCACGGCAACTAAAGTCGTATCTGCTTGAGCCTATTGATGTGCTGTTGACCGGCGTTGGCCGTTGGACCAGAGATGAGAGCGGCCAGTGGGAAGTGGCTGACTTCAAGATCTCCGACTGCACGCCTATGCAATACGGAGAGTTCGATGCCGAATTCGCCAAGGTGCGCAGCGGCGGATCTGGATGGGACGCCGAAGACGATTTAGAAGCGGCGTTGCACCGCATCCGCTACGGAGACTGAATGCCGACGGTCATCGACGTAAACGTTCTGGTGGCGCTGTTCTCGAAGAATCACGATGATCTGCGCGACGTTCGGGTTCAAGGGTTGCTCCGGGACACCAGAAGTGCACGCGGTAGGCTCATCATCCCGGCGCCTGCGCTGGCGGAATTTGCGGTTAAGGCACGCGACGAGGAACTTGACTTCATCACGTCGCAGAAGATCTTCCAGATAGCCCCGTTCGATGCGGTCGCCGCGCTCGAGTGTGGATTCATGATCAGGGAGGTTTTTGCGAGCGAACGCAAGGAGGAGCGGCGGAAGATCAAATTCGATCTCCAGATTCTCGCGATTGCGAAGGTCTGCAGAGCATCCAGGCTGGTGTCGGACGACAACCAGCTTCGGGCGCGAGCCGAGGCCTTGCGTATATCGGGATTGAAGGTGCTCGACCTGCCGATTCCTGACGATAAGCGTCAAATTCCGCTGGTTCTCAGCGAGGACACTTCGCAAAGCATCGAAGACGACTAGAGGACCGCGCGCTACCTCGCCACCTCGACCGCGTAGGCGCTTTTCCGCACCACGCCCAGCGCCCGACTGCCGACGACACAGGCCTGCACCCAGGTTTTCCGACCGTCCGGCAGTCGCCTGACGTGACCGCGGCGCAGGTGTTCCCGCGGCCCATTCCGGTCACCCATCGGCGAGCCGATCGCGTGCGCCACGTCGCCGACCTTCACCACCAGAGCGCGCGTTTCGTAGAGCGGCAATTTCCCCTGTCGGCGGCGGCGCGCATTCACCGCCGGATCCACACGCTCGACGACTTCCGATGCAACGTTGTTGCACGAGAGCGCCTCGGCCAGTTCAAGCACGCTGCGGCCGGCAGCCATGACGGCCTCGTGCATCGGCGTGCGATCCAGTCTGCTCCCGATGCTGTCGAAGCACTGCCAACCGATGGACCCATCGTCGTGCCGCTGCTCGGGCTGGGCGGTGCAAGGGTAGAAGCCCCAGCCTTGCCCGTCGCCTGTGTCCACCGCGACTCTCACCACGATGGTGTTCTGTCCCGCCTCGTGCTGCTCCTGGGCGATGACCAGCGTGCGGCGCGCACCGTCGGCGAAGCTGATCGTCACGATCGGGAAGGGCAAGCGGATCGCGTGCAGATCCGTGTCGAGCCCACGGAGCCCATCGTCGAAGAGCCGGCCACCTGCTGGCAGCGTGAAGTGCTGGGCGGCGGGAATGGCGCGCACGATCGCATGGGCGAACGCGGCCTCGGGGCGGCCGGTGGCGGTGAGCTCCTCGGCGGCGATGCCGAGCGCGCGCTCGACTTGGGCGGCGTAGGTGCGGACGTGCATGAGGTCAGCTCCTGGTGATGAACCGCGCCGCCGTGCGCACGGCCGCCTGCAGC
Source organism: Thauera phenylacetica B4P (assembly GCF_000310225.1). Taxonomy (GTDB): domain Bacteria; phylum Pseudomonadota; class Gammaproteobacteria; order Burkholderiales; family Rhodocyclaceae; genus Thauera; species Thauera phenylacetica. The sequence continues at coordinate 11,491 of NZ_AMXF01000014.1, forward strand.
GCCAGGAACTTTGCGGGCGGCAAGGTGCGGTTCCCGTTGCGGTAGTGCGGGAGTGACGGTGCCGAGATCCCGAGCAGCGCGACAACGCCATCGACACCCAAGAATCGGCACGCCAGGACCACAGAAAAAGCGGAAGCGGCCGGATCCACATCCGACCGGCTACCGTAGCGCGAGAATCCCGCGGGTGTGGGCAGCCTGCCGACCAGCTCGCCGTCTTCGTCAACGAACACCGCCTCTGGGTGGCGGCAGCGGTGCAGGCGGACCATGCGCGCCTGAAATTCAGGCAGGCAATCGACGCACGGGGCGAGTCGCTCCCCAGCCTCTGCACGCCACGCGGCCAGGTGCCACGCCGACGGGAAGCACGCCCACTCGGCCGGCTGATCCAGGAGCGCGCGGTCGATGCTCTCGGCGCTCCTCGGGATTTGCGGAACGCTGGGCCGCGCGGGTGCAGGCGCCGATCTGTCGACGGTGGTGAAGAACAGCATCGGCGCCTCGATCATGGTCAGAGCAGGTTGCGTGCGAACGCGAACGCCTCGTTCCGCGCTGGCCACTCGGGCAGTACCTCGATTGTGTCGTCCCACGATGCGCGCGCCAGCACCTGCACAAGGTCTTCCCGATCGCGCCGCACCCCTTTGTCGAGTTGCTCTGTTGCTGACGAGTGCTCGATGGCGGCAGACTCGGCTTCGCGCTGAAGGCCGCCGAAAGCGATGTCCCGACGGACGCGAGCCAGCGCATCGTTTCGAGCTTCCATCTCGAACTTGATCCGCTCGAGTTCGCGCCGCGCATCGACGGCTGCCGTGAACTTTACGTCCCGCTCCTCGATCGCCTGCATCGCGAGCTCAGGCAGGCGCGCCTTCAATTTGTCGTAGTCGGACTGAAGGCGGGGCAGGCTTTTCTCGAGTTGCGTGACAACGCCGATCGCCCTCGAAAACGCGGCTTTCGCTTTTTCGTAGCGCGCGTTCACTTCGTTGAAGGCTTCCCGCCGACGCACGAAGTCGGGGTGCCCCTCGAGAAGGTGCTCGGGCAGGCCTTCACGAACCCGATTCATGAACGCGTTGAATTCGTAGTTGATGGTCATGGTGTCGTTCTCCTGTGAGTAGGGGGAGGGGGTCAGTCGATGACGGCAAAGCGGGAGTATTCGCGCAACTCGTCGCGGCGGCGGCTCAGGTTGATGCCCTGCGCCGTCTGCAGCTGCGCGCGGCGGTGGGCCATCCACGATGCCTTGAGGTGCTGCGGCCCGATCGCGAAGGGGCGGTTCTTGTCGTTGAAGCGGCGAATGTTGGTGATGACGTCGGCCAGGCTTGCGCTATCGCCCGCGTCGCGTGCTTCGCGCCAGGCGCGCATCAGATCCTCGCGGCGGCGTTGCAGCTTGGCCTCGCGGCCCTTCACGACCGAGCGGCCGGCGTACATTTCCGACAGGGCGGTCGGCTGAAAACCCATCGCGGTGCCGAGGATGTCGGTGTTGCTCAGGGTCACGCCGAGATCGTCACCGCGCCAGGATCGAACGCCTTCGGCCTCGTAGCGGTAGGCCTTGATTGCCGAGCTGATGAACTTCGGCATCATGCTTTCGACGCCTCGCATGGGCTGCCCTTCCTCGAAAGCCTGCATCGCGGTGCCCATCTGTCCGGCATAGCCTGCGATCGGGCCGAGCAAGGTCAGCATCCACTGCTCGACCGCGTCCCGGCCTTCCGTCTCTTTGAGCGGCGCACGCACCCACAAGTCGCCGAGACCAACGCGCGATGCCAGGTCGACGTCGAGCAGCAGGCGCAGCGGACCTTTCGCGATGGCCTCGCCGGTCTCGCGTCCGAAGGTGTCAGCCAGCCACAGGCGGTACTCGTCTTGCCAGTCGAGCGGCGGATCATCCTCATCACCCGAGCCCATCGCGAGCAGCGACAACAAGGGCGAAATTCCGAACACACCCAGCGGCAGGCCCAGCGATCCGGCGGCGGCAAAGTGCATCGACATGACGCCGAACAGCATCCGCCGCGCCTCGCTCTTCACCTCGGCGGATTCACCCTTCAGGGCGAGGTAGGCATTCCGCCAAAGCATGTAGGTCATCTGTTGTGAATATTGTTTAAACATAGTCACAACGCGTATGAAGTTGCCATGCATGTAGCGGGCGCGGTTCGATGCGGAGTAATCGAAGTGCGAACGCACGATGCCGTCGCGCGCGGTCTCGATGGCCTGCTCGTGGGTCTGTCCGGCTTCGCGCGCCAGGCGGTAGGCGGTGAGGGCTGAGACTTGCCGGTTGTAGGTCTCGGGCAGGTGGAAGGTCCATGAAATGACCTTCATCGCACGATTGAGCGCAAAGGCGCGGCGGCTGACCGTGCTGTCGGCATTCGCAGCGCCGGCCAGGTCGTGGGCAAGGGTCAAATTGATGATCCCGGACTCCTCGAGGCGCTTCAGGGCGTCGCGCTCTTCGGGGGTGATGTTCGGGTTCTCGCTGAGCACGAAGCCTGACCAACGGTCCCACTTGCCGCCAACGTAATCGCGCGTGGCTTTGGTCAGCGCGGCGGCGGCCTTGTCGAACCCGAAGCGGCTGCCCGCCCACGGGAAGAAAACCAAGGGCACTTGGCTCAAGTTCACCAGGCCCGATGCGATCGATCCACCCAGACTCATCACGAAACCGACTTGACCCGCGGCGGCTGCCACCGGGTGAGTATTCGGATTCAGGATCTGCTCGAGGCGGCGTGTCAATTCGTTCGCGACGTGCTGCCACTCGGTGACGTCACCCTCGGCGGTCTCCTGGATCTCCGTTTGCAAATCGTCGAGCGCGGCCACCAGCCGGTCAGCGTGGCGGATGCGGGCAATGTGGTGTGCTGCGTGTTGCTGCGCCTGGGCGAAGCCGCGCATGGCGTCGCGCGAGAATCCGGGCGTGCCCTTGCGGTGCTTGAAGTGCCGGCGGTACGAGGCATCCGGCAGCATGCTGATCGCGAGCTGGTTGAGCGTGTCGAAGAGCTGCGACTTCTGCGCCGGGTCGATGTCGAGACCCTCGAGGTGCTGCATGACCTCCTGTGTAAAGGCACCTGCAGCCCCGTCGCGCATCGCTGAATACTGCGACTTGCTCGTCATTTTCACGCGCCACCCGTCGGCGCGCAGTTGGCGGGCGCGGGCTTCACGTTGCGCACCACTCTCGAACGCTTCGACGGTGCGCTCGCCGTCGCGGTCCGCGATCAGCAGCAGATCGCCGAAGCGCGACAGCGGGAAATACACCCCGTGGGATAAGAATTTGTCGAAGTCGAGCCGGATGCGGTCCGCGATCTGGCGGCCCATCGATCCAGTACGCTCGGCACGATCGGCCAGGCCATTGCGAATCGCCAGGAGCGTCGCGCGATGGGTGTCGCGTGCCTCGCGATACACCGCCTGCGCCTCGTCGGAGAGTGCGTTCCAGTCGGCCAGGATCTGGTCGTGTTCTGGCTGGGTGGCGTTCATGGTGTCCGGATCGAATCCGGCCAGCGTCGCACTGTGCATGATGTCGGCCAGGGCGTCCGACTGCCGACTCGGCAGCTTGCGCCAGCGCTCGACAATCTCGTCGGCAGCCTGGGCAATCGATGCACGATCTGCGTCCATCGCCTGCACCGTGCGGTCGAAATCGACGATCTGCGGCAGGTCGCGACCCCAGATGTCCACGATCTGATCGCGGGTAAGCGCGCCCAGCATCCACGGGCGATTCGCGGCGATGGCACCGCGCGCCCAGTCGGCGGCGTTGCGGCGGGTGGGCGTGAAGCCCTCGACTGCCTCGTTCTGCTGCGCCTCGGCGGCGCGGCTCCGGCGCGTGCCAGGTTCCGCGGCGTCGTAGCCGGGGCCGCTGGGCTCGTACAGTTGGCGCGCACTGCGGCGGGCGTTCGCGCCGATCTGGTCGATCGGCACGAGGTTCGGGTTGCCGGCGCGCTTGCGCACCGTGGCCAACATCGACGTGCCGCCCTCGCTGACCACATCCTGGAAAATCCCGAAGCGAACCAACCAGGGATCGAGCTTCACGCCTTTGGGCACCACGAGGAAGCGCGCATTGCCGCCGGTGGCGCGGGTGATGCGGCGCGCCATGGCCATGATGGCGGCGCGGCCCAACTTGGTTTTCGTGTTCCGCAAGGGTTCGACGGGTACGTCGAGCAGTGCCTGTACCCGACCGGCTGCCGTGATGATCATCGCCGCGTGCCCGTCCGCCACCTGCAGGCCCTTGCCCATCTTGGCGATGTCCGCCGGGTCACCGATGGGGAGGCCTAGCAGGTGGTGCTTGAGCGCGGGCGCAGAGTTGAAATCGACCGATGCGAGGCGCGGGGCGAACGTGACCTGCACGCCGTACGCGGCCAGGTCGCGCGCGCTTATGTCGGGGAACTCGTCAAGCGGCGGCAGGCCGAGGCCCGTTAGCACCGCGAACTCGTTCGAGTCGATGATGATTTCACCCCGCCAGCCCGGAACGTCTCGGCGCAACTTGACGGCCATCCCCAAGTCGCCGGCCGAAGGCATTGCATCACCGCGCGGGTGGTTATGCATCGTGTAGACCGCGTCCGCGCCGTACTTGGCCATCTCGGTTTTCAGGCGGCCGGCGATGCCCTCGGGGAGGATCACCGCGCCGGGCAGGCGGGAGCTGAAAGCGTTCTCGCCGACGATGCGCCCGGCCTTGAGGTAGAACGCGCGCCAGGTCTCGAATCTCGGATCGCGATACACCTGCCCCAACACCGCCAGGTCGCTCGCGTCGCGCACCTCTTGACCGAGCAGTTGCGCGCCGCCCGTGGTGGCGATGTCAGCGGCCAGGCGCGAGCCCAGCACCGCGGCGCCGATCTTCTGGCCGCGTAGGCTGAGGATGCGGCGCTGCACGTCGGCCAGGGCGGCGCGGCCGGTGTCGAGCTGGGCGGCGGTCGTGTGTGGGCGGGTCTCGATGGTGGGGTAAGGATCGGTGGTGTCCTCGCGCACAATCGAGGGATCGGCCGGGGCGAAGGTCTCCTCCTTCACGCGACGAATCGGGATGTTGTAGTCGAGAAAGTCGCCAGTGGTGACCGCCCCGAAGTTGCCGGCGGTCGTGCCATCCGCCGACACGATGTCCGTGAAGATGTTGTCCAGCACCAGCCGCTTAAGTGGCTCCGGGCTGACACCGTCGGGCAGCACGAGGAAACGCCAGCCACCGGCCCCGGACTCGCGCGCGAACGCACGGACGACAGCGCGCAGCTTGCCAAGGGCGGCGCGGCTGGTGTCCTGGAGTAGTGCCATCGGCACATCCATCACGAGCTGCACTTTCTGGTCGCGGCGCAAGAAGATCAGGGCCGCGTGGTCGCTCTTCACCTGCAGCGCTTTGGCGGCCTGCACGACGTCCTGCTCACCGTTGATCGTGCTGCCGAGCATGTGATGATCGATCTCGGGCTTGCTGGCGAAGTCGGTGCCGTTGAGTTGCGGGGCCTGGATGACCTTCACCGCACCCTGTCCGCCAATGGTGGCGTACTCGTTGTGATCTATGACGACGTGTCCGCGGAAGCCGTTCACGCTGCTGGCGATCCACTTCGTCAGATTGACGTCGGCCGGTGACGGGGCAGCGCGGCCCGATGGGTGGTTGTGGAGTACCCAGAAGCCGGTCGCCCCGAAGCGCCCCACATCGCGGCGGATGTGGGCGTCGAAGTCGTTCGGCAGATTGACAGCCGCGGGCAGGCGGCTCGAATAAGCGCCCTCACCGACGACAACGCCCTGCGCGTCGGTGTAGAAGACCCTGAAAGTTTCGTACCTCGGATCTCTGAAGACCTGCGCCAGGGTGGCGAGGTCTTCCGCGCTGGCTACTCGCTGGCCGACGAGGTCGACGCCGCCGTCGAAGGTGAATCTATCGTAGAGGCGGGAGCCGAGTACCTCGATTGCGGCTCGATCTTGGTGATTCCCTCGGCGCTGTAGATGAGCCGTGACCCGTCGGGCCAGTTCACGCACCGCACTGCGGCCGGTCTCACGCTGGGCTTCTGTGGTGCCGGGTCTGGTTTCGACATTGTCGTAAATTTCCTCTGGCTTGACGGTCACCGTCCATCGACCGACGGGTGCCTTCTTCAGCTTCTGCGCGAACGCCTCGAGGTTCTCGGGCGTGTTGAGCACCCGGTAACGCGCGGTGCCGGCCTTCAGCTCTACGAACCCGATCTGTGTCCGCAGTCGCTCGAGCTCGCGATCTTGGTTGTCCGCCCACTCGGTGAGGCGCTCGGCCTCGGTGCGCTTGGTGGCCTTCAGGCTGGCGCGGCGGCGGGCGTCGGCGATGCGGGCCTTCAAGTCATTGTAGTCCGCGACGAGGTCGGCGGGCGCGGTGCGCTGCTTCAGCTGCTCGACCTGCGCCAGGATGACGTCACGGCCCTTGGCCTGCTGCCCGGGAACGATGGCGCGGGTGTTGGTGGTGGTGGTGGGCTTGTCCTGCTGCGTCGTGGCCGTCGTCGCATCTCCGAGCACACCCAGCGTGCGCGCCGCCTGCGCCAGCGCGTCACCGGTCACGAAAGCGTTGGGCTGTGCTTGCTGCTTGGCCAGGTCGATCACCGCCTGGGCTGCGTTCGCCGGCACGCCTGCACGCTCGAGCTCGGCGCGAATCCGACCTTCGAAGCGTCGGCCGCCGTCGATGGTCCAACGCTCGCGCTTGATCGTGCTCTGCGCGTTGCCGACGGCAGATGAGAAGGTGTTGCTGTCGATCGGTTGAATAGCCGGTGCAGCGCGCAGAGCCTCTGTGTCGAGACCCTGCGCGCCTTCCGGTACTGCGGGTACTGCGGGTACTGCGGGCACTGCGGGTGCTGCGGGTGCTGCTTGCGGCGTGGCGCCGATCACCTGGGCGAGCTCCGGGCCAGCGTCCGGCGTCCCGATCGGGGTGGCCGTGCTGCTGGTCGTGCTCGCCGAGGTGGTCGGCGCTGCCGTTGCCGTCGGTGCGGCCGACGGGCCTGGAGCTCGGCGGGCCGCACCGCGCTGCGCTCCGGGTTGAAAGCCTGCCCACTGCTGGAGCTGGGCGGGCGAAAGTTGATCAACAGGGGCGATGCCGAAGCCATCACCCGAGGGGGCAGGCACTACGGCATGTTCTGTGCCGCCAGCCGTCGACATCAGGCCGGCGAGGTTGCGGGCGTTCTTGAGCGGGATCGGCGCCTGGGTCTGGAAGAGCGTGTTGACGTCGAGTCCTTCGGCCTGGGCGGTCGGCGCGGCCGAGGTGGCCAGCGGGGAATCGATCGGCACCACTGCAAAGCGCCCGCTCACACTCGGATGCGGAATCACGACCTGCTCAATGCCGGTCCGCTTGGCGACGACCTCAGCGCGGCGTGCGGCGGCGGTCTCGTCCTTCATCGGAACAAGGCGCGGGGCCTGCTGCTGGTCGATCGGGGCGGCGGGGCTGGTGGTGGCGGTCGGTGCGGTGCCGGGGAACTGCTCGATGGTGGGTTGTTCGGTGTCAGGCACGAATCCGGGCGGAGCTGCATCCGGTACGAATCCGGCCAGATCTGCGTCCGGCACGAATCCCGACAGGTCCGCCGTCGGCGCTTGCTGCTCGTAGCGCAGCCAGGGCGGAACAATCGGCTCTGCCTGCTCGGGTGCGGTGCCGAGTTGCGCGTCGATCTGCTGCGCCCAGTCGGCGGGAAGCTGGTTATTTGAATCGCCATCCATCTGCCCGGCTGCAGCAGCCTGTTGCATCGTGCCGGCGGCGGGATCTTCGGTCGGCGGCAGCTTGCCCTGTGCCTGCTGGTTCAACGCGACGATGGCGGCGCGGGAATTCGGACCTGCGGCAGGGTTGAGGCGTGCGGCTGCCATCGCTGCCGCGTTCTTCGATGCGCCCCAAGCCACCTCTGCACCCGACTGGCCGAGGCTGAGCACGCTCTCGAGCACCGCATCGACCATATCGGCCTGACCGGTGGCGGCGAGCTCGCCGAGGTATTCGCCGAGGCCTTCCCCGATGGTCTCGAGGCCCAGCGCTGCACCAGCGCGGGCAGCCTTCTTGCCGAAGGTTGCGGTCACGTCGATCGCGGCTTCCTGCGCCTGTCGTACCGCCTTGACGACCTCGGGCGAGCGGCGGGCGGCCATGACTGCCACCTCGTTGCCGACATCGACGCCGGCATCGGTCAAGGCGCGCGTGGTGGCGCGCTCGACGGCGCGCGACGTGGCACCCACCACCCATCGCGACAGGCCCAGCGTTGCGGCATCGACGCCGGTGATGACTGCAGCCTTCGTGCCCCCTTCCTGGAACGCGGCCTCGCGCTCGGCGGCGGTGAACTGGCCGTCGGTCGCCTTCTCCATCGCCTTGTGCCCAACCTCGAGCGCGGTGTTGCCCAAGAACAAGCCGGCCAGGCCGCCGACTACGCCCAGCGCGGGCGCTGCGCCAGGCAGCGGAATTGCGGCGCCTGCGGTGGCGCCGAGCTTCGCACCTGCCCACGCTGGGGCGAGTGCGGCCACGGCATTCGGTGCTTGCTCGAGCACCGCGTAACCGGCGCCCTTGGGCTGGGCCAGCACCGCGCCGCCGACTACGCCGAGCGCATCGAGGAGCCCCGGGTCGTCGGTGCCCAGTGCTGCGCGGCGGCTCTCGAGCTCGGACTCGAAGGCTCGCAGGTTCTCGTTCTTCGGCGCGGCGGACTGGGCGTTGGATCGCTCGACGACACTTGCCCGATCGTCGATGGCCACGTCGGCAGCTGCACCGACCGCGCGGCCGGTGTTCTTGAAGCCTTGCGCCAGGGTGCTGATGATGCCCAGCCCGCGCGGCTGCTCGGGAACGAATTGGCTCCAGTCGGTCTGCGGCTGCTGCTCGAACTTCTGCCACGGGCCGGCGGCGGGCTGATCGGGTATGAATTTCGACCAATCGGTAGCTGGTTGCGCCGCTTGGGTAGCGGGCTGCTGGGCCTGGGGCTGGAAGCGCTGCCACGGCCCGGCGGCCGGCTGGGGTTGCGCGGCGGCAGGTGCGCCGGGTAGCGGGTGCAGGTTGTTGAACTCGTCCACCGTGCCACGGGGCATTTTGTCGTCAGTGCCAAGCATCGTTGTGTTCCTTGAATACGCGCGCTGCGATGGCGCTGTAGGTGGCCGAGGTGGGGAGCGCGCGGCGGGTGGCGGACGTTCGGTATTGCGGATCGCTGAAGTAAAAATCCACGCGCTCCAGCGCGAGGCGATCCGCGCCAGTCGCCTGCACGCGGATCTCGTCCAGACCCTCGATGAACTGCTCGAGCCAGCGCTCGGCCTCGTCGGAGCAAATGTCGTCGAGCCAGCACACGGCCCAGTGAGTCACGACCGCACCATCGATGACCGCCATGTCGGAGACCTCGATGGGCACGCCTGCTGTGATGAGTTGGGCGACCGCCTCGTCGTCAGTCGTCATGCCCTGGGCGCGGTCTTGGTCCTCAACGACCATCATTGCCAGCGCGAGGGCGGTCGGGTCGAACGGGTTCGGGTAGCGGAACGGTCCGGTGTGAGCGATACTCACGTCTGCAATTTCCCGTTGCTTTGCATTTGCGCTCACCTTGGCGGCCAGGCCTCGGTGGGCGTTTCCTTTTTCGGGGGTCATGTCACGCCTCGCTCGGTGGGATGTTGTCGAGTGCTGCCTCGACTTCTGCCAACTTCCAGCGCGTGTTGCGTCCCAGCTTGATCGGGCGGGGCAGCAGACCGCGTTGCACCAGTCGGTGCCACTGGCGCTCGGACACATCGAGCAGCGCGGCACCTGTGCGCGCGCTGATCACCGCCTGGGGCAGGTCGGCACCGTTGAAGACTTCGACGAATTGGGGGGAGGGGGCGGTCATGTCGGGGCAGCGGTTGTGGAGCTGCCGGGATGATGCAGAGGCGCGTGAGTTTTGTCCGGGAACGGCTGTTCAGGGGCTTGACATGCCGTGACAGGGCAGGGTGCACGGGGTCCGCGGTTCGCCTATGCGCGATGACGCTACCGTGATACCTTTTCCCGACGTCATAGCCTTGGAGGCTGTATGGCTCGGGAACCCAACGACTACGCGCTGCGGAGCATTCACGCCGATCGGGTTGTCAAACGACAGATCGACGAGTTGATCGGCCTCTCAAAGGGGGCGTTGCTGGATGGGAACGTGGGGCAGCACGGGGCCGATGGGATCCTGGTGTGGCTGCACGGGAACGTGGAGTGCCTCGATACCTGGCCTGCCAGCGTGCTTTACGACCGGCTGCGCGCCATGCTGACCGACGGGGGGCTTCTCAGCGTTGGCCTAGTGAAGACCAAACCGGCAACAAAAAGGCCCGCTAGGAGCGGGCCTTTGGAACTCTGCGAGATCGCGGGTTTAAGCTGCTTTCTGCTTCGCTTCGCTTAATCGACCGTCTCGCAGTGAGAACAGACTAGCAGCGTCGGCTCCCATCTTCTTTGCGCTGATATCAACTGCAACCTTGATAGCGGTAACAAACGCCTCACGGTTATCACTGAACGCCGCGAATAATGGTGATCCACGCTTCATTTCAATGACCATGATCACACTCCTCTCCCAGATATGCCGCAATCACTTGCCGGTTCGAAAAACCAGCCAACGGCCTTCAATAGATACAGTGATCCCCGGCATGTTCCCAAGGGACGAAAAAACAGCGAGCGCATCATGCATGCCTCGCAGGAACGTCACTAGGGCCTCTGTTCGCCCATAGACCTTGACAGTATCAGCGCCATCAACCTGCTTTGTCAATCCAAATACACCAAGTAGCGCGGTGGTGAACACGCTTAACCGATCCGCAGTGCTGGCCTCCGTGTCGACCTCAAGTTCAATCTCTGGGCACATGTAAAGATCAGTCATCTTGATCCAGATATCACGCCCGCGTTGTGACTGAACCATCTGAACAAGCGCCCTTACAATGCCCTTGTCTTGAACTCCATAGTAGATTGGTACGTGCAAGCGCCCGTTCAGCGGCCCGATGCTGTTCCCCTCCTCAATCACATCAAAGAGCTGCTCGTACTCTGTAAGGAACGCCTCATGAGTGGAGTGACTCGCGGAAGCCAGCCACGCATGCCGAGTCTCACGAAGCATTTCACTGTTAATAATCGTAAGTTCCATTCGGTTTGCTCCCCTTTGTCATGAGCGGCTCTCATTGTATCGCGCATCAACGCTGCATCTACCACATGTCAAGCGAACTTAGCAGCGGACCTCAAACGTGCCAACGCACGTCACGCGGACGCAAGCCGCCGAAACGCTCGGGCTCAGTCGCGCGACCGCGGCCTCGTTGAGCCGACTGGCTGAGAATCGCGCGTCCCGTGCGGGCCGCCAGCCGGGTGAATTGGCCCGACCGTATCCTGCATCGCGCGGCGCCGGAACGTCGCCTGGCGTTCAGTCCTGGTCGTGGCCACGTCGAACTCCAGTTACAGCGTAACGGGAGCGTGTGGCAGGCGGGCGGGGATGTCCTTATCGGGAGAGGAAACCCCTGAATCCAAGCACCTTTCGGGATGTGGGGTAGGATGTAGGGTAGAAGTAAAAAACGCGCCGGAAGGCGCGTATTTACTGGGTCTTTGGCGGAGAGGGTGGGATTCGAACCCACGGTAGGCTTGCACCTACGCCTGATTTCGAGTCAGGTACATTCGACCACTCTGCCACCTCTCCGCTCGAAGGTCGGCATTATAGTGGTTTTTTTTGGAAGTGAACTGTTTTTTCCGGCTGGTCGAAACGCGACGCCACCTTGTCGGCGGTGCCGCCGCGCATGCGCGCCGGCATGGCCGCAGGCACGGCGCCACCGCGCCCGTTCACTTGGCCTGCGGCAGCATTTCCTCGTAGGCGCGCACCGCTTCCGCGGCGTACATCAGGGCCGGGCCGCCGCCCATGTAGGTGCACACGCCCAGCGTCTCCATGACCTGCTCGCGGGTCGCGCCGAGGCGGATCAGCGCCTTGATGTGGAAGCCGATGCAGGCGTCGCAGCGCTGGGTGACCGCGATCGCGAGCGCGATGAGCTCCTTGTGCAGCTCGCTCAGCGCGCCGTCCTGCAGCGAGCTCTTGGCCATCGCGCCGAAGCCCTGCATGGTCTCGGGGATCTCCTTGCGCAGCGTGGAGAGGGCCTTGGAGACGTCGCCGATGAGCTGGACGTGGGACTTGGACATGATGCGTTCTCCTATTTAAGAAAACGCTTATCTTACTCCGCCGATGCGCTCGCGGCCATTGCATCGCAGCATCGAGCGCCCGATCCATCCCGCGCCGGCGCTCGAGCGCGCTGCGCGGCGAGCCGCTCAGGCGCCGTGGCGCTTGTCGCGCTCGATCAGCGCGTAGGCCGAGTGGTTGTGGATGGACTCGAAGTTCTCGGATTCGACCACGTAGGCGTCGATGCGCGGCTCGCGGTTGAGCTGGCCGGCGACGTCGCGCACCATGTCCTCGACGAACTTGGGGTTGTCGTAGGCGCGCTCGGTCACCCACTTCTCGTCGGGGCGCTTGAGCAGGCCGAAGACCTCGCACGAGGCCTGGGCTTCGACCATCTGCACCATCTCCTCGATCCACAGGTGGTCGTTGAGCACGGCGGTGACGGTGACATGCGAGCGCTGGTTGTGCGCGCCGTACTCCGAGATCTTCTTCGAGCACGGGCACAAACTGGTGACCGGCACGACCACCTTCATCGTGAACTCGTAGCTGCCGCCCTCGCGGATGCTGCCGATGAAGCACACCTCGTAGTCCATCAGGCTCTGCACGCCCGAGACCGGCGCCGTCTTGTTGATGAAGTACGGGAAGCTCATCTCGACGTGGCCGGTCTCCGCTTCGAGGCGCTCGACCATGGTGCGCAGCATGGGCTCGAAGTTTTCCACCGAGATCTCGCGCTCGCGACCGTTGAGGATCTCGATGAAGCGCGACATGTGCGTACCCTTGAAGTTGTGGGGCAGGCCGACGTACATGTTGAAGCTGGCCACCGTGTGCTGCACGCCGCCGCGCTTGTCGGCGACCTTGATGGGATGGCGGATCGACTTGATGCCGACCTTGTCGATCGCGATCCGGCGGCTGTCCGCGCTGCTCTGCACGTCGGGGATGGCGATTGCGGTGGGGGCGTTCATGGGCGGATTTCCCTGCGGGTGGTCGGGGGATGGGCGTGCCGGAGCAGACGGTAAAGTGCAATCGTGTTGCACTTTACCGCCGATCTTATCTTTCCCGACAAAATTGCTCAACCTTTAGCTGCGCTCCGGGGCTTCGGTCGCGCGCGCGATGCTGGCGAGGATGCCGGCCTGGTCGAGCCCGACCGAGGCGAGCAGCTGCGCCTGGTCGCCGTGGTCGATGAAGCGGTCCGGAAGGCCTAGGCGCAGCACGCGCGGGCGCGCGGCGAGGCCATCGATCACGCGCGCGACCTCGGCGCCGGCGCCGCCGATCACCGCGTTCTCCTCGAGGGTCACGACGAGTTCGTGGCTGGCGGCGAGCTCGGCGACCAGCTCGGCGTCGAGCGGCTTGACGAAGCGCATGTTGGCCACGGTGGCGTCGAGCGTCTCGGCGACCTCGCGCGCGACCTGGAGCATGCTGCCGAAGGCGAGCAGGGCGACGCCGCGGCCGCGGCGCACGACCTCGCCCTTGCCGATCGGCAGCGCGCGCATCTGCGCCTGCGGGGTGGTGCCGTTGCCGCTGCCGCGCGGGTAGCGCACCGCGCTCGGCCCGGGGTGCTGCACGGCGGTGTAGAGCATCTGGCGGCACTCGTCCTCGTCGGTCGGCGCCATCACCACCAGGTTGGGGACGCAGGCGAGGAAGGAGAGGTCGAAGGCGCCGTGGTGGGTCGCGCCGTCGGCGCCCACCAGGCCGCCGCGGTCGATCGCGAAGACCACCGGCAGGTTCTGCAGCGCGACGTCGTGGATGAGCTGGTCGTAGGCGCGCTGCAGGAAGGTCGAGTAGATCGCCACCACCGGCACGAAGCCCTCGCAGGCCAGGCCGGCGGCGAAGGTCACCGCATGCTGTTCGGCGATGCCGACGTCGAAGTAGCGCTCGGGGAATTCACGCGCGAAGCGCACCAGGCCGGAGCCCTCGCGCATCGCCGGGGTGATGCCGACGACGCGTGGGTCGACCTTGGCCATGTCGCACAGCCAGTCGCCGAACACCTGGGTGTAGGTGAGCTTGCCGCCGCCCTTGCCGGCCTGGATGCCGGCGGTGTGATCGAACTTGGAGACGCCGTGGTAGAGCACCGGGTCGGCCTCGGCGAGCTTGTAGCCCTGGCCCTTGCGGGTGATCACGTGGAGGAACTGCGGCCCCTTGAGCTTGCGCAGGTTCTGCAGCGTGGGGATGAGCGCGTCGAGGTCGTGGCCGTCGATCGGGCCGTAGTAGTGGAAGCCGAACTCCTCGAACAGCGTCCCCGGGCCGATCATGCCCTTGGCGTATTCCTCGACCTTGCGCGCGAGCTCGGCCACCGGCGGCGCCACGCCGAGCACTTTCTCGCCGACGCGGCGCGCGGTGTTGTAGGTCGAGCCCGACATCATGCGGGCGAGGATCTTGGTGAGCGCTCCGACCGGTGGCGAGATCGACATCTCGTTGTCGTTGAGGATCACCAGCAGGTTGAGGTTCTCCATGTCGCCGGCGTTGTTGAGCGCCTCGAAGGCCATGCCGGCCGACATCGCGCCGTCGCCGATCACCGCGATCGCGTGGCGGTCCTCGCCGCGCGCCCGCGCCGCCACCGCCATGCCGACCGCCGCCGAGATCGAGGTGGAGGAGTGTGCGGTGCCGAAGGTGTCGTACTCGCTCTCGCAGCGCCGCGGGAAGCCGGAGATGCCGCCGAAGTGGCGCAGCCCGGTCATCGCCTCGCGGCGCCCGGTGAGCACCTTGTGGCCGTAGGTCTGGTGGCCGACGTCCCACACGATGCGGTCGTGCGGCGTGTTGAAGACGTGGTGCAGCGCGATCGTCAGCTCGACGGTGCCGAGGTTGGAGGACAGGTGGCCGCCGGTCTTCGATACCGACTCGATCAGGAAGGCGCGCAGTTCAGAGGCGAGGGTGCCGAGTTCGCGGCGATCGAGTGCACGCACGTCCGCGGGGCAGCCGATGCGTTCCAGGTTCGGGTAGGGGGCCATGGGGGATCCGGCTTTTGGGTTGTTCTTGGGGGCCGTCGTCGGGCGCGATCAGAAGGCGCGATGCACGATGTAGTCGGCGAGCTGCTCCAGGCGCAGCGCACGCGCTCCGAAGGGGCGCAGGCTGGCGCGGGCGTCGTCGAGCATCTCTTCGGCGAGACGGCGCGCGTCGACGAGGCCGAGCAGGCTCACGTAGGTCGGCTTGTCGTTGTCGGCGTCCTTGCCGGCGGTCTTGCCCAGCGTGGCGGTGTCGGCCTCGGCGTCGAGGAGGTCGTCCACCACCTGGAAGAGCAGGCCGACGACCTTGGCGTAGTGGTCGAGGCGCTCGAGCTCGTCGGCAGCCAGGGCGCCGCCGGCGCGCGCACCGAGCAGCACCGCGGCGCGGATCAGCGCGCCGGTCTTGTGGATGTGCATGAACTCGAGCTCTTCGCGCCCGAGCCGCTTACCCACCGCGGCGAGGTCGATCGCCTGGCCGCCAGCCATGCCGCGCGAGCCGGAGGCGACGGCGAGCTGGTTCAGCATCGCGAGCTGGTTCGCCGGGTCGGCGCCGAGCGGACGCTCAGCGAGCACCTGGAAGGCCAGCGTCTGCAGCGCGTCGCCGGCGAGCAGGGCGGTGGCCTCGTCGAACTCCACATGCACGGTGGGTTTGCCGCGGCGCAGCACGTCATCGTCCATGCACGGCAGGTCGTCGTGCACCAGCGAATAGGCGTGGATGAGCTCGACCGCGCACGCGATGCGGTCGAGGTCCTCGGCCGCGGCGCCGGCGAGCGCGCCGGCCGCATGCGCGAGCAGCGGGCGCACGCGCTTGCCGCCATCGAGCACCGCGTAGCGCATCGCCTCGTGCAGGCGCTGCGGCGCCACCGCGGGGTCGGGCAGCACGCCGGCGAGCGCGACCTCGGTGCGCTGCTGGATCTGCGCCGTCCAGTCGGAGAAGGAGGGGAGCTTGCTGTCTGCGTTCATGCGCCTGCCTCGTCGCCGTTGCGGCTCGAATCGGTCGGGAAATCGGTGAGCGTGTCGCCTTCGAGCATGCGCACGCGCTGCTCGGCGTCGCCGAGCGTGGTCTGGCAGTGGCGCAGCAGGCCGACGCCGCGCTGGTAGCGTGCGAGTGCATCCTCGAGCGGCAGGTTGCCGGATTCCATTTCCTGGACGATCGCCTCGAGCTCGGAGACCGCCGCTTCGAACGACTTGGGGGAGGATGCCGACTTTGGCATGGATCAATATCTGGCGCGGCAAAAGCGGGAAAATAACCGAAGGCGGGTATGGCGGTCAAACAGGGGGTGCCTTACACTAAACCCTTTATTTTTCCGGATTTCTTGTCCGCAAGAGGAGGTTCGGGGATGTCCGACATCGCTTCCAAGGCTCAACTGGCCCAGGCTGCCTCCCAGCTGCCTGTCTCGTGGTACTTCGACCAGAAGGTTTTCGAACTGGAGAAAAAGCTCCTCTTCGATGCCGGGCCGGGGTACGTCGGCCATGAGCTGATGGTTCCCGAGGTCGGCAACTACCGCTCGCTCGAGTGGCTGGATCATTCCAAACTGCTGTTCCGCACCGAGGCCGGCGTTCACCAGATGTCCAACGTCTGCCGCCATCGCCAGGCGATCATGCTGCAGGGCAGCGGCACGACCAAGCTCGTGGTCTGTCCGGTGCACCGCTGGACCTACGACCGCCAGGGCAATTTGCTCGGTGCGCCGCACTTCCCCGAAAAGCCTTGCCTCGGTCTCAAGCGCGACGAGCTCGAGCGCTGGAATGGCCTGCTGTTCAAGGGGCCGCGCTCGGCCGGCGCCGACCTCGCCGGCATGCAGGTGGCGGGCGAGCTCGACTTCTCGGGCTACAAGCTCGACAAGGTCGAGATCCATCACTGCAACTACAACTGGAAGACCTTCATCGAGGTCTATCTGGAGGACTACCACGTCGTGCCTTTCCACCCCGGATTGGGCAACTTCGTGACCTGCAAGGATCTGAGCTGGCAGTTCGGCGACTGGTACTCGGTGCAGAAGGTGGGCATCACCTCGCTCGCCAAGCCGGGTTCCGAGACCTACGCCAAGTGGCACAAGGCGGTGCTCGACTACTACGGCGAGAAGAAGCCCACGCACGGCGCGATCTGGCTCACCTACTACCCGAACGTGATGGTCGAGTGGTACCCGCACGTGCTGGTGGTGAGCACGCTGATCCCGACCGACGTCGACAAGACGACCAACGTGGTGGAGTTCTACTACCCCGAGGACATCGTCGAGTTCGAGCGCGAGTTCGTCGACGCCGAGCAGGCCGCCTACATGGAGACCGCGATCGAGGACGACGAGATCGGCGAGCGCATGGACCGCGGGCGCCGGGCGCTGATGAAGGAAGGGCGCAACGAGGTCGGCCCCTATCAGTCGCCCTTCGAGGACGGCATGCAGCACTTCCACGAGTTCTACCGCCGCATCATGGAGCCGCACATCGGCGGATGAGGCGAAGCGCCGCGTTCGCGCCTTCCTGCGCTCCTGCAGAACCGCTTGCGTCCGGGGTGGGATGCAGGAGCGGCGGAAGCCGCGCAGCGGGCCGGCGCGCGGTGAGCGCGCGTCTCAGCGCGCGTCCTGCAGCTCCTTCGGCAGCGCGAAGGTCACGCGCTCGGGTACGCCGTCGAGGTTGCGCACCGACGCTCCGCTCAGCGCTTCCAGGCGGGCGATCACCTCGGCCACCAGCACCTCGGGCGCCGAGGCCCCCGCGGTGACGCCGATGCGGCGCTTGCCCTCGATCCAGGCGGGGTCGATGCCGGCGGCGTTGTCGATCAGGTAGGCCGGCACGCCGCGCAGCGCCGCGACCTCGCGCAGGCGGTTGGAGTTGGAGCTGTTCTTCGAGCCGACCACGAACACCACGTCGGCGTGCGGGGTCATGAACTTCACCGCGTCCTGGCGGTTCTGCGTGGCGTAGCAGATGTCGTCCTTCTTCGGCCCGACGATCCTCGGAAAGCGCGCGCGCAGGGCGTCGACGATCGCCGCCGCGTCATCCACCGACAGCGTGGTCTGGGTCACGTAGGCGAGCTGATCGGCGTCGGCCACCTGCAGCCCGGCGACGTCGGCCGGGGTCTCGACCAGATGGATGCCGCCTTCGACCTGGCCCATCGTGCCCTCGACCTCGGGGTGGCCCTTGTGGCCGATCATGACGATCTCGCGGCCTTGGTCGCGCATGCGCGCCACCTCCACATGGACCTTGGTCACCAGCGGGCAGGTGGCGTCGAACACGCGCAGGCCGCGGCGCTCGGCCTCCTCGCGCACCGCGAGCGAGACGCCATGGGCGGAGAAGATCACCGTGTTGCCCGTGGGCACCTCGTCGAGCTCGTCGACGAAGATCGCGCCCTTGGCGCGCAGGTCGTCCACCACGAACTTGTTGTGCACAACCTCGTGGCGCACGTAGATCGGGGCGCCGTAGCGCTTCAGGGCGCGCTCGACGATCTCGATCGCGCGCTCGACGCCGGCGCAGAAGCCGCGCGGGTTGGCGAGGAGGATTTCGGTGTCGTTCATCTTTTGTCTCTGTGGGGTATTGCAGGCGGCGCTCAGGAGATCCCGATCACCTGTACCTCGAAGCGGATCGCCTTGCCCGCCAGCGGGTGGTTGAAGTCGATCAGCGCCGACTCGGCGTCGATCTCGCGCACCAGGCCGGAGTAGCGCGAGCCGTCGGGGGCGGTGAACTCCATGATGCTCATGGCTTCGATCTCTTCTTCGGGCATGTGTTCGCGCTTCACGCGCTCGACGAGTTCGTCGCGATAGGGACCGAAGGCCTCGTCGGCGGCGAGCTCGAAGATGTGATGGGTGCCCGGCATCAGGCCGATCAGCAGGCGCTCCATGGCGGGCAGCATCTCGCCCGCGCCGAGCTGCAGCGTGGCGGGGGTGGCGTTGAAGGTGCTGATCAGCGGCTGGCCGCTCGGCAGCGAGATGCGGTAGTGCAGGGTGACGAGGCTGTTGGCCTGGATCGCTTCGCTCAAGATGGTGCTCCCGGTCGGGGCGGATCGCTGGCGGCGGGCCCGAAGAGCTGGCCCCACAGCATCATGACGACGCCCACGGTGATGGCCGAGTCGGCCAGGTTGAACGCCGGCCAGCTCCAGCCGGCGTAGTGGAAGTGCAGGAAATCGACCACCGCGCCGTGCACGAGGCGGTCATAGACGTTGCCGAGCGCGCCGCCGATGATCAGCGCGAAGGCCGCCGGCAGCAGCTTCTCGTGGCGGTGGTGGTGCATCAGCGCCAGCAGCCAGGCGCTGATCCCGAGCGCCAGCACGGTGAAGAACCAGCGCTGCCAGCCGCCATGCTCGGCGAGAAAGCTGAAGGCCGCGCCGGTGTTGAAGACCAGCACCAGGTCGAAGAAACCCGTCACCGGGATCACCTCGCCGCGGTACAGGTTCGCCAGCACGAGCTGCTTGGTGACCTGGTCGAGCACGCCGACCACCACCGCGAGGATCAGCCAGGGCAGCATCAGCGCAAGCGCACTGCGCGCGTGGGGTGTCGGGTGGGGCGTCGTCATCGTGCGGGCGGCCTCAGGCATGGGCGCGCGCTTCGCCGTCGCCGAACAGGTTGCTCGCGCAGCGTCCGCACAGCGTGGGATGCTCGGCTTTGCTGCCGACCGTCTCGACGTAGTGCCAGCAGCGCTCGCACTTCTGTGCCGCGCTCGGGCTGGCGACGATGCGCTCGTCCTCGGCGCGGGCGACCTCGGACAGCGTGGCTGCCGAGGTCATGGTGACGAAGCGCAGGTCCTCGCCCAGGCTCGCCATGGCGGCGAACTTGTCGGCGGTGAGCGCGAGCTCGAGCTCGGCCTGCAGCGAGGCGCCGACCTTGCCTTCGGTGCGCAGCGCCTCGATCACCTTCAGGCCCTCGGCGCGCACGGCGCGGATCGTCTCCCAGCGCGCGATCAGGCCGGCCTCGCCCTCCTGCGCCGGCAGGGTGTGGAAGGTGTGCAGCATCACGCTGTCGGGCTCCTCGCCGGTCTTGGCCGGGTTGAGGATGGCCCAGGCCTCCTCGGCGGTGAAGGACAGGATCGGCGCCATCAGCTTCAACAGCGTCTGCGTGATGTGCCACAGCGCGGTCTGCGCGGCGCGGCGCGGCAGGCTGCCTTCGGCGGTGGTGTACAGGCGGTCCTTGAGGATGTCGAGGTAGAAGGCGCCCAAATCCTCCGCGCAGAACACCTGCAGCGCCTGCACGATGCGGTGGAACTCCATCTTCGCGTAGTCGGCCTCGGCCTGCTGCGCCAGCTGGCGGGTGAAGGCGAGCGCGTAGCGGTCGAGGTCCAGCCACTGCTCGAGCGGCACGGCGTCCCTGGCGATGTCGAAGTCGGCGGTGTTGGCGAGCAGGAAGCGCAGGGTGTTGCGCACGCGGCGATAGACCTCGACCACGCGGTCGAGGATCTCCTTGGAGATCGATAGCTCGCCGGAATAGTCGGTCGATGCCACCCACAGGCGCAGGATCTCGGCGCCGAGCTTGCCGGTGACCTCCTGCGGCACGACCACGTTGCCGAGCGACTTGCTCATCTTGCGCCCGGCGCCGTCCACCGCGAAGCCGTGGGTGAGCAGGCTGCGGTAGGGGGCGTGGCCGTCGATCGCGCAGCCGGTGAGCAGCGAGGAGTGGAACCAGCCGCGATGCTGGTCCGAGCCTTCCAGGTACATGTCGGCGCGCGGGCCTTCGGGGTGGCCGTCGTTGTGCGAGCCGCGCAGCACGTGCTTGTGGGTGGTGCCGGAGTCGAACCAGACGTCGAGCGTGTCGCTGATCTTCTCAAAATGGGCGGCCTCGGCGCCGAGCAGCTCGGCAGCGTCGAGCTTGAACCAGGCTTCGATGCCTTCCTTCTCCACGCGCAGCGCAACCTCTTCCATCAGCTCAACCGTGCGCGGATGCAGCTCGCCGGTCTCCTTGTGCAGGAAGAAGGGGATCGGCACGCCCCAGTTGCGCTGGCGCGAGATGCACCAGTCGGGGCGATTGGCGATCATCGCGTGCAGGCGCGCCTGGCCCCAGCCCGGGTAGAACTTCGTCGCCTCGACCGCGCGCAAAGCGCGCTCGCGCAGCGTCGAGCCGTCGGCGGCGTCGCGGTCCATGCCGACGAACCACTGCGCGGTGGCGCGGTAGACCAGCGGGGTCTTGTGGCGCCAGCAGTGCATGTAGCTGTGGGTGATCTTGCCGTGCGAGAGCAGGGCGCCGACCTCGGCGAGCTTGTCGACGATGACCGGGTTGGCCTTCCAGATGTTCATGCCGCCGAAGAAGGGCAGGTCGGGTACGTACTCGCCGCCGCCCATGACCAGCGACAGGATCTCCTCGTTGCTGCGGCCGTAGGCGCGCCAAGAGTTGAAGTCATCGACGCCGTGGGCCGGCGACGAGTGCACGATGCCGGTGCCGGCGTCGATGCCGACGTATTCGGCCAGATACACCGGCGAGACGCGATCGAAGAAGGGGTGGCGAAACTCGATGAGCTCGAGCGCCGCACCCTTGGCGGTGGCAACGATCGTGCCCTCGAGCTGGTAGCGCTGCAGGGCTGATTCGACGAGCTCTTTCGCGAGCACCAGCAGGCGATCGCCAACATCCACCAGCGCGTAGTCGAACTCGGGGTGGGCGTTGAGCGCCTGGTTGGCCGGGATGGTCCACGGGGTGGTGGTCCAGATCACCGCGGCGGCGGGCTTGTCGAGCTTCGCCAGGCCGAAGGCGGCGGCGAGCTTGCCAGCATGTTCAGCGGAGACCGGGAAGGCGACGTCGATCGTCGGCGACGGCTTGTCGGCGTACTCGACCTCGGCCTCGGCGAGCGCCGAGCCGCAGTCGAAGCACCAGTTCACCGGCTTCAGGCCCTTGAACACGTAGCCGTTCTTCGTCATCTCGGCGAGCGCGCGGATCTCGTTCGCCTCGTTGGCGAAGTCCATCGTGCGGTAGGGATTGTCCCAGTCGCCGAGCACGCCGAGGCGGATGAAGTCGGCCTTCTGGATCTCGATCTGCTCGGCGGCGTAGGCGCGGCACAGCTCGCGCACCTTGTCGGCGGGCAGGTTCTTGCCGTGGGTGACCTCGACCTTGTGCTCGATCGGCAGGCCGTGGCAGTCCCAGCCCGGCACGTAGGGCGCATCGAAGCCGGCGAGCGTCTTCGAGCGCACGATGATGTCCTTGAGGATCTTGTTGAGCGCGTGGCCGATGTGCAGGCTGCCGTTGGCGTAGGGCGGGCCGTCGTGGAGCACGAACTTGGGCCGGCCGGCGCTGGCCTTGCGGATGCGCTGGTAGAGCTTCTTCTGCTGCCAGTCGGCGATCCAGTTAGGCTCGCGCTTGGGCAGGTCGCCGCGCATCGGGAAGGGGGTGTCGGGCAGGTTGAGCGTCTTGCGGTAGTCGGCCATGGCGGAGTCGGAAGTCGGTGGGATCGTCGGGGTTCGTCGGGCCTTCAGGCGGGCAGGGGGTTCGCGGCCAGCCAGTCGCGGGCCGCCTGGCTGTCGAGCGCGATCTGCGCGCGCAGCGCGTCGAGCGAGGGGAATTTTTGCTCCGCGCGCAGGCGGTGCAGGAAATGTACGCGGATGTGGGCGCCGTAGCAGTCCTGCGCCCAGTCGAAGAGGTGGACCTCGAGGCGGGCGCGGCCGTTCGCGGTTGCGGTCGGGCGCAGGCCGATGTTGGCCACGCCGGCCACCGGGCCCGCCGCGAGGCCCTCGACGCTCACCACGTAGACGCCGCCCAGCGCAGGGCGGCGGTGCTTCATCTGGATGTTCGCCGTCGGGAAGCCGAGCTGGCGGCCGAGCTTGTCGCCGTGGCCGACCCGCCCGGCGATGCTGTAGGGGCGGCCGAGCAGGCGCGCGGCGTGGGCGAGGTCCCCCTCGGCGAGCGCGGCGCGCACCGCCGAGCTGGACACCCGCTCGCCGGCGACCGCGAGCGTGGGCATGGACTCTACCCCGAAGCCGCCCTCTGCGCCGGCGTCGCGCAGCATCGCGAAGTTGCCCTGGCGGCGGGCGCCGAAGCGGAAGTCGTCACCGATGAAGAGGTGGCGCACGTCGAGGCCCCGCACCAGGATGTCGTCGATGAAGGCCTGCGCGGGCTGGGCGGCGAAGCGCGCGTCGAAGCGGCACACGTGGCAGCGATCGACGCCCGCGGCGGCCAGCAGCAGGAGCTTCTCGCGCAGCGAGGCGAGGCGGGCGGGGGCGTCGGCGGGGCTGAAGTATTCGCGCGGGTGCGGCTCGAAGGTGAGCACCACCGCCGGCAGGCCGAGCGCACGGGCCTTGTCGGTCAGCAGCGAAAGCAGCGCCTGATGGCCGAGATGCACGCCATCGAAGTTGCCGATGGTGAGCACCGCAGCCGTGTCGGCCTGCTCGGGAATCCCGCGGTGAACCTGCATAAGCGCCTGAAAAAGCCGCGATTATAGCGGCAAAGGCCGGCGCTGCGGGCCTTGGGGGCGCCGCCGGGCGCGCGGACGAGGGTGGAGAGCAGCCCCTCGCCGAGCGCCGAACCGCCCGTTCGCCGCTGCACGAACATCGAACCCGCGATGGTTCATGCAGGAGCGCCGGCAGGCGCGAAAGCAGCGCTCCGCCACCGCCCCGTCCGCCGCTGTACCGACATCGAACCCGCGATGGTTCATGTAGGAGCGCCGGCAGGCGCGAAAGCGGCGCTCCGCCAAACGACCACGCCACCATCCCCGCCACCGCTCCGGCACGAGCCTCGGCAAGCCCGCCGGATGCGAAGGCGAAAAGGCGCTCAGTCGAGCCGTGCCACCCTGGTCGGGGCGCTCGGGGCGTGCTCCTCGAAGTAGCGCTTGATCCCGCGCATCAGCGCGGTGGCCATCTTGTCCTGGTAGGCCTCGTCGTTGAGCCGGCGTTCTTCCTGCGGGTTGCTGATGAAGGCGGTCTCGACCAGCACCGAGGGGATGTCCGGCGCGCGCAGCACCGCGAAGCCAGCCTGCTCCACCTCGGGCTTGTGCAGCCGGTTGATGGTGCCGAGCTCGCCGAGCATGGCTCGGCCGAGCTTGAAGCTGTCGTTGATCGTCGCGGTCTGCGACAGGTCGAGCAGGGTGCGCGCGATGTGGCCGTCCTGGCGGGCCAGATTGACGCCACCCACGAGGTCGGCGTCGTTCTCCTTCTGCGCCAGCCAGCGCGCGGCCGAGCTCGAGGCGCCGCGCTCGGACAGCACGTAGACCGAGCTGCCGTTGGCCTCGGGGCGCACGAAGGCGTCGGCGTGGATGGACACGAAGAGGTCGGCACGCACCCGGCGCGCACGTGCCACGCGCTGGTGCAGCGGCACGAAGTAGTCGCCGTCGCGGGTCAGCACCGCACGCATCCCGGGTGTTGCGTCGATCTTGCGCTTGAGGCGGTGCGCGATCGACAGCGTGACGTCCTTCTCGTAGCTGCCCCCGCGGCCGATCGCACCCGGATCCTCGCCGCCATGGCCGGCGTCGAGCACCACGGTGTACAGGCGATCGACCGCCGGCTCGTTGCGCCTGCCGCGGCGGACCGGTTCGCGCGGCTCCTCGCGCGCCACCGCCGCGGTGTTGCCGCCGGCGTCGCCCATCGCGGCGTCCATCGGCGAATCCTTCATGATCAGCGCCATCAACGGGTCGTGCGCCTCGGTCGGGTGCAAGTCGAGGACGAGGCGGTGGCCGTAGCTGCCCACCGGGTCGAGGGTGAACACCTGCGGGTTGATCGCCGCCTTGAGCTCGATGACCACGCGCACCACGCCGGGCCGGTTCTGCCCGGCGCGGATCAGGCGGATGTAGGGGTCGGAGTCGAGCACCTTGGAGGGCAGGGACTGCAGCACGCTGTCGAGCTGCACGCCCTCGAGGTCGACCACCAGGCGCTGCGGGTCCTCGACCAGCATGTGGCTGTGGCGCAGGTGCGAGGAGCCTTCGAGGGTGATGCGGGTGTATTCGGCCGAGGGCCACACGCGCACCGCGAGCAGGCTTGCCGGGCTCGCCAGCCCGACCGGGCTCACCAGCATGGCGAGCGAGGCGCCGGCGAACTTGAGCAGCCGGCGGCGATCGATGCGCCCCGCAGCGAAGGCCGCGGACGCAGCCGCGATGTCCGAGGCCTGGGGCAGGCTCAGGTCGTCCCGGGCGCCGGGTCCGCGCCCCGCAAAGCTTTCACCAGTCCGATCACGCATGTTCGCCCCGCTTCCGTGTTTGCACTGATCGCCACATCCCGCCCGGATTCACCGGCCTGCAGGACGATTTCGACGTCGGGAGAGGGCAGATGGGGCGAGGCCTTGTCCGGCCATTCCACGATGCAGATGCCCTCACCGGCGAAGTATTCGTCCAGCCCTGCGTCGAGATATTCCTCGGGCGAGGTGAAGCGATAAAAATCAAAGTGATATAAGTTTAAGCTAGAAACGACGTAAGGTTCAATCAAGGTGTAGGTCGGGCTCTTCACCTTGCCCTCGTGGCCGAGCCCGCGCAGCAGGCCGCGGGTGAGGGTGGTCTTGCCCGTGCCGAGGTTGCCCTGCAGCCAGATCTGCAGCCCGGGGGCGAGAACGCGGGCCAACGCGGCGCCAAGCGCCACGGTGGCGGCCTCGTCGGGCAAATGCGCCCGCAGGCGGGCGCCGTTATCATCGGCAGTCTGGATCGACTCGATCATCGGGATCTCTGACAAATGGAAACAAAATTGCCGGCGCCGGGCGGGGCGGCGGTCGACGGGACCGTCCTCGACGGCGCGGCGCTTGTTGCGCGGATCAGACAGTGGGGGCGCGAACTCGGCTTCGACGCGGTCGGCGTCGGCGGGGTCGATCTCACCGACGCCGAGCCCGGCCTGGCCGCCTGGCTGGAGGCCGGCTTTCACGGGCACATGGATTATATGGCGCGCCACGGCATGAAACGTGCGCGCGCCGCCGAGCTCCTGCCCGGCAGCGTGCGCGTGATCAGCGTGCGCATGGGCTACTGGCCCGACGCCGCGCCGGCGCTGGAGGTGCTCGCCGATGGCGAGCGCGCCTACGTGTCGCGCTACGCGCTCGGCCGCGACTACCACAAGCTGGTGCGCAACCGCCTGCAGAAGCTCGCCGACCGCATCAGCGCCGAGGTGGCGCACCAATACCGCGTGTTCACCGACTCGGCGCCCATCCTCGAGGTCGAGCACGCCAGCCGCAAGGGCCTGGGCTGGCGCGGCAAGCACACCCTGCTGCTCGATCGCACCGCGGGCTCGTGGTTCTTCCTCGGCGAGATCCTCACCGACCTCCCGCTGCCGGTGGACGCGCCGGTGGACTCGCACTGCGGGCGCTGCACGGCCTGCATCGACGCCTGCCCCACCGGCGCCATCGTCGCGCCCTACCGGGTCGACGCGCGGCGCTGCATCTCCTACCTCACCATCGAGCTGCACGGCGCGATCCCCGAGGCGCTGCGCCCGCTGCTCGGCAACCGCATCTACGGCTGCGACGACTGCCAGCTCGTGTGCCCGTGGAACCGCTTCGCCCAGCTCGGTCGCGAGCCCGATTTCGCCCCCCGCCAGGGGCTGGACGACGCCCGGCTGGCCGAGCTCTTTGCGTGGACGGCGGCGCAATTCTCCGAGCGCACCGCCGGCAGCCCGATCCACCGCATCGGCCACGCGCGCTGGCTGCGCAACATCGCGGTCGCGCTCGGCAACGGCCCGGCCACGCCTGCGGCGCGCGCGGCCTTGCAGGCCCGCGCCGACGACGAGGACGCGATGGTGCGCGAGCACGTCGCCTGGGCGCTCGCCCGCCTAGACGCCGCCGCCGGCTAGAATGCGCGCCCACAAAGAGAATCAGGACCGCCCGCCATGGAAGAGCGCATCGTCGTGCTGGAGACCAAGCTGATGGCTGCCGAGGATCTCCTCGACGAACTCAACCGCACGGTCTGGCGCCAGCAGCAGGAGCTCGACCTGCTGCGCCAGCACCTCCATCAGCTCGCCCAGCAGCTCAAGACCCTGCAGCCGGGCGACCCCCTGCGCCCCGAGGACGAGATCCCGCCGCACTGGTGAGCGCAGCCGGCGCACTCCGGACCGCGACGGTTCATGCAGGAGCGCCGGCAGGCGCGAAGGCGTCGGTGAAGCGCCCGCCACGCCCGCCGGAGCCGCCGGGTTCGCAGCTTCCGCAGCCCCTACATCCCACCCGGGACCGCGACGGTTCCTGTAGGAGCGCCGGCAGGCGCGAATGCGGCGATGGAGCGCCCGCCGCGCCCGCCGGAGTCGCGGCGTTCGCAGCTGCCGCAGCGCCTGCAGCCCATCCTGCGGCGCCGTCGGCCGGCCTAGCCGATCAGCGCGCCGGTGAGGCGGGAGAGGGTGTCGCCGAAGGCGGTGGTGAGGGTCACCAGGATCGGCATGCCGTGGCAGAAGGCGAGCACGGCCCGGCGGATGCGCGGGTGGGCCTCGTGGAGCTCGAGGAAGTAGGTGCACACCAGGCGCAGCTTGATCGCCATGACCAGCGACACGCCCACCGCGACGAGCACGGCGTTCGCGTCCGCGCTGCCGATGCCGGCGCCACCCACGCTGAGCAGCACCAGCATCAGCCAGGCGAGGTCGATCCTGCGGTCGCCGATCTTATCTACGGGGCTCATGCGGGTTTCCTCATCCGAGCAGGTAGAAGAGCGGGAAGATCATCAGCCAGATCATGTCGGTGACGTGCCAGTAGCAGGCGAAGGCCTCCAGCCCGCTGTGCTCCTCCGGGGTGTAGGCGCCCAGGCCGGTGCGCACGATCACCCACATCATGCCGAGCAGGCCCCAGAACACGTGCACCAGGTGGGTGAAGGTCAGGTAGTAGTAGCTGACGATGAACACCCCGGCGCTGCCGTCGAGCCCGAGCGCGAAGTTGCGCTGCAGCTCGAAGACCTTGATCGCCGGGTAGCCCAGCCCGAACACGAAGCCCGCGAGCATCCAGCGCACGGTCGCGCGCCTGTCGCCGCGCCGCATCGCGTGCAGCGCGCGCGCCACGCACCAGCCGCTGGTGAGCAGCATCAGGGTGTAGCCGGTGCCGGCCAGCAGCGAGAGCCGCTCGGGGCCCGCCTGGAAGGCTTCCGGGTGATGGGCGCGCGCGACGAAGAAGACCGCGAAGAGCAGGGCGAACTCGGTGATTTCGCAGAAGATGCCCACCCACATCGCCTTGCTGCCGGGGATGCGCCCGGCGCCCGGCTGTGCGGGAAGCGGGGCCGGAGCGGTGGTTGGGACGGTCGGCGGGAGGGACACGGCAAGGGTCACGGCAGGGCGGGCGGCACTGGGCCGCGTCGATGAGACACGGGTGGGGAGTTTGCCTGCCCGGCCGGCTCTTTCCCTTGATTCCGCTCAGGAAGTGTCTGTGATCGCGCAGGCATGTTTCCGCGGACGTCAACGAGTCTTGCGCTGCATCAACATCCGCTTATCCCCATCGTGGTTCGATTGCGCCTTTCATCCACGCAAGTCGCACGAGGAGGCAGCCCGCCATGGCGAAAGTGAAGTTCTTCGGAGAAGAGTCGATCCCGCTCGAGATGCACAAGGTCCGCATCGTCCAGAAGCTGAACCTGCCCCCGGTCGAGCGCCGGCTCGAGGCGATCACCGAGGCGGGCAACAACACCTTCCTGCTGCGCAACGCCGACGTGTTCATGGACATGCTCACCGACAGCGGCGTCAACGCGATGAGCGACCAGCAGCTGGCGGCGATGATGATCGCCGACGACAGCTACGCGGGCAGCGCCACCTACACCCGGCTGGAGAGCAAGCTGAACGAGATCTTCGGCATGCCCTTCTTCCTGCCCGCCCACCAGGGCCGCGCGTGCGAGAACATCCTCGCCCAGGTGCTGGTGTCGCCGGGCTCGGTGGTGCCGATGAACTACCACTTCACCACCACCAAGGCGCACATCACGCTCAACGGCGGCACGGTCGAGGAGCTGGTCGCCGACGCCGGGCTGGAGGTGGTCAGCGTGCATCCCTTCAAGGGCAACATGGACGTCGCCAAGCTGCGCGACGTGATCGGCCTCCACGGCGTCGACAAGATCGCCTTCGTGCGCATGGAGGCCGGCACCAACCTGATCGGCGGCCAGCCCTTCTCGGTGCAGAACCTCGCCGACATCCGCAGGGTGTGCGACGAGTCCGGGCTGATGCTGGTGATGGACGCCAGCCTGCTCGCCGACAACCTGCACTTCATCAAGGAGCGCGAGGAGGCCTGCAAGGACCTGAGCATCCGCGAGATCACCCGCCGCATGGCCGACCTGTGCGACGTGATCTACTTCTCCGCGCGCAAGCTCGGCTGCGCCCGTGGCGGCGGCATGTGCATCCGCAGCGAGGAGCTGTACCGCCGCATGCGCGGCCTGGTGCCGCTGTACGAGGGCTTCCTGACCTACGGCGGCATGTCGGTGCGCGAGATGGAGGCGCTCACCGTGGGCCTGGAGGAGACCATGGACGAGGAGGTCATCAACCAGGGCCCGCAGTTCATCGGCTTCATGGTGGACGAGCTCGTCAAGCGCGGCATCCCGGTGATCACCCCGGCCGGCGGCCTGGGCTGCCACATCAACGCGATGCAGTTCGTCGACCACATCCCGCAGGCGCAGTACCCGGCGGGCGCGCTCGCCTCGGCGCTCTACATCGCCGGCGGCATCCGCGGCATGGAGCGCGGCACGCTCTCCGAGCAGCGCGAGCCCGACGGCAGCGAGCTCTTCGCCAACATGGAGCTGGTGCGCCTGGCGATGCCGCGGCGGGTGTTCACGCTGTCGCAGGTCAAGTACGCGGTGGATCGCCTGGAGTGGCTGTACGCCAACCGCCGCCTGATCGGCGGCCTGGTGTTCACCGAGGAGCCCGAGATCCTGCGCTTCTTCTACGGCCGCCTGGCGCCGGTGTCCGACTGGCAGAACGAGCTCGTCGCGCAGTTCCGCAAGGACTTCGGCGACAGCCTCTGAGGCCGACCGCGCGGCTGGCGGGCGGGTCGCGCCCGCCGGCCGGCCGCG